>JAZDLH010000133.1:0-14081 GCA_043802275.1 Planctomycetota bacterium
AAGAGCGAGACGAACATGGAGGTGAGGATGCCGATCGTGAGCATGGTGCCGAAGCCCTTCACCTGGTCGGTGCCGAAGCCGATCAGGATGAAGGCGGTGATGAGGGTCGTGATGTTCGAGTCCATGATCGTGACAAAGGCGCGATCGTATCCGTTCTCCACGGCCCGGGCGAGATTCAAGCCCTTGCGAAGCTCCTCGCGGATGCGCTCGAAGATGAGAACGTTGGCGTCGACCGCCATGCCCACGGTGAGGATGAGGCCGGCGATCCCGGGAAGCGTCAGGGCCGCGCGGGCGCCGATGAGGATCGCGAGGATGAAGAGCATGTTGATAAAGAGACCGACGTCGGTAATGACCCCCGCCACGAGGTAGTACCCGACCATGAAGACGAGGACCAGCACCAGGCCCGCCACGATGGCCTGCATGCCGCTGCGGATGGAGTCCTCGCCCAGGGTGGGGCCGATCGTGTTCTCCGACTCGATGTCGATGTCCACGGGGAGGCTGCCCTCGTTCAGAACCACCGCCAGCCGCCTGGCCTCGGCGAAGGTGAAATTCCCCGTGATCACGCCCCGGCCGTCCGGGATGGGCGACTGGATCTCCGGGGCGCTGCGGAGCTTGCCGTCGAGGATGACGGCCAGGAGCCGCCCCGGCGTCTCGCCCTTGCGGCAGTACTCCGCCGTGAGGCGGCCGAAGCGCTTGGCGTCCAGGCCCTTGAACTCGAACTCCACGTTGAAGTAGCCGGGATTGGTCTGGCTGGCCCCGGGGCGCGCGTACGCGAGGTTCTCGCCGGTCAGGGGATTCGGCTCCTGCAGGAGGAGATGCAAGCGCGCGGGCCGTTTGACCTCGCCCCGGACGTCCCGCTCGGCCGGTTCCTCGAGCCAGTCGTAGAGCTTGGTGCCATGCAGCTTGCAGCGGCCGTCGAGCCCGATCTCCTCCTCCTGGAGCGCGCGGCTGTGGTTGAGGCAGATGTTGCGCGTGTCCGGGGGCAGGTTCAGGTTCTTGACCTCGTCGAAGAGCATCCGGTCGTCCCGGGGCTCGATGGTGAGGCGGAACTCGAGCTTGCCGGTCTGCCGGATGCTGTCGATCACGGACTGGGCCGTGGCGCTGTCCATGCCGGGCAGCTGCACGCGGATGCGGTTCGCGCCTTCCTGGGCCACGGGGATCTCGGAGAGCCCCTGGCTGTTCAGGCGGTTGCGAATGACGTCCACCGCGTCGCTGATGTTCTTGCTGAGCCGGGATTGGGCGTCCTCAAGCTCCCCCAGCTTGTCGCGGTATTCCTTGTCCTCGGGCCTGAGTTTTTTGACCTCCCGGAGGTTGTTGAGCTCCTCCTTGAGCGCCTGGACCCTCCGCTCCTGCGCGTGGCTGACGATGCGGAGGCGCACCTCGGTTCCGCCGCGCAAGTCCAGCCCCAGGTTCAAGGGAAACCGGTCGTACCACTTCGGGATCTGCTCGCGGACGAGATCGAGCTGCCGGGTCTTCTCTCCATGGGCGGCCGTTCCGGGGGTGAGGGTCTCCAGCTCCCGCGCCAGCTGGTCGGCCTTCTGCCGGGCCGCCTCGGGGTTTTCCAGCATGCGCGCCTTGTAGCGGTCGAGCTCCTTCCCCTTTTCGACGCGTTGCGGGCTCGTCTCGGGCAGGTCTTGGATCTCGCGCTCGAGCTGGCGGATCCGGCTCTGGTACTCGGTCTCCTTCAGGCTCCGGGTCTCCAGTACCACGCGCGCGCCGGCCAAGACGAGCGCCGCCACGACGAGCAACCGGACGAAGGAATCCGCCCTGGAGAGCCAGCGGATGACGCACCCCAAAACCACGAAGAGCGCCGCGTAGAACCAGCTAACGCCGACGGCGTCCCGGTAGACGCGAAGCGGCCACAGGGCTACCAGGGCGACGAGGGCCAGGAGGATGCCGTATTTTTTTTCCTTCACCCACTCCATGAATCTCTCCTTCAGGGGTCCCGGCCCGGCGCTCGCGCCCGGCGGATCCCGCCGCACCGACGCCCCGGGACCGGCGGTCCCATCCGGCACGCCCGCGGGGCGAAAAGTGTCGCCATCCGTATCGGCCGGATGAAACGCCGCCTTGCCGCTGCTTCGCTCCGCCTCCTGCGCGTAGCGGTTACTCCTCGCGGATGACCGTATTGATGGCGGCGCGCGCGAGCGTCAAGGTCGTACCGCTCTTCTCGTCGATCTTGATCGTCACGGTCTCGTCGGTCAAGGCGATGATCGTTCCGTGAATCCCGCCGATGGACACGACGCGGTCCCCCTTCTTCACCCGTTCGATCGTCGCCTTGCGGTCCTTTTCCTTTTGCCGCTGCGGACGCATGAAGAAGAAGTAAATCACCACGCCCCAAAGGAGGAGGATAAGCCAAAGCGTCGATCCGCCCAGGCCTTTCGGCGGGGCGCTGGGCGCGGGCGTCGAGGAACCCGCAACCGTGGTGGCGGTCGTGGTCCCGCCCGCCGGAGCCGTGTTCATTTCCGCCATGGGTGTCTCTCTCCCTACCAGGAAATCCCGTTGGGCCGCACATCCCCCTTCTCCAACCGCTCCACCGCCTGCGCACGACGGAAGGGGCGCTCGGCAAGGAAACGCACCCCGTCACAAAGTGTGTCCCCTATGCAAAACCGCTTACGGAGCGAACGCTCACGCCCTGTTGCGGTCGGTCTCGTAGCGATCGAGAAGGTCCTGGGCAAACGCGCGAAAACTCCCTCCACGAATCGCCTCACGCGCTCGCTCCATAAGGCCTACAAGAAAACGTACATTATGCAGACTTGCAAGCTCACTGGCAAGCATTTCTCCGCAGAGAAAAAGATGCCTGATATAACTTCTTGTAAAATGGCGACATGCGTAGCAACTGCAATCGGAATCTATGGGCAGGCGGCTCGTGCTGTGCTCGAGATTGCGCAAATTGACGGGTCCCCCGCTCGTCAGGGCCTGGCCGTTCCGGCCGTTGCGGGTGGGCAGAACGCAGTCGAACATGTCCACCCCGGCGCCGATGCCCATGAGGAGGTCCCGCGGATGGCCCACGCCCATGAGATAGCGCGGTTTTTCCTTGGGAAGAATCGCAGCGGTGTGCTCCACCACCGCGCGCATCTCCTCCGGGCCCTCCCCCACGGACACCCCGCCGATGGCGTACCCGGGCGCCGCAAGCGCGCCGAGCGCCTCGACGCTTTGCGTGCGAAGATCGAGAAAGATCCCTCCCTGCACGATCGGGAAGAGTACCTGCTCTTCCCGGGATGTCCTTTGGGCCGCCAGGGAGCGCCGCGCCCAGTCGTGCGTCCGCTCGAGGCTCTCGGCCACCTGCGCGCGGCCCGCCCCGCCGGGCGGGCATTCGTCCAGGGCCATGATGATGTCTCCGCCCAGGGCCTCCTGGATCTCCACGGCACGCTCGGGGGTCAGGAATATCTCTCGGCCGTCGATATGGCTGCGGAAGAGCACGCCCTCGGCCGTTACGCGCCGCAGGTGCGCAAGGGAAAAGACCTGGAAACCGCCGGAATCGGTGAGCACCGGCCCGCCCCAGCCCATGAAGGAGGAAATCCCGCCGGAGGCTTGCACCACCGCCTCGCCCGGGCGGAGCATCAGATGATAGGCGTTGGCGAGAACGATCTCCACGCCGATCTCGCGGAGATCCCGGGGGGTGAGGCCCTTGACCGTCGCCTGGGTGCCGACCGGCAGAAAGGCCGGGGTCTCCACCGTCCCGCGCGGCAGGAGGAGCCGGCCCGTGCGCGCCGAACTCGCCGGATCCCGCGCCGAGAGGGTGAATTGCATGGCCTGTCTCCCGCGCAGCCGGAGCGGGCAATATCCCCGACTCGAACTCGGCCCCCGCCGTGCAGCGCTTGGGCGGATGGCCCCTGGCCGATCCGGACGGTCACCGCGGCTCCGCGCCGTAGAGGCGGACGCGGGTATGCCCCCCGTAATAATACTCCAGGATCTCCTGGTAGCTCTTGCCTTCCTTGGCGAGGTATTGGGCGCCGTACTGGCAAAGCCCCACCCCGTGTCCAAAGCCGCGGCCGGTAAAGGTCGCAAGCCCGTCGCGGACCGAGACGGAGAAATAAGAGCTCGCAAGCTCCCCCCGTCCGGCGCCGACGAGGCGGCGGAAGACGTTCTCGAGCGGAAGCGTGAGCATCCGGACCTTGCCCTCCACCTCGTGCTCAAGGGTCACGTCGTAGACCCGTCCCCGGCTGCGAAGAATTCGGCCGTTTTCGTCGAGGGCCTGGATGTTGCGTATGAGGCCCACGGGGTAGCCGCCGTTTTTCAGCCGGTTCTCGATCTCCTCCACCGGCAGGGAAAAGGTCCAGTTCTCGGCTCCCGGCCGGCCGAGGCAGTAGGGGCAGCGGACGCCCGTGAGCGGGGCGATGTGCCGGGAGATGAAGACCCGCTCCGCATTTTTGGTCTCGCCTCCGCACTGGGCGCTGAAGTACGCCGGGAAGAGGCGAAAGTTATCGGTCATGACGATCCCGCGCGTGGAGTTCACCGCCATGTTGACGATCGGGCTCCCCTGGGGCGAGGGCTTCCAGACCTGGCTCGCCACGGTGTTGTACACGTCCCAATCGAGGTGGGTGCGGGTCCGCATCTTGTAGAGGGCGTAGGTCCGGCTCGCCACGCACTGGGCGCGCAGGGCCTCCAGGGGCCAGTGCGTATACATTTCGTTCGGGATCACGCCCGCCAGATACTCCTCGATCCCCACCCGGGCCACCACCTGGAGCGCGAAGGGCCCGGAAGCGCTTCCCGGCTTCATGCTCACCCGCCGGAGGACGACCTCCTTGCCGATATCCTCCCCGTTCACGGCCAGGCGCGCGCCCTGGAGGGCGCGGATGCGGACGGCCGCGTACGGCGTCTCGTTCCGCCCGAGTTTCAAGCCCTGCTCCGTGGGACGGACGGACACGGTCACCGAGGGGGCGGAGGATTCGCGCACCGCGCCGAGGACGGGCTTGGCGGGATCCGGGGGCTCGGAGAGAATTTCGTATCCGCCGCTCACGGTGAGGGCGGCCTCGGAAAGGCCGCTCCTGACGAGCACGCGGATTTGGGAGTCGCCGTCGATGTGCTCGGGATAGACCGCGAGCGTGCGCTCCCGAAGGGTCGAAGCGTTCCGGCAACTCACGAGCTCCAAAACGAGCCCCGCCGCGACGACGAGAAGAAAGACGCGCATGAATCCCTGCATCGGGCTTCCTCTTCCCGGCCGGCGCGCCGTTCCACCGAAAGGGCGTCCCGGCGTCCTTTTCGACGGGAGAACGCGGAAAATCCTTTCCGGGGCCTGTCGCCCGGCCGTTCCAGTCCCTTCTTATACCGTCTATGGGGGAAGCATTCAAGAAAATTGAGGAAGGGGCCGGTATTCCCGTTCTTCCCTTGACGAAACGCGGCGCATCGGGTACGAATACCTTGGGCGCGGAGCCTGGGGGCGGTCCTTAGGGATGTCCGGCGTGTTGATAGGAACATCCCTTGACCCGGAACCGCATCCATCGCCGCTTTTCCGGGTTTTGTTCGGAGGAATCCATGTCCTTTCGCATCCTCTGCATCGGCGACGTGGTCGGGCAGCCCGGCCGGGAGATCCTGAAGGCGCGCCTTCCCGCGCTCAAGGAGGAGCGCCGCATCGACTTCGTGGTCGCCAACGGCGAGAATGCCGCGGGCGGCTCCGGGCTCACCAGCAAGGTCCTCCGGGAGATCCTGGAAGCGGGGGTGGACGTGGTGACGAGCGGAGACCACGTCTACAAGAACAAGGAGGTCTTCGAGTGCCTGGGCGATGAGCGCCTCCTTCGCCCCTTGAATTACGTGCCGGCCGCGGCCGGGCACGGCGCGGGCCTCTTCGTCTCGAAGGCGGGCGCGCGCGTGGCCGTGGTGAACCTCGTGGGCCGGGTCTTCATGAATCCGGCGGAGTGTCCGTTCCTGGCGGCCGACACGATCCTCGATACCCTGCGCAGGGACGCGGACCTCATCGTGGTGGACATCCACGCCGAGGCCACGAGCGAAAAGATCGCCATGGGCTGGCACCTTGACGGCCGCGTGACGGCCGTGGTGGGCACGCACACGCACGTGCCCACGGCCGACGAGCGAATCCTCCCGGGCGGCACGGCCTACCTCACCGACCTCGGCATGACCGGCGCCTTCGACTCCGTGCTCGGCCGCGACAAGGAGAGCGTGCTCTACCACTTTACGACCGCCATGCCCGCGCGCTTCGCGGTGGCCACGGGCGACGTGCGTCTCTGCGCGGCGCTCATCGCGGCGGACCCCCAGACCGGCAGGGCCCTCTCCATCGAGCGCCTCATGCTGTACAGGGAAAGGGAAGCCGGGGACGCGAAAGAGGATGGAAATCCGGCGGAATCCCTCTAAAGTCCCAGGGAGCTATCGCCTCCTCGATCTCTATCTCTTTGGCTTTCGTCGTAGTTACAATAGCCCGGCGATCTGTTATAAACATGCTGGCGGGGGAACCAGGTCTTTTCATCCGGCTAAGCCTTGGAGTTTTTGAGGATGTGCGCGCGATGAAACGTCCGATCTTCTCATCCCTAACGGCCGTTTTGCTCGTTTTGGCGATGGTTTTCGCCCGTGCCGAGCCCGGTCGAACCGGCGCGCCATCCTTCGCCAGCGCCCCCTTCATGCCCCCGCCGTCCCTCCCCGAGCTTGAGAGTCGCTTCGCGGGCCGCCCCGTGCCCGTTGACGCGGAGCGTTTCTCGCTCACCCTCGACCCCCCGGCGGGCGCCGCGGAGCTTCCGGCCCCGGTCTATCTTCTCCTCGGCGACCTCAAGGGCGGACGGTACCTCCATTTCACCTTCACCGGCAAGGCGTTATGGGGTTATTCCATCTCAGGAGAGAAGTGTGCGCCGATCCTCGGAGAGCCCGTGCCAAAGGGTGCGAGTCTCACAACCGCCGCGCTTTCCCTGGCCAACTATCAAAGTGCCCTGCGGCTCTATTGGCACGGGCGCCCCGTGTGGAGCGGCCCCCTGAAAGACTGCCCGTGGGACCCGAAGGACTGGCAGGCGAAGCGGGTCACGGCCGTGGCCTATTGCCAGGGCGGCCCCCCGGCCATGCGGCTGCAGAAGCTTGAGCCCATCCGCATGGATGAGGGCTTCATGCGCAAGACGATCGGAATCTTCGACTTGTGGGAGGTCGTCTCCGGGCGATGGAAGACCTGCGCCACCGGGCTCGAGGAGTCCGTCACGCCCAATCCCTTTGTGCTCGTGTCCGAATCCTCCCCGGAATCGGAGGAGGAGTCGTTCCTCGTGACGGGCCGTCCCTATTGGAACGACTTCCGCATGGAGGTCTCGATCCGGCGCGAAAAGGGCGCACAGGCCGGCCTTCTCATCGCCTCGCAAAAGGGCGGAGACGGCTTTCTCTTAACGCTCTCCGAGGGGCCGCACCAGGAACGGCTCCTCCTCGAGGAGCGGAGGGACGGCCGCGCGACGCGCCTCGGGGAAGCCCGGCTCGCCGCGCCGGCCGGGCGCTGGTTCCGCCTCGGGGTGGAGGCCGGAGAGGACGGCCGGATCGTGGGCAAGGTGGATGGGACGCCCCTTTTGGAATACCGCTCGCCCGTCGCGCTTACGGGCGAGGTGGGCCTATTCTCCCGCAAAGGCGAAGTCCGGTTCGACGACTTCCGGGTGCGGAGCCTAAGCGAGCCCGAGCCCATGCGGCCGGTTCTTCAGCAGAGCCTGGTCTACTCTCACAAACCCTTTGACGCGGAGAACCGCGACTGGCTCCTCGTCCGCTGGACCAAGGGGAGCGACCTCTGGACCTCCAAGACCCTGAAAACCGAGAACGGCCTCCGGCATGGGGCGCTCAACCAGACCGTCCTCTTCGGAGACTTCCGCGTCGAATACGCCCCCCCGGCGCCGTGCCTTCTCACCCTCCACGGCCCGGGGAACGAATGCCTCCGCACCTTTGCCGCGGACCCGTCCAGGGGCCCGGCGCTCCTGGAGCGCAAAAACGGCCGGTTCTTCTGGCAGGAAAGGCCGGTAAAGGACCTGGCACCTCAAAAGGGCGTGAAGATCGGATTCTTTTCCCCCTCTCCGTTCCGGCCCGAAGCGCCGAAGCCCGAAATCCTCTCCCGGAACGTGTGGCACGAGTTCTTCGAGGGCCCGCCGGTCGGCTGGCACGAGGTCTCCGGCGCGTGGGAGATCAGGAACCGCTGGAACTGCGAGAAGAAATGGAACTTCTTCCAGGGCTACGGCCGCAGCCCGGTCGTGAGCTTCTCCAAGGACCGCTTCGAGGGCGACCAGGTCCACGAGTTCCACTACTCCATGAAGGACGTCTACCAGCGCAAGTTCGAAAACCAGCGCAACGCCCGGCACGACGTGAACTTTTCCTTCTGCACGAACGGCAAGGACCTGGACTCCGGCTACACCCTCCTCTTCGGCGGGTACGACAACGCGGCCACCTACCTCCTCAAGGGCGGCCGGGTCCTGGCCGAGAACCGGGAGATCCGGTTCGAGCCCTTCCGCGGCAATATCAACGACCTCCACGTCGAATGGTTCAAGATGCGCGTGGTGAAGGTCGGCGACGCGATCCAGGTCTCCCGGGACGGCCAGATCCTGTTCCACGTCCGCGATCCAAAACCCCTCTCCGGCGGCCACGCGGCGCTCTGGACCTTCAAGAACGGCGTGGTCTACGGGCTCTTGCGCTCCATGGCCGAGGCGCGGACGAACGAGAGCCGGATTTACCTCGAGCCCTACGGCGAGGCGGGCGAGACGGCCTGGACCCCGCTCGAGCCGGAGCGGGTCCATTGCCGGGCGCTCGATGGCGGCCTCACCGAGGTCGTAAACCGCCTGGGCGGGGGCGCGTTCGCCGCGCGCTATGCCCTGAAAGAGCCCGTGGACCTCGAACAAACGCCCGTTCTCGTCATCCCCTTCGAGCCGGGACCGAACGCCCTGGTGAACCTGAACGTGAAGGTGGGCGGCAGGGCCTTCATCGTGAAGGCGAACGCGCCCGTGGAGGAGAGCTACGACGTGGTCGGGCACGAGAGGGTGTACGTAAACTTCTGGGAGCCCTTCGCGGCCCGGGCGCTCGCGGTCCCCTTCGTGGCCCCGGAGTCCTGCTACAAGCCGGGCGACAGGGAAATCCGCGTGAACCTTTACGCCGAGGCGAAGAAGCGCTTTCCGGACTTGAAGACCTTTCTCCTCGAGGATATCGTGCTCGGGAACGCCTCGAACAAGGACTACCTCCTCTGCGGCTTCCACGGAAACCCCTCCGGCGCGAGCTACCGCGCGGGGACGCCCGTGTTCGGGAAATAGCGCTTTGCCGCCATTCCATCCATGCGCAATACCGCTTGACTCTTCTCCCCTTCTTCTGCACAATCGGGCCGTGAACCGGAATCGGGTTTTGCCCGACGGTCATGCCCTCCGTTCTGCGGGCCTGCCGCCGGACAAAAGGGCCTTTTTTAAAAAACCGGGCAGGGGGCGCATCCTTGGACAAGAACAAGCTCTACTACGGCGACAACCTGGACATCCTGCGCCGCTACGTGCAGGACGAAACCGTGGACCTCGTGTACCTCGATCCGCCCTTCAACAGCAACCAGAGCTACAACGTGCTCTTCGCCGAGCACGACGGCGCGGGCTCGAGCGCCCAGATCAAGGCCTTCGAGGACACCTGGCGCTGGGACGAGGCCGCGGCCGCGGCCTACCAATACGTGGTGGAATACGGCCCGGAGCGCGTCTCCCTTGTCATGCTCTCCTTCCGCAATTTCCTCGGGGACACGGACATGACCGCCTACCTCGCCATGATGGCTCAGCGCCTGATCGAGCTTCACCGCGTTTTAAAACCCACCGGCAGCCTCTACCTCCACTGCGACCCCACGGCGAGCCATTATCTCAAGGTGCTGATGGACGCCGTGTTTGAACCGGGCTGTTTTAGAAACGAGATAATCTGGAGCTATCGAAGATGGCCAAGTCCCTCAAAACGGTTTCAGCAAATGCACGATGCAATCTTTTTTTATACGAAGTCTTCCGATGGACCGGGTACGTTCAATGTCGAGTACGAACCAAATAGTCCGAGCTATGTGAAACGATTCAAGGGCAAGACGCAGATGCTTGACCCTAAGACAAAGACTCGAAAGATCACACTTGATGCTGAATCGAAAGGTTTGCCTCGTCGTGATGTGTGGGATATCTCGATAATCGCAGGTTTCAAAAAAGAGCGCCTCGGCTATCCCACGCAGAAACCCGAAGCCCTGCTTGAGCGCATCATCTCGGCGAGCAGCAGCGAGGGCGACCTGGTGCTCGACCCCTTCTGCGGCTGCGGCACCACCGTCGCCGTGGCCGAGCGCCTGAAGCGCCGCTGGATCGGCATCGACATCACCCACCTCGCCATCACCCTCATGAAAAACCGCCTGCGCGACGCGTTCGGCGAAGCCGTGAGGGATTCCTACGACGTGATCGGCGAGCCCGTGTCCCTGCCGGACGCGGCCGCGCTCGCGGAGAGCGACCCGTACCAGTTCCAGTGGTGGGCCCTCGGGCTCGTTGGCGCGCGCCCGGCGGAGCAGAAAAAAGGCGCGGACAAGGGGATCGACGGCCGCCTCTTCTTCCACGACGAGGGCGAAAGCGGCAAGACCAAGCAGATCGTCTTTTCGGTCAAGGCCGGGCGCGTGACGGTCTCGCACGTGCGCGACCTCCGCGGCGTGCTCGAGCGCGAGGCCGCGGCCATCGGGGTTCTGATCTCCATGGAGGAGCCGACCCAGCCCATGCGCGCCGAGGCCGCGGGCGCGGGCTTCTATTCCTCGCCCGGCTGGAGCCGGGATTATCCGCGCCTCCAACTCCTCATGATCGAGGAACTCCTCTCCGGCAAGCGCGTGGACTATCCCCCCTCGAAACAGGTGGACGTGACCTACAAGCGGGCCCGCCGCGCGCGTCGCGCCAATCCCTCCGCCACGAAAAAGCTTGAGCTTGGCGCTTCCGAAAGCGCGCCCGACGATTAAAGGGAAAACAGAAACGCCCCCTTTCGGGGGCGTCGGACCGGGGATGCTGTCCCCGGCGGGGCTATATTCTCTATATCTATATCTACATCCTGTTGGCGCGCATGCAAGTTTTTTTGAAAGTATTAATAAAAAATCATGACTTTCTTTTTGTTTTATGCCCCCGAGGAGTATAAGGGATTGGGACAATTCCGCGCGGTAGCTTACGTTGACGGATTCAACCTTTACTACGGGTTGCGCGAGAAAAGGAATTTATAGAAAGGAGATGGACATGGCCCACACATGCTATTACGAAGCCAATCTGCCGCTTGGTGACAAGGCCGCATCTTCCAAGGGCAGTAAGAAAACGAGGAAGATCGAGCTGTTCGTGAGCGATTTCTTCAACACTCACGAAATTTATCTGCGTATTGACGACGACGATGATAGGACGATGCGCCTGGACAAGGTAGAGGCCAGGGCACTCCTTGATGGTCTCAGTAACGCCATGAGGTTTTTGAGCTACTGACCGTTCTTGAACGCGTCAAACCATGTCCGTATCCGGCCAATGTGCGCAACACATTGTCAGCACGGGAGATGTATGATTTGGGGAGGGGGGGGGCGAGATACAGGACCGTGATGAGCGTGAGAAGTTTCTGGGAAGGTATGGTTATCAGACCAAGTGGAAGATCATGGCAAGACATTGTCATGGTTATAAAATGAATTGCCCCCTTGGGAGGGGGCAATTTCACGCCAGCCCTTACGAGCTGTCCACCTGCAGGTATCTGCATTGATTTTTTTATAACACATTATCTGAGAAAGTCAACAAAAAAATGAATATTTTGGATCATGAAACCGTCCTTCAAAAAAATCCCGGGATTGGCATACTGGGCCTTCCTGAGTCTACCCGATTATACCCTTCACCGCCTCGATGCCCGCGCGCACCTCGTCGGCCGAGGCGCGGAGCGCGGCTTCCTCCTCGGGCGTAAGCTCCATCTCCACGATCCGCTCGACTCCCCCCTGCCCCAGCATGACCGGGACGCCCAGATACACGCCCTCCAGGCCGTACTCCCCCTCGAGCCAGGCCGAGGCCGGGAGGAGCTTCTTCCGGCCCACGAGGCACGCCTCGACCATCTCGAACACGGCCGCGCCCGTGGAGGAGAAGGCGCTGCCGGTCTTGAGAAGGTGAAGCACGTCCGCCCCGGCCGTGCGCGTGCGCGCCACCGCCCGGGCGAGTTCCTCCCCGCTCAAAAGCTCGGCCGCGGGCACGCCCCCCACCGTGGCCGTGCGCACGATCGGCACCATGCTGTCCCCGTGTCCGCCCAGGACCATGGCCGAGACGCCCTGGGGGTCGCAGTCGAGCGTCTCCGCCAAAAAAGCGCGGAATCGCGTGGAGTCGAGGACTCCCCCCATGCCCACCACGCGCTCGCGGGGGAAGCCCGTTTTTTTGAGGAAAACGTAACAAAGGACGTCCAGGGGATTCGAGACGTTTATAATCACCGCGCCGGGCGCGTGGCGCGCCACCCCCTCGGCAAGGTTCGCGGCGATCCCGGCGTTCGCCTGGAGAAGGTCCATGCGGTCCATGCCGGGCTTGCGCGCAATCCCGGCCGTGTTCACCACCACGGACGCGCCCTCGGCCTCCTCGATCCGGTCCGTGCCCGTGACGCGGGCGGAGAAGCCCCGCACGGCCGCCGCGGCCGAAAGGTCGAGAGCCTTGCCGGCCGCGAGGCCGTAGTTCACCACGTCGATGAGTGCGATGTCCGCGATGTTCCGCTCCGCGAGGTACACGGCCGCGGCCGTGCCCACGAATCCCGCCCCCAGGATCGCCACCTTCGCCATGCGCCTATGCCTCCGGATGCGCCGCCCGCGCGCGCGGGCTACAGGTTTTCTATAAGCGCGTCGCCGAACTCCGAGCACTTGAGCTCCACCGCGCCCTCCATGAGCCGATGGAAGTCGTAGGTCACGCGCTTCTGTCGGATGGTCTTCTCCATGGCCGAGAGGATCCGGTCCGCGGCCTCGTGCCACCCGAGGTGGCGGAGCATCATCTCGCCCGAGAGGACGACCGAGGAGGGGTTCACCTTGTCCTGGCCCGCGTACTTGGGCGCGGTGCCGTGGGTGGCCTCGAAGACGCCCACGCCCGTCTCGTAATTCACGTTCCCGCCGGGCGCGATGCCGATGCCGCCCACCTGCGCGGCCAGGGCGTCGGAGACGTAGTCGCCGTTCAGGTTGAGGGTGGCGATCACGTCGTACTCGGCCGGCCGCGTGAGAATCTGCTGCAAAAACGCGTCCGCGATGCAGTCCTTGAGCACGACCGACCGACCGCCCTCCGCGCGGATCGCCTGCCACGGTCCGCCGTCCAGGTCTTCGGAGGCGAACTCGCGCCTCGCCACCTCGTACCCCCAGTCGCGGAAGCGGCCCTCGGTGAACTTCATGATGTTCCCCTTGTGCACCAGGGTCACGCTCTTCCGCCCGTTCTCGAGGGCGTACCGGATCGCGGCCCGCACGAGGCGCGAGGTGCCCTCCTCGGAGACGGGCTTGATGCCGATGCCGCTCGTCCGGGGGAAGCGGATTTTTTTATAGAGCGCGGGGAAGCGCTCCTCGAAGAGCCGCAGAAATTCCTTGCACTCGGCCGTGCCCGGCTCGAACTCGATCCCGGCGTAGATGTCCTCGGTGTTCTCGCGGAAGATCACCATGTCCACGAGCTCGGGGGCCTTCACCGGGCTCGGAACCCCTTGAAAGTACCGGACCGGCCGCAGGCACACGTAGAGGTCGAGGATCTGCCGCAGGGCCACGTTCAAGGACCGGATGCCGCCGCCCACGGGCGTGGTGAGCGGCCCCTTCATGCCCACGCGGTGCTCCCGGAAGGCCGCCACGGTCTCGTCCGGCAGCCACGAGCCCGTCCGGTCAAAGGCCTTTTGCCCGGCCAGGACCTCCTTCCAGGCGATCTTTTTCCGGCCGGCGTAGGCCTTCTCCACCGCGGCGTCGAGGACGCGCGCGGCCGCGGCCCAGATGTCCGGGCCCGTCCCGTCGCCCTCGATGAAGGGGATGACGGGCCGGTCCGGCACCACGAGCGCGCCGTCCTTCAGGGCGATCGTTTCCGGAGCGGACATGCTATCTTTCCTCTATGATAATTTTTGTCTCAATTGCCTAATAGATTAGCGATTTTATTCGATTTTATGTACACATACCACAAAATCGGCTCTTGGTCTAACTTTATTCACGACGATGA
>JAZDLH010000134.1:0-7409 GCA_043802275.1 Planctomycetota bacterium
GGACCGCCTCGCGATCCTCGCGCCGTGGAAGAAGCCCTGCCCCATCCCGGTCGACGGGAACCTCGACGAGCTCCTGCGAGCTCACGTCCTCGGAGACGGGGCCCAGGAGGTCAAGGTCACCTACTCGAACCGCCGGGGCAAGGGTGCCATCAAGGGGCGGTTCCGCATCGGCGCGTACACGCCGGCGCCGGACGGCACGACCCGATGGGTCTGCATCGACTTCGACGGCGCCGGGCACACCGACGCGCTCAAGGAGCCCGAGGCCGCCGCCCGGGCTGCCATCAAGGCCTTCGCCGCCCGTGGCCTCCCCGCCTACCTGGAGAAATCAGGCGGCGGCAAGGGCTGGCACGTCTGGTGCTTTTTCGCTCAACCCATCCCGGCCAAGAAGGCCCGAGCCCTGGCCTTCGCACTCGCGCCACGGGACGCCGCGCTGGCCAACGGCGATGTGGCCGATCCCCGGAGCGGTCGCGGTGTGGAGGTCTTCCCAAAGCAGGCGAAGATCCAGAAGAAAGGGTTCGGCAACCTCATCTGGCTCCCCTGGTGGTCCGGCGCGGCCGAGGGCGGTAATACATTCTTCCAGGTCGGGGAGAATGGCGAGCTTGCCGCCTTCGCGCCCGTGGAGTTTCAGAGTGTCGACGAGGGAGTGGCCGACCGGGTTCTTGCCGAGATTGCGGCGGAATCCCCGCCCCCGCCCGACGATGCGGAATCCGAGAATGGCTCGATTTCGAACCCGGCCGATTCCCCCGCATCCGCTCCGGCCATCCCGTCCGAGGGGAGTTTCTCGGGTGCCTGGTCGGAGTGGCGCAAGGCCGCCCTCCAGGCCCTGCCGCTCGAGGCGGTCTACGGATCCTGGCTCACCGGAAACTCCTCGGGCGCGGGCTGGCTCCAGTGCCGCGATCCCGCATCGGCCTCTGGCGACCAGGACCCGTCCGCCGGTGTCGCCGACGGTGTGGGCGATGCGGAACGCGGGGCGTTCCACTCGTTCATCTCGGGCGAGACCGTCTCGGTGTTCGACTTCCTCGTGCGGCAGGGGGCTGCGCCCGACTTTTCCCAGGCCATCCGCCGCGTCGCGGAGTTGTCTGGCGTCCCCCTTCCCGCAGCCGGCGCAAGCGGATCCCCCGCGGGCAAGACTCCCAGGGGGTACAGGGCTCCGGACATCCAGGTCAACAACCGCCAGCTCCGGGACATCATCACGGACGCCTGGTGCGCGGTGCGCGCCGCCAACTCGTCGAAGACATTCCCCGGCCCCAAGCCTTTTCTCTTCCAACGATCCGGACATCTCGTCCACCTGCAGACCCCCGAGGACGGGCCGAGGATCGAGAACATGGGCGAGGCCTCCGTCTTCGGCGTGCTCGCCCGCGTTGCCAATTGGGTGAAGGTCACTGACGAGAGCGTCGTTAACGTGTCCCCCTCGAAGGACGTGGCCAGGGACATGCTCGTGTATCCCGACGACGTGTTGCCCATCCTCGAGGCCGTTGTTTCCACGCCGGTGTTCGGTGCGGGCGGGGAATTGATCGCCAAGCCCGGGCACCATCCCGAGGAAAGGCTCTGGTTCTACTCCCAGAAGGGGGAGACGGCCCCCGAGATCCCCGAAAACCCGTCACCCCATGAAATCCAGGATGCCAGGGCCCTCCTCCTCGACGATCTCCTGGTGGACTTCCCGTTCGTGGACAACTCGGATCGCGCCCATGCGGTTGCCGCCCTGGTCCTGCCGGTGGTCCGCCGCATGATCGACGGCTGCACGCCCCTCTACCTCATCGAGGCGCCCACTGCCGGCTCCGGGAAGGGGCTCCTCTCCAACCTCGTTTCCGTCGTGACCACCGGAGCCCAGATCGACGGGAGGACGCTCTCCCAGGACGAGGACGAAGCGCGGAAGATGCTGACTTCCGAGCTCGCCAAGGGCCGCCCGCTCATCCTTCTCGACAACGCCAGCGAACGATTTAAGGTCAGTTCAGCGCCCCTGGCCTCTGTCCTCACGGCTCGCAGCTGGACCGACCGCATTCTCGGCCGCACCGAGATGATCACGCTCCCGAACCAGGCGACATGGATGCTCACGGCGAACAACCCCAAGTTGTCGATGGAAATCGCCCGCCGCTGCGTTCGCATCCGCATCGACCCTCACGTGGACCGTCCCTGGCGCCGCAGAGGGTTCAAGCACGCCAATATCGTCGAATGGGCCCTCGAAAACCGGATGCGGCTCCTGGAGGCGGTTCTCGTCTTGGTCCGCGCCTGGATCGCCCGGGGGCAGCCCCTCTTCGACACGCGCCTCGGCTCCTTCGAGCGGTGGTCCGGTGTCGTCGGCGGGATCCTCCAGGTCGCCCAGATCCCGGGCTTCTTGGGCAACCTCGAGGTCATGTACGAGGAGGCGGACGTCGAGGGCCGTGGTTGGCGCGAGTTCACAGCCGCCTGGTGGGATACCTACGGCGATTTCCCCAAGACGATCAAGGAACTCACCGACTTCTGCGAGGAGCGCGACCAGCTGCCCGACGTGCGCGGGGACGGTTCTCCTCGCTCGCAGCAGATCAGATTGGGGAAGGCTCTGGCGAGCGCTCGGGACCGGGTGTTCGGAACTCTTTGCGTGAAAAGGATTAACAACCCGAATAACCATAGCCTTCCCAGCACGTACGCCCTCGAAAGGCACGAGCAGACCCCGGGCGCAACGGGGATGTTTGACGTCCCAACGGGGATGTTTGAACAACATCCCCGTGAACATCCCCGCGAGTTAACCACTGACACGCCAGCCTGTTGCGAAAGTCACGGGGATGTCGGGGATAGCGGGGATATACTCCTTACGCATGCGCGCGCGCACGCACACGCACGCGCGCACGCGCGCACACGCGAAAAGGGAGTGGGTACAAACATCCCCGACATCCCCGCGAATGCCGGAAGTGCATTGCCTGCCAATGAGTTGCAAGCGGGGATATGGGACACAAACATCCCCGCAAACATCCCCGCAAGGCCCTCAAACATCCCCGCGAAGCCTGCGGAAGCGGAGATCGACCTTGCCAACCTCCCGGACAATATCCTCGATCCCGCGCAGAAGCCCGACAGAAAAGACCCGAAGGGAGGCAAATGATGACGACCACTCTCTATGTCGCTACGAACCTCGACGCATTGGAGTGCGATTCCCCTGGGGACACTCCTGGTGACACGTTGCGCGACGGGACCGTTTTCCGCCGCCTCGATCCTGAATACTACGCCTGGCTCCGTTCCAGGATGACCCTGGCTAAGCAGGCGATGGACGCGGGCAGGATTCCAAGACCTGCATTTGAAGCTCTGCGGGCCAGGTTCAACGATATCCATGTGTGGGCCATCGAGCACCTGGGTGAAGCGGTCCTGCTCTCGGCGCTCAAGACTTCTAATCCCGCTGCGTACGCGCCGCCCGCCCGCCCTACCAAGACACCTGCGGCCGACTTCCCCGCGGACCGCTGCGTGGTCATCGAATCCGCGGTTCTCGGCGGCGAGCGGATTGTGATCGCCCTCGAAGATCGTTTCGTGCCCGCGGCGCGAGCCCAATACCCGGACTTGGCCGTCTACTCGCCCTCCGAAATCGAGGAATTGGACAGAACTTGGAATGGCGAGGCGGAGTTCGTCCGCAAGGTCCATGCGGTAAAAAAGGCATTCAACGGGCTCGTATTGCCAATTTCGAGATGGCCGACAGAGTGTTTCGAGGGTGAGAAGGGGAAAGTGGAAGGCGAAATTGGCATGAATGGAAGATTTCAAATGACATGCAACCATGGCCAGGCTGCGGAAGGAGCTTCTCCGGCTACCGGACGCGCAGATGAGCAGACCGTCGGACAGGCCGCTGAACAGGCTACCGGACAAACCGCCCCGGGGAATCAATCCCGGAAGGGCAGGATTCCCCGGCGGTCTTCAACCCCGGATGTCTCGCTTCCGATTTTCGAGGATTCGCTCCCAAATGTCCCGCTCCCCGCCTTGACAATTAATCCGGGGGAATGCCCCTAGAATCGATTTAAATGACCGTAGGCTTGAAATTCAGGGGGAGATTCGCGGGGTGGGCATTAGAGGCCAGGGGGGCGGATACCCGGAAAATTGGCGGAATGTGGGGTTGTTGCGTGTAGATGGACTGGCCACTCCCTCCCGCCCCGCGGCCCGTGGGCCAACGTGGGCGCCCGGGACGGCAAGAAAATAGGAGGATGCTATGCAGAACATACCGGCGAAGAAAAGGGAGAAAGCTTTCAGGTTGCGCCTCGAGCGCCGATCCTTCCGCGAGGCGGCCGAGGAAACGGGCGTCTCCGTCAAGACATTGTCCAGATGGGAAAAGGGCTGGATTGATGCCCAGGGCCGGAAACACGCAGGATGGAAGGCGGACCTGGAAAAAGCCTGGCGGGAGAAGGCCGATGCGGATCTTCAATATGGACTGATTTTAAAGGATGAGCGGCTCAAGGCTTACGAGGAACTGGCCCGACTGGCGGTCAACAAGATTAAAGAGGCGTTCCCGCTGATTAAGGCCAAGACCGCAACGGACGTGAAAGCCCTTTTGTCTGAAGCCAGAGAACTCATGCGCTGCATCGCCAAGGAAAAAGGCGAAATGAATCCCTCGCCCCACACGCTCGTGGCTGTGAAAGCGGACATCAGCATTTCCGAGCTCGCCGAGCGGTACACGGCCGCCCAGGTTATTGACATACCCGTCGGCAGGGCAACGGAGGTTCAGAAGGAAATACCGGACGCCGAGTCCGAGGAGGTCGAAGAAGATGACGGGGATAATTGCGAAGGAGACGCCGAGCCCGGAAGCCCTGATGAAATGGCTGACGAAACCTGAGGGCTTTATCCAGGGTCTCATGAGCTCGGAGGACGAGCCAATCCGCCTGGCGGACTACCAGGTCAAATTCCTGCAGGACCGCTCCAAGTTCCGGGCCGTCGAGAAGTCCCGCGGGGTGGGATTCTCGTTTATTTGTGCGGCCGAGGCGCTCGCAAAGGCCCATTTGCGGAAGAACTATACGGCCATCTTCGTCTCGATGAATATCGTTGAGGCGATTGAAAAAATCCGGTACGCCAATCTGCTCTTCGAGTCCATGCCGCTGAGATGGAGACGCAAGAAAATTGTAGATAATAAAACCAGCGTTGAGTTCGAGGACCATACGGGCCGCTTCCGGAGCCGCCTCATCAGCCACCCCTGCAAGGACCCGCGAGGAAAGCATGCGGCAGACGCATTTTTGGACGAATTCGCACACTACGGTTCGAAGCAGCAATCCATCTACGTGGCGGCGGTTCCCGTCGTGTCCCGCGGCGAGGGGCAGCTCACCATCGGCTCGACGCCCCTGACGGTCGGGGATCTTTTTCACGGAATCATGCGCCAGGAGCATCGTAAGTACCCGATGTTCACGCGAACCTCAATCCCCTGGTGGGCCTGCCCGGACTTCTGCACCGACGTCGCAAGGGCAAGATTCGAGGCTGCTCGCATGGAAACTGCCGCACGCGTCCAGACCTTCGGCCGGCCCACTCTCCAAGAGATATTTTCTACATTGGAGCTTGAGGACTTCCAACAGGAGTACGAGCTCGCGTATAATGATGAAAGTCAGACGTTCTTCTCTTACGACCTGATCTTCGCCTGTTGCCAGGACGACATGGAGACGAGCAAGACGATTGACTCGCTGCTCTCGAAAACCACGGGGGACCTCTTCATGGGGTTCGACGTGGGGCGTACGCGGAACACCTCGGAGTTAATCGTCCTCGAGAAGAAGGGGAAGCGCGCCATGTACGCCATGGGGAAGACCTTCGATAAAACGAGCTTCCAGGCCCAGGAGGCATTTCTCCGGGAGTTGCTGAAAGCGTCTTCCCGCGTGCAGCGTCTCTGCGTGGACCGGCATGGCATCGGCATGAATCTGGCCGAAAATTTGAGAACGGAATTCAAATCCCGGGTCGAGGGGATCGCCCTGATCGGCCAGATTAAGGAAGGGTTGGCTGTCGGGCTGAAGATTGCCTTTGAGAACGAGGCCGTGGCGATTCCCAGGGACCGGGAGTTGACATCCCAGATTCATTCGATTAAAAAGACTTCTACCGACGCCGGATACGCACGCTTTGACACCGAGAAGAATGAAAAGCACCATGCGGATCGGATGTGGGCTTTGGCCCTGGCCGTGCATGCCATGGGGGAGATGAGGGGGAAGAGGAAAAGGCAGGTGGGGGTGCAGGCGAGTATTGTGTAACGAAACTTCCTGTTCTCCCCACTCAGGAACGGTACCTAAAATGAGAGCAAGAGGAGCAGTATTATGGAACCAATAGTGCTTCAACTTCAATCTGACTGTATGGACCAGTCTGTCGACGTGACTGCGCTTCTTCGAAAAGCACTAGTAGTCGCAACCAAGCTGAGAATTACTGATTTTAAGCGCTGGTGCGAGATGGAACTCAATGGGTACACAGACATACCCGACGCTCCAGAATATCGGCTGCTCCACGGAACCATCATGTTCCATCACCCATATTATGGTTGGCGGCCCGTTATTTTCCAGAATACGAAGATGGAGAAACTGTTTTCAAGCCGTAAGACCGCACAACCCATGTCAGAGATTGAAGATATCATCAGATCTTCAGGTTCCTCAGACAAAACGCTCCCGCGCATGCCAATTCCAATGGATATCTTAAAGGAAGTTATTGATCAACGTTTCCTTGATCTAGGGTTGATTCCAGAATTCGTAGTTAATCCGCCAGAATTGGTAGGCATCGCAAATGGAGTCCGCAATATGATTTTGCAATGGACGTTGAAACTTGAAGAAATGAAGATTCTTGGTGATGGATTGACATTCTCATCAAAGGAAGTCGAGAAGGCAGCATCCGCTCCGGAAATACGGATAGCCAATTTTCAGGGGATACTCGGCAATGTTGCCAATAGCACTGTCGTGCAAGGGAACGCTATGCACATTAGTAAGGGAGATGTTGGCGCACTAACAACATGCCTTGCTCGACAGGGTGTCAGCCCAGAGGATCTGAATGAACTCAAGGAGGCACTTCGCAACGATCCCGCTCCAGCTAGCAAACGTAGCCTAGGGAGGGAAGTAAGCGCTTGGATTGCGAAGATGGTTGGGAAAGCCGCATCGGGCGCGTGGGAGATATCCGTCGGTACAGCAGGAACGCTGCTGGCAGAGGCCATCATGATGTACTATGGCCTGTAGAGCTCAATGGATCCTTGGTGGTGTTCGATGCGCATGCGAGTTCCAATTGCAGAGCAGACAGAGATTGGTTCGCCATGAATAACGAGTCGCTGGCGATGCTGATAGACCGTGACCTCATCTCGCAAATTCACTCGGTCAAGAAGAGCCAGACCGAGGGGGGCTAGGCACGGTTCGACACGGATCGGAACGAGCGGCACCACGGGGATGCGTTGTGGGCGCTGGCGCTAGCCGTTAGAGCGGCAGGGGTGACGGGAAAAGAAATCAGAAAGAGGAGGG
>JAZDLH010000135.1:0-32795 GCA_043802275.1 Planctomycetota bacterium
TCTCCCGCCCGCCCTCTTTACCGGCTCCCTCCCCCGCTCCAGCTCCATAGATCGCGTCGCACCCACCTATCTGCCGGCCAGAAGGCTCCGATAGACCCGGCAAAGGCTGTCGGCCCATTGCTCCACGGTGAAATGTTCGAGCACCTGCCGGCGGGCGTTCTGCCCGATGCGCGAGCGCAACAGGGGATCGGACAGATACGTGCAGACGGCGCTCGCCAGGGCCTCCACGTCCTTCACCGGCGCAAGGGTGCCCGTGATGCCGGGCTCGATCAGGGCGCACGCGCCCGTCGTGGAGGTCGCCACCACCGGCAGACCGCTTGCCTGCGCCTCTAGAATCGTGTAGGGCATCCCTTCCCAGAGGCTGGTCAGGACAAAGACGTCGAGGGCCCGGTAGAAACGGACCGGGTCCTTGACCTCGCCGAGGAACCGGATGGTATCCACGAGCTTCATCTCGCGCACCCGCGCCTGGAGGGCTCCTTCCAGGGATCCGCTGCCGGCGATCAAAAAGATCGCGTACGGGTAGATCGCCCGCACCTCCCACGCCACCTCCAGAAAGTCCTCCACGGCCTTTTGAGGCGCCAGGCGTCCTGCCGTGCCCACCACGCGCGTGGATTCGTTGAGGCCCATCTCCCTGCGGATGCATTTGCGCGCCTCCGCGTCCGGCGGCGCGAAGCGCGCGGCATCCACGCCGTTGGGCACCAGGACAAGCCGCGCCTCGGGAATCCTAAGCGCCTCCCGGGCAAGGACGGCCTGTTCCTCGTTCAAAACCACGAGCCGATCGGTCCGGCGCGCGGCCAGACGCTCCAGGGCGCCATAGATCCCCTTGGAAAGCCCATGGGCCCATTCCATGGGAAAAACGTGCGGGGTATGCACGACGGGGATTCCGCACTGTCGAGCCGCGAACCGCCCGAGGAACCCCGCCTTGCTCGCATGGGTATGCACGAGGTCCGGCGCTTCTTCCCGGAGAATTCGCTTGAGGGTGCGAAAGGCGGCTGCGTCGCAAAAGGGGCGAATAGCGCGGCGCATGGGCAGGGAATGCACGCGCGTCCCGCCCCGGCCCAGGGCCGCAAGGCGCGCGGGATACTCCGGATCGCGCACGGGACTCACGACCGCGGTCACCTCCACACCGCGGGGGGGAAGATAGAGCACCGCCTCCTCCAGATGGCGGGCCGTGCCTCCGATCGTGGCCTCCAGGCAATGCAGGACGCGGATCGGCTTCATGGGTCCCTCCCCAAAGATGGGGGCATGAGATTACGGAGCGTCTTTCTTGAATCTCCCGCGGCCTGCCAGCCGCGCGCGCGTCCAGCGGAGCGTCTCGCGCCACTCGGCCGGGCAGAGAATCCGAAGCGCCCCCAGATAGGCCGCCCCGCCCGTTAGGGCGCTGATCGCAAGGCAGGGCAGGACAAGACCGATCACGCTGCCCTCCCCCCTCCCCGCGTAGACATCGATCCGGCTCTCGTACGCCCAGCGCGCCCCATAGGCCGCGCCCCCCGCCGCGCACCCGGCCAGAAGCATCCGGAGGGCGAAGCGCGCCGCCTTTCCCGCGTCGAGATCGGGCAAGAAGCGCCGCATGAGCAGGCCAAGGGAGACGGTTTTCAACGTGCGGCTCACGGTATAGGCGAGGCCCACCGTGGCCACGGCGGCGCTCCCCCGAAGCCCCAGCCGCACGACCCCGAGCCAGCTTAACCCCATGCTGAGGGAGGAGAAGAGAATCCCCACGAGGACCGGGGTCACCATCTTCCGGTTGCTGAAAAAGGCCTGCATGAAGAGGTATTCCAGGGCGAAGAAGGGAAGAACAAGCGTGTAGCAGGCGTTCGCGACCGCGGCCTGCCGGCAGGCGAGAAGATCGAACCGCCCGGTCTGGAAGAGGAGCCGCGAAAGCGGCAGCGAAAGGGCCACCACCACGGCCGTCACGGGCACGAGAAAGACCCATACGATGCTGCTGCCCCGCAGGACAAGCTCGGCCAGCTCCTTGCGCCGCTCGCGGTCCACGAGCTCGCAAAAAAAGGGGAACATCGCGATGCTCACCGAGTAGGGCACGAGCTGCCCCACGCCGTTGAAGATCTTCTTGCCGTAGGCGTTGGCGGAAAAGAGGCCCGCTTCGCCCGTGTGTGTGAGAATCCAGGTGTCGTTGTAGAGGTCCCGCACCTTGGCGAAAAGGATGCCCACGAGAAGCGGAAGGACGAGGAGCGAAAACCGCCCCCAGGCAGGGGTTCGAAGCGCGAGGCTGGGACGGAATCTCCCCGCCTCCCTCCGCATGCCCAATAGATGCGTAAAAAGTTTGGCCAGGCTCCCCGCCACGACTCCCAGGATGAGCCACGGCTGGAGGGCGCCCCCCTGCCAGATCCCGAGGAGGACCGCGGCAATGATCAGGAACTTCACCGCCGCGTCGCCGAAGGCCGCCAGGAAGAACCGTTTGTACCCGTTGAGGACAAGGTAGGTGGTCGAGCCGATCGAAAGGGCAAAGAGCGCCGGGATCATCCACCGGACAAAGTCCGGCGCGCGCTCCATGTAGACCGCCACGGCTTTGGGATTGTCCCAGTCCGAAAAGAGCCGCACCACGGTTTCCGGCCGGCACATCACCGCCGTCACCACGAGCGCGATTAGTAGGGTCTGGACGGTGAAAAGGCTCGAGGCAAAGCGCCAGGCCGCGGATTCTCCCCGCTTGTCCATCTCCCCCATGAAGACCGGCAGAAACGCCGGCCCCAGCCCCTCTTCGCCGATGAGAAAGAAGGTCCAAACCACGCTCTGAAGGGCAAAATAAAAGAGGTCCCTCGTGACCGGGTCGCAATAGTGGCCGATCACGCGCGCCTGGATAAAACCGGCCGCCTTGAAGATGACGTGCGCGAGCATCACCGCCAACGAGGCGCCGAGGATCTTCCGGCCCGTCTCGCTCATGCCCCTCCCTCCACCGGCTCGCCCAAAACCGGCATGCTCACGCCCTCTCGGCGGGGATATACGGGCTGCAGGGCGTGAACCGGAACGCCTCCCGGGTTGCTCCGGAGGGCCTGCCACCCGAGCCTGCCCACCGCGCGGGGCGGGGGAAAAAGGAGCTCCTCCGCCTGCGGAGCAAGGGAGAGCGCCTCCAGCCGCTCCACCCCCAGGGCCGTGGCGGCGTCGCCCACGAGCGTTGCATGGGGAGCGAGGGAAGAAAGTTCCCGGAAGAGCTCCTCCGGGGTGAGCACGCGGATCGGCCCGCGGCGTTCGACCTCTTCCAAAGAAGCGTCGTAGACCGCGGCGCAGATTTCGCCCCGCCGCGCGGTCAGCGCGGCGACGACGTGGCGCGCGCGGCCTCGCGCCTCCCAGGCCAGCGCATCGAGGGAAAAAACCCCCGTGAGCGGAATCCTACGGCCCCAGGCCAGGGCCTTGGCGAGCATCACGCCCACGCGAAGGCCGGTATAGGATCCCGGCCCGATGTCCACGGTCACGGCGCCAACCGCTTGGAGTTCCAGCCCCCGGGAGGCCAGGCATCTTTCCGCGGCGAGGAGTAGGCCCCGGCCGTGGCGCATGCCGTCCGCGAGAAAGGCTTCGTGGATCAGGGCGCCATCCGCACCGAGGAGCGCAGCCCCGCCCAAGCGGCCGGCGCTCTCCAAGGCCAGAAGAAAACCTTCTTCCCTCTTCATAGACCTGCCTGTCGCATGCATTCTTCCCCGACCGCGCGCGGGGCGCAAGGGAATCGGGCCGTGGCCGCCAAGGGGGGGAAAAGTTACGACTGGGCATTCTCCGCGGCGTCGTTGTCCAGGAATCCCCAGATCGGCTCGGACCCTTCCGCCATCTCGGTGGTTTCGGTTTGCTTGCGGCAATTCGTGCACAGCGTTGCGAAGGGCATGAGCTTCAGCCGCGAGGTGCCGATCTCCCCCCCGCAGAGCTCGCACTGGCCATAGGTCTTCTTGTCGAGTTTGTTCAACGCCGTCTCGATTTCCTGGAGGTACTGGGAACCGGTCAGCGCCATCTCGTAGCTCACCGTTCCGTCATAGACGTCGCTTGCCCGATCGGCGGTATCGGTGCTCATGACGCTCGTGCGAGAGAGGGAATCGTCGATCTGGTTGCGGATGCCGGCCAGGATCGCCTGCCGCTTCTTCTGGAGGGCTTCACGTACTTGCCGTAGCTCTCGCGCGGAGAGCTTGTGCGCCTCCTGTGGGGGGGGCTGCCGGATCGGCTCCGGGGGAGGAGCGGCGACGGGGTTCGCTTCTTCGATTTGGACCCCGGGGGCCACCTTGCGCTTGAATCCCTTCGGCGCCAGGGAGACAACGAATTTGGCCTTCGGCTGAGAAGCCTTTTGGGATGCCTTTCCCGCCTTGGAAGCGCCCTTCTTTTTCCCCATGGCGACGGGCGCCGCCGTCCTTTTCCTTGGCTTGGGTTTTTGCGAAGGCTTCTCCTTCGAAGAGCCCTTCCGGGGGAGCACACCCCTTTTTTCCGCGCGCGAGGCGCCTGGATCAGACGCGGCCCTCTTCAACGTTTTTTTGGCGGTTTTTTTCTTGGCGCGAGCGGGCTTGGCTGTCACGTCGTTTTTTCCTTTCGGGATACGCGTTTTTGCAGGCGGCCTTGCGGATTTCCTGGGAGCGCTTTTGCTTGCGGCCGCAACTCTGGCACGGGGTCCTTTTTTGCCGGTCTTCGCAGCCATGAATCGAATCTCCTTGTCTCGCGGCGCTCTCATGGCAAAAAGTCGGGATCGATATAATCCTTTCCCAGCATGGCGACGACGGACTCTTTGATCAAGAACACGACCCGGCCGCCTTGAATCCTGGCGTAGTAGGCCTTCTTTCCCTCGTATTCCGTCGCAAGGCCCACGTCGATCTCGATGCGCCCGCTCCCCGTGGGGGGGTCCTTCACCCCCGGAATAGGCACAAGAGAATACTCCATTACCACACGGATGTCGGGCCGGTCAAGTCCAAACTTGGAAAGATCGCCCTCGGCCGGCGCCGCGATGTCCAGGGCGGTCAAGCGACCCAATCCCTTGTCGCTCAAGGGTCCCGTGTACAGGGCCCAGGTGTCCACGGGCAGCGTCTTGGGAAGGACCATCTGCCAGGCGTCGCCCTGGATTCGCCGATAGTGGGTCTCGATCCCGTTCTTAAAGATGCCGAGTTGCATGACGTTTTTCGGATGCACCGCCAAGAGGCGTCTTTCGTGCCACTGATACCAGGGCCGGGCCAGGTATTCCATCGCCTCCCGGCTGAGCGTGAAGACCGTGGGGCGATTCCCCAGCATGGCGTATCGCTCAGCGCGCGGGGCCGGATCGCCCACCAGGAGATGCACGAGTTCCCGGCCGCCGGTGTCGAGCACGCGCAGCCGCAGGAAGGGTGGGGTCAGGCCATGGGTCGTTTCCTGGGTTTCCTCCGCGAACCGGGCGATGGTCAAATCCCGGATCATCCGGACGAGGCCCTCGACCTCCTGGGCATCCGCAGGGAAGGGCTCGGGGCTTGTGCCCTTCCAAAAGAGCCCTTGATTGACGAGGCGCAGCTGGACGCCCGCCTGCTCGATGCGAATCTCGCTTAGTCTGGACTGGAGGAGAACGAGCCGCTCCTTCTCCCCTACCTTCTCTTTGGGGGCCGCGAGCGCGGCCTGCTTCTCCTCCGCGGCCAGGAGATCCAGGCTCCGCTTGCGATACCGGTCCGCCTGGGTGTTGACCAGTAATTTTCGGAAGCGATCGGGCACGGCGAAGAGCACGGGCCGACCCTCCGTCTGGGCGATGCCATCCTCCTCCTCCTGGGTTCGAGGCGGACCCAGCCGTATCGCGGTCAGGCCCTTCTCGTCTTGAACGAGCAGGCGGATGGAATCGGCGCCGAACGCCTCCCGGCCCGCCTCCGGCCCCTCGTCCAAAACGCGCGTGGCCTGCAAGGCGGCGCTCCGTCGGAGAATGCGCTGCACGGAGTCGCCATCCGCCGGCCAGGCGACCGGCTCGCGCAGCATCCATCCTTCGGCCTCCTTTCGGAAGGTGACGGTCCCTCCCGGCACTCCCTGGATCTCGAACGCCATCGCGGCATTCACGTTGCCCGGAAAGAGGTCCGGGCTTCTAAAATCCGCCCCCGGCCGCTTCAAGACCCGGATGAGCTCCGCATTCACCTTCCAAAGGGAGCCCGAGCCATCCGAGCGCGCATAGACCGCGTAGCCGTCGTCCGTCGCGGCTCCGAAGGCCACCGAAGCCTTGGCCTCCGCCGTCTGCACGGCAAGATGCATCGAGGGATGATCGAGACCGCTCTGGGCATCCGGGAGGGGACCCTGCACCTCGCCCCGGCCGAACTCGACGAGCGAGGAGACGTCTTCCAGCACTTGCCGATCCAGGAGATCCCGGATCGGTTCAACCACGCGCCAGGTTCCGTTCGGGTCCTTTTGGCATACTACGCTCGCTTGGCCCGGCCGCTCGATGGTGAAGCCGCGCACCTCCCGCATGGAAAAGGGAACCAGCCGGTCCCGACGCGCCGCCTCCACCCGCGCATGCGTGCGTCGCAGCGCGTCGGCAAGGTTGATCGCCGTGAAAAGAGCCCCCGCGGCCAACAGGATCAGAACCGTGCGCCAACGCATTGATCGGCCTCCACCGTGCACCCAGGCGTCCTTGCGCGGGCGCTTCACTCCTTCCGAAGCCACCAGACGAGCACTGCGGCCAGCAGGAAGAGCTGCGGCAATGCCACCACGGCTACCCAGAAGCTCACGCGCCGTTCGAGCGCCGTGTACGCGATCGAACGGCTCTTGTCCGCGCGCGAGGGGATATCGACCGCCCGGTCCCGCCCCAGGAGCCATTGCACGGACGAGAGGAGGAAGGCCTGGTTCTGCGCCTTGGCGAGGTCGAGATTGCCCGCGAGATCGGCATCGCCCACCAGCACCACGCGGGCGTTTCTTGGGCCCTCCAGGGCCACGGCGCAGGGGACGGATCCCTGCCGATTCCTCGCGCTCCCCTCTCCCCCCTGGGGCGAGTTCGCCACGGCCACCGCCGTGGGGAAGGTGGCCAGGAGATACTGCGCCGACCAGTCCTCCCCGGCCGCGCCGCCGCTTCGCACCTCGATGGAGCGCCCCTGCCGGAGATAGCCATACGATACGCGCCCAATCCGGGTGAGGGGATGATCCCCGCTCGCCATGACCAGGAGGTTGCCCTCCTCGCCCCCCTGGTTGTTCCGCACGTCAAAGAGAAGGTCGTCCTGCAGGACCGCCCCCCAGCGCACGAACATCTCCTCAATGCCCAGCCAAAGGCCCGGCCGCATCAACGGGTCCAACAGGAAGAGCCCGTGCCCCCCCGCTTCCACGTACCGCTGGAGGGACTCCCGCTCGAGGGAGCCGAACGGCAAGGACGGCCCGACCATGACGAGGACGTCGCAATCCGCCGGAACGCCCTTGCCTCCCAGGAGCGGAAGGAGGCGGACGTCGTAGCCCTCCTGGCGGAGGAGGCTCGTGAAATCCCCCAGGTTGCGATCGACGCGCGCAAGGCTGAAGGGATCGTATTCCCCGTGCTCCGTCGTAAAGTAGACGTGCGGCGTCCGGATGTCGTTCAGCCGGTTGATGACCGACGTGAACGCGACCTCGCCCCGGAAGAGCCGCGTCCGGCGGCCGAAGGGATTGACCTCCTCCTGGGCGATATAATCCCAGGGCAGAATCGCCCGCCGGCCCCGGTGCTCCACGTAGATGAGCATCGGCAGTTTTTCGAGGTCGAGATTCTTTTCGCGCGCCAGGGCCCGCGCCCGCCATAGGGAGGCGTCGGGATCGATGTACTCGACCCTGACGCGCGGCGAATAGGCCGTGTATTCCTGGAGCAGGCTCCTCGTGGCCTCCAGCAGGGGATACCCGTCGTACCGGTCCTGGG
This sequence comes from Planctomycetota bacterium, assembly GCA_043802275.1. Taxonomy (GTDB): domain Bacteria; phylum Planctomycetota; class SZUA-567; order SZUA-567; family JAFGNG01; genus JAZDLH01. The sequence goes on from JAZDLH010000135.1 coordinate 7,793, forward strand.
AGGTGAAGAAGACGTGGAAATAGACCGGCTCCTCCAGCTTGTCGAGCGCGCGCCGGGTGGGGACGCTCAGGGTGTAGAGCCGCTCTTCGGACAGGTCCTCCCGCCAGGCGTGCCAGGCGGCGAAAACGTTGAGGTTGATGAAGAGAATCGTCATCGCGGCCCCGCCGGCCAGGGTGCCCGTGGCCCAACGGTTGCCGAGGAGCTTGCGCGCCTTCTCCAGGAAGAACCGCCGCACGAGGAACAGGGCCGCCCCCCCCGCCGCCAGGCCGACGCCGAGCGAGACGAGGATCCAGAACCGCTCCGGGTCGGATTCGCCCTGCCCGGGCCGGAAGATGTCCCCCAGGGAGCGCTGCTCGATGTGGATCTGCGCGGCGGCCGCAAGAAGCGCCTCCACCGACACCACCGCGGCGACGCCCGCGGCGAGCTGCCTGGCCGCCCCGGCCTCGCCCCCCAGGCTCCCCAGGTCCTCGCCGACCCGCAGTACCGACCAGGCCCAAAACAGGAAGAACCCGATAAGGCTTGCAAAATAAACCACGTCGCCCGTGTCGACGACCCCCTTGGTGAAGGAGCTGTCGAAGTGCTCCTTGAAGGAAAGCGCCCGGCACGTCCTGGCGAGGAGCGTCTCGTCCCCCCCGAGGTACCAGACGAGCCAGAGGCAGAGAAGCATCGCCATGCCGCCCATGGCCGCGGCGACCTGGCTCCTCGTGAGCGCGGAGGCGAAGAGCCCGACCGCGACATACGCCCCGCCGAGGAGAAGAAGACCGAGAAGGACGGTCACGACCTTGCCGCTGTCGATGTCGCCCATCCACATGTGGAGGCCGACATACACCGCGCACGGGAGGATCATGATCGCATAGAAAAGAAACGCCGCGGCGAATTTGGCGAGGACCACCTCCCAAAGGGACACCGGCGCGGTGAGCAAGAGCTCGAGGGTGCCGAGCCGGCGCTCCTCGGCGATCAGGCGCATCGTGAGAAGCGGGACGAAGAAGAGGCCGAGGAACTTGACGTAGACCGCCACGGGCTCCAGGCTCACCACCGGGCTCTCCAGCGGGGCGAGGTAAAAGACGAGGGAGATGATCAGCACGAAGAGCGTGGCCACGATGTACGTGGCGGGGGCCACGGCGAGGGAGAGGCACTCGCGCCGCATCTGGGCGGAGGCGAACCAACCCATCGCCAGGGCGAGGCCGATGAGCCGCACGCCGAGGAAGACGATCCACGCGGGTGAGAGGAATTCAAAGAAGCGAAGGGTGAGGATCCGAAAGACGAAATCGAGGATCTCCTGCCATCCGCTCATGAGGCCGCCCTCCCCCCGGAGGCGGACGGGGCGGCCCGCCCTGGGCCGCGGCGCGTGAGCTCCGCGAAGATGTCCTCCAGACGCACCGGTTCGAGGCGGAGTTCCTTCAGCTGCCAGTCGTTCCCCTCAAAGAGCTTGAGGACCGCCAGGCGGGCGCGGGAAGTTTCCTCAACCTCCAGGCGGAAGCGCTCGCCGCCTTCCGGGGTTCGGCCGAGCGTTTGAACGCCGCGCACGCCCGGAAGTCCCCCCAGGGCCCGGCCGATGTCTTCCCTTCCGACCGCCTCGACGAGGAGGGCGCGCGCGCGTCCGCTCCGGGCGCAGAGCGAGGCGGGCGAGTCGACGGCGAGGAGCCTCCCCGCGTCGATGATGATCACCTGGCGGCACATAAGCTCGGCGTCCTGCAAAAGATGCGTGGAGAGGAAGACCGTCCGGTCACGGCCGATCTCGGCGATGAGGTCCCGCGTCTCCCGCGCCTGGTGCGGGTCCAGGCCCACGGTCGGCTCGTCGAGGATGAGAAGCGGCGCCTCGGCGAGCAGGCACTCGGCCAGGGCCACGCGCTGGCGGAACCCCTTGGAGAGCTGCCCGATCACGCGTCGGGAGACCGCCTGCAGGCCGCAGCGGTCGATCACGCGGCCGATCGACCCGCGCCGCGCCTCGCGCGGGAGTTCCTTTAGGCGCGCGCGGTAGTCCAAAAATTCCGAAACGCGCAACTCCGGATAGAGCGGCGTGTTCTCCGGCAAATAGCCGATGCGCCGCCGCACCTCCATGGGTTCCTTCCGGACATCGTAGCCGCAGACCCGCGCCGTCCCGCTCGTGGGCGCAAGAAACGTGGCCAGGATCCGGAGGAGGGTCGTCTTGCCCGCCCCGTTCGCCCCCAAAAAACCCGCCACCCCCCCTCGATCCACGTGGAAGCTCACGTCCGCCAGGGCGGGGTGAGGGCCGTAATATTTTTTCAGGCCTTCCACCGCGATCATGAGCAATTCCACCGCCTGCCAAGTGAAGAAGTCGACCGGATTCCGAATGGCGCAGCTTGGTACTATACGGATTCCACGGGATTATTTCAACCGGAATCGGAAAAAGACGCCCGGGCGGCTCCTCGTTCCCGTCGTGAAAGCTATGTCAGAGAAACGACAAGAGCCCTTCGCAAAAAACCTGGAAGCTCCGCGACCGGTTGCGCTCCGGGACCATGTGGGCCGAGATCCTCCGGGCGGCCTCGATCTTCCGAAGGCCACCGCGGTAGTACCCCGCGCGACGCAATTCCCGCTCCAGGGCCTCCCAGGTCCCGCCGGGTACCGCGTCGGGGTCGAGGTATGGCCGCCTTGATGCGAGGTTCTTGGGGAGGCGCGGATAGGCCGCCTCGAGGGCTTGGACATCCCCGAAATACCAGGCCTCGAGCTCTTCGACCACGATGCGGTTCATCACCCGGAAGGCCCGCCCGCCGCCCGCGTCGGACTTGGTCGCGAGGCCGGCCTCCCGCGCGGCCCCCTCCAGGCGGGCCTTCAGGGCGTGGCAGTCCTCCCGGTCCTCGTCCACGAGCACGACGATCCGCCAGTGCCGGGAGAGGTGATAGGCGTACCCGGCCAGGCGCTGGGGCAGCTTGTGCAAAAGGTCCATCTTCCCGTGGTAAACGTGGAAGCGCCAGGTCCATCCGGCGGGGAGTATCCTGGGGAGAAGATTTTTCAGCGCGGCTTCGGCAGAGGGCTCTTCCAGGAGAAATTCGATATGCATGGTCTCTCGGCCTTGTCGGGACGGGCGGGGCGCGGGACTCTACCCTACGGCGCGGCGGCTTCGTTCCCCCCGTTTTCCAGCGGGTCGCCGACGCCGAAGTACCCTTCCATCCAGAGGTGCCCCAGGTTCGCGCCGGCCTCCATGAAGGATTGGACGCCCTTGAGCTCCGAGGCGCGGCGGGCCTGCGTGTACCCCTCGATGTCGCGGAACAAGACCCGGACCTCCTCGGGCCGGAGCGCGCTCACGAAGAAGGGCGAATGGGTGGTGACCATGATCTGGGCGACTTCCGCGGCCGCGCGGCACTCCTCGGCCAGCTCCTGCAAAAGCCGCGGATGGAGATGGTTTTCCGGCTCCTCGATGCCGATGAGCTGCGGCGGCCGGGGGTCGTAGAGGAGCGTGAGATACGCCAGCATTTTGAGCGTCCCGTCCGAGGTGAAGCGCGACAGGATCGGCCGCTGGAAGGGCGCGTCCTTGATCTGCAAGAGGATCCTTCCGTCGAGCAGTGTCTCCGCTTCCACCTTCTCGAGCCGCGGGATGCGCCGTGTGAGAACCTCCAAGATCTTCTTTAGGCGCTCGGGGTCCTCCTCCTTGAGGTATTGGATCACGTTCGGGAGGTTCTCCCCGCCGGAGCTCAGCCGCTCCTGGGGCCCGGCCGCGGGGATGGCGCGGGTGTTTTCGGCGGTCAGGCGCGAGAGGTGCCAGCCGGTGATGAAGCGGCGCAGGGCGCTCACGCGCGGATGGCGGGCGAGCTGGCCCAGGGTGTTGACGCCCAGCATGTCCGGCGCGTCCAGGGTCTCCCGGGTGCGTGCGCCCCTAACACGCGGGTCATCCCCTTCCGCGACCTCGCCCACGCCCCTGGAAAACGAAAGGAAGCGGAAGGGCTCGCCCCCTCCGTCCGGCCTCCACTCCATCCACTCTTCGGCCACGCAGGGAACCTTCCCGTCCTCGTCGAGGGTGAGGTGGTAGACGATAGGGGGAAGGATTTCGGATTCCCGGTACGCGAGTTCGATGACGATCGGGCCCTCGGTCTCGCGCGTGCGGAGCTCGCGGAATCGCCCCCGGCCGTCCCACGCCTTGCGCAGACCTACGGAGAAGCATTCCGAGAGGAAGGCGAACACGTCGAAAACGGTGGATTTCCCGCTCCCGTTCGGGCCCAGGAGGACCGTGAGCGGGGTGATTTCCGCAAGCGTAAGGTCGCGGAGCGTCCGGTAGTTTCGGACGTGCAGGCGCTCGATTCGCGGAACCGATGGGGCGTGAGCTTCGGACCGTCCCATGCGCTTCTCTCCTCAGATGCGCACCGCTCTTTCCTAAAGATCGGGCGGCGGTCTACGGCCGCGCGAAAGCGCTCTTGAAGGTCTCTCGGATGTCGCGGAGCGTGTAGCCGCTCTCGTTCAGGTCGCGAAGAAATCGCAGGCGGTCCACCACGCCCGGATCGAACCGCTTGCGGCCGCTTTGCGTCCGTTCCGCCTCGCGAATGAGCCCGGTGCTCAGGTACCGGTAAAAGGTCTCGCGCGGAAAGCCGCTCTGTTTCAGCACCTCGCCGGTGGTGAGAAGTTCCCTGGAAAAAGCGCTCGTTGTTCCCCCGTCTTCCTGGTTCATGGCCCACGATCCCCCAATGACCGGGACTTACCCCTCCCTGTGCGCCCGGACCCATTGCTTTTTTTCATCCAGAACTTCCGCTTCCTCGATCAACAGGACCGGGATGCCGTCTCGGATGGGATAGCGCCGGCCGGCCTCCCGGGAGACAAGCCAGTCGCCTTCCTGGACGAGCGGCGTCCGGGTAAGCGGACAGACGAGGATATCCAGGAGGTCCCGATCGAGTTCCTGCGCCATGGGAGGTTCCTTCTCTTCCCGCCCCTTCCGGTGCCCCTGTCCTGCCGGGGGCACACCGGGGCCGTGCCTACCGGGCTTCTTCGTCCTCCATTTCATCCGCCCCTTCGACCGGCGCCCGGGAGTTGGACGAGGGTGCATACATGCCGCCGTTCTTGGAGGTGCGGTTCGCCTCCAGGGCGCGGCCCTGGCGTCCGGCTTCGCTCGCGCGGAAGCTCTTCATGATCTCCTGCACCTCGGGCAGGGGATAGATATCGAGCGCGGCGACCTCCTTCAGCGCCTGGGAGCGGGTAAGGTTCGACCGATAGACCAGGCGAAAGACCTTCTTCAGCGCCGCCATGGTCTCGGCGGAGAAGCCGTTCCGCTTGAGCCCCACGAGGTTCAAGCGCCGCGGGCGCGCGGGGTTGCCTTCCATCAGGAGAAACGGCGGCACGTCCTGCCGCACCGCGCTCATGCCGCCGACGAAGCTCAACCGGCCGATCGTGGCAAAATGATGCACGGCGGCCAGGCCGGAAAGGATGGCGCCGTCCTCCACTACGATATGTCCGGCGAGGAGGACGCCGTTTGCCAGCACCACGCGGTCCCCGAGCCTGCAATCGTGCGCCACGTGCGCGCAGGCCATGAGGAGGCAATGGTTCCCGATCACGGTGCGCTCTCCGCCGCTGGCCGTGCCGATATTGACCGTGACGCCCTCGCGGAAGGTGTTGCCGTCGCCGACGATGAGCTCGGTCTCTTCCCCGGAGAACTTGAGGTCCTGCGGATCGCCCCCGAGGACGGCGCCGGGATGCACCGTGTTCCCGCTCCCCAGCGTGGTCCGGCCGGTGACGGCGGCGTGAGGGTGGAGCCGGCAACGGGCCCCCATGCGCACCTTTCCCCCGACAAAGGCATACGGGCCGATCGTTGCGTCCGGGCCGATCTCGGCGCCGGGCTCGATGATCGCGGTGGGGTGGATCGATAATGCCATGGGGCGCCTCTATGGAAAGCCTCTGAAGATCCGGGGGCGATAGGACGGATTCAAGCCTCGTCGTTCCGGCTCTTCTTTCCCTGCTTGAATAACCGGAGGTTCTTGAAGAAGATTTCCCTGGGTCCTCCGCGAGGAGTCGGCTCACACATAATTGGCCGCATCCACGAGGGTGAACTTGATCCGCGCCTCGGTGGTGACGGCTCCTCCGACGCGCGCCTCGGCCTTCACCTGGCCCACGCGCCCCCGGAGCCGCTCCATCACGACCTCCATGATCAGCTGATCGCCCGGCATGACCGGGCGGCGAAACTTCACGTCGTCAATGCTCATGAGCACCGCCAGGCGCTTGGTGCCGTCATTCGGAGCGGAGCGGAGCATCATCACCCCCGCCGTCTGCGCCATGGCCTCGACCTGGAGCACGCCCGGCATGACCGGCTGACCGGGAAAATGGCCGTCGAAGAACGGCTCGTTGCGCGTGACGTTCTTGAGACCGACGACGCGCTTGCAATCCTCGATCTCCAGGATGCGATCCACGAGAAGGAAGGGATAGCGGTGCGGCAGCGTGGCCTCGATCTCGCGGATGTCCATGACTCCCTTGGGATGAGCCTCCTTTCGCATGGCACGCTCCACCTCCTGTACAAAGGTCGAATTCAAGGCGTGTCCGCTCCGGAACGCCATGACGTGCATGGCCATAGGCCGACCGAGCACCGCGATGTCGCCCAAGAGATCCAAGAGCTTGTGGCGGGCGCATTCGTCCTCGAAGCGGAGGGTGTTCTCCACCACCTCGTTCTCCCGAAGGATCAGGGTATTCTGGGTGTCCGCGCCCTGGCCGCAGCCGGCGCGCCGCATGGCGTCGATGTGCTGCTCGAGGCAGAAGGTCCGCGCCGGCGCGATGTCCGAGGCAAACCGTTCCGGCCGGATCTCCGCCTCGAAAAAGCCCTGGGCCAGGCGGCTCTCCGGATAATGGACGAGGTAGCTTAACTTGAGGCCGCGCGCATGCGGCACGGCGGTGATGAAGGCGCCGCGGCCGTCGCTCACGGTGATCGGCTCCTTGAGCACATGCCGGCGTATGGGCGCCTCCAGCCCAACGACGCCCGCTTTCTCGACCAGCTCCACGAAGGCCCGGGCCGAGCCGTCCACGCACGGCGGTTCCGGCGCGGTAAGATCCACGTGGACATTGTCCACGCCGGTGCCCAGGAACGCCGCCAGGAGATGCTCGACGGTATGGACCTCCGTCCCGTTGCACGAGGCCATGGTGCGATGCAGGCCCGCCCGGCAGGTTTTGGAATTGACCGGGATATGGACCGGTCCGTCCTCGGCCGCCACATGCAGCACGACGCCGGTGTCGGCCGGGGCCGGCCGCAACGTCATGGTGGTCCTTGCGCCCGTGTGAAGACCCTTCCCGGCGAGATGGACAACGGTCGCGATCGTGGTCTGTTTACGTTCCAAGTTTCTCGATCCTTCGCTCGAGTTCCTTCACCCTCTCCCGCAGCCGGGCCAGGGACCGGATGTTGCTCCAATCCTGAAGCGCCTGGGCATGGGGCCGGGCGGGAAAACCCGTGTACTGCTCTCCGCCGGGCAAGTTCTTGGTCACCCCGGTCTTGGCGGAGAGGCGGCTTCCGGGTCCCAGCTCGATATGGCCGACCGTACCCGACTGCCCTCCCATCAATGTGCCGCCCCCGATGGTAGCCGAGCCGCTGATGCCCACTTGGGCGGCAAAAGCGCAGTGTGGGCCCACCGTTACATTGTGTGCAATTTGCACTAGATTGTCAAGCTTGGTGCCCACGCCGATGCGGGTGGTCCCGAAGCGGGCCCTGTCGATGGTCGTGTTCGCCCCAATCTCCACGTCGTCTTCGATCACCACCTTCCCCACCTGCGGAATCTTCACATGGGCCCGGCCGTCCCATACATACCCGAACCCGTCCGAACCGATCACGGCCCCGGATTGGACAATGACGCGCCGGCCGAGCACGCAATCATGGTGGACCACGACATGGGGCATGAGAATGCTCTCGTCTCCGACGAGCACGTTCGTCCCTAAGTATACTCCTGGCCAGAGAGTTACGGAACTCCCCAGCCGGCTGCCGGGCTCGATGACGACATAGGCGCCGATGGCAACGCCTCTTCCCAGTTGAGCGCCCTTGGCCACGACCGCGGTGGGATGCACGCCCTCCGCCGGACGTGGGGGCGGCGGGGCCATGTGGCCTACCGCCCGGGCAAAGGCGAGGTCGGGATTCTCCACGCGGATCAGGGCGCACGGGGCGGATACGACCCCTCCACCCACGAGCACGGCGGTCGCGCGGGTGGAAGCAAGATCGTTTTGATACCGCGGGTTTGCGAGAAAAGAGAGGTCGCCTTCACCGGCCTCGGCAAGAGAGGCCACCCCCCGGACGACGGCGGCAGGCTCCCCTCCCTCCAGCACGCCTTGCACCACGCGCGCGATCTCTTCCAACGTACACTCGTTGAAACGCATGCGCGCTCCTTTTCACCCCCGCTCCGGGCGAAATGGCGCACTCGGCCCGACCGGATTGAATCATCCGCGCCTGGGGGGCGTTCCATTGCCGAACGGGGCGGTCATAGAACCGCCCCTGACAGGCCGAACGCGAACATGGAGCAGAAACATCTCACGTCATTTTTTGCCGGACGCGTTCTGGCGCGCCTGGAGCTCGCGCCAGCGCTGATCCATGTATTCGAGCACCGGCTGCGTGCAATCCAGGGCGGGGTCGTAATAATGCAGCATCTTAAGGGTGATCTCGTTCTGAATGGCGATGAACGATTCTGCCGTGAGCGCTTCATCCGTCGCTCGGAGGACGAGGTGGACCCCGTTCTGCTTGGCATAGGTGGCGATGGCCCATTGCATATCCTCGTAGATCGTCTTGTAATACGTGGCCATCTCCGCGTTCATCGTCTGCTCGAAGCTCTTCTTCTTGGTCTCGATGAGATAGCGCTTGGTCGCGATGTCCTGCTTCTTCTGGAACCAGGGAAAGCTCCCCGCCTCGGTCAAGGTGTCGGCGCGGAGGTCCTCCTCCATCTTCTTCGCCTCGCGGTCCAGGCGTTCGATGTTCTTCTTCTCCTCGCTCAGCATCTCTTCGATGTTCTTCTTCATGGCCTGCGCCCGCTGGGACTTCTCAAAGATCTCCTGGATGCGGAACACCCGGATATTCAGGACCGCCTCCCCGCACCGGGCCGAGCTTCCGACGCCGAGCAGGAGAAGGGCTATCAGCAGCGCACAGACTCTTTGCTTATTCATCAAACTCGCTCTCCTATCGTTCGGGGGACTTGGGCCCCCTGGACCATGACTGCCCTTTTCCGCCGCACGGCCGGCCGCGTGGAAGGGGAACCGCACGCAAGGGGTTTAAAACACGGCGCCGAAGGTAAACTGGACCCGCGCCGTGTCGTCGCCTTTCTCCGACTGGATCGGCATGGAGTAATAGATCCGGATCGGCAGGGGTCCGAGCGGGGTGCGGAAGTGGAGGCCGATGCCCCAGGCGCTCCGCCAATCGCCGCCCCAGTCGTTCATGTCCGACCACACGCCCCCGGTGTCAAAAAAGAGCGACCCGCGAATCACCTCTTCAAAGAGCGGGAAGAAGTATTCCGCCGAGGCCGTGGTCAGGGACTCGCCGCCGACGGCGTCGCCGCTCGCGCTCTGGGGCGAGATGGAGCTATAGTCAAAGCCGCGGACCGACCCGATGCCGCCGGCATACCAGCGCTCGTAGACCGGCACCTGCTCGTCATCTCCGTAGGCGTTGGCCTTGGCCCCTTCCAGGCGGAAGGCAAGGACGTGCGGCCGCTTCCAGGCGCTCGAGTCGCGCCAGAAGGTGCGAAAGTAGTTGGCCTCGGCGTGCGTGCGCCAGAAGTCCTTGTCCCCGGCGAAGGGGCCGCCCGCGAGCTCCTGGACGCCCTCGATGTACCAGCCCTTTGTCGGATCGAATATATCGTCGCGCGTGTCGTACGCGAGGCGCAGGATTCCCCGGCTGATCCAGTTCGTGCCCTCCTCGGCCCGGAGATCCGCCGAGACGTCCTCGTTGAAGTCGGTCATGTTGACGCGCTCGATCTTGTAGCGGCCGGAGAGGTCCCAGTTCTTGCCGAAGATGCTCCGTCCGAGCAGCACATACGCCCCGGTGCGCTCGGTGTCATAGCTCGACCACTCCCGGCTCCGGAGAAACGCGCCCATGCCGAAGCGGACCGGCCGTTCGAAGATCCAGGGATTTAAGAAATCGACCGAGATATCCTGCATGCGGGTGCCGGAGGAGAGATTCAACGAAAAATACTCCCCGGCGCCGACATAGGCCTGCCCGGTCAAAAGCTCGCGCAGATTGTCGGGATGGTCCCGGTGGTCGAAGTTGCGCTGGCGGAGGTTGAGACTCCCCACCACGCCCTCGTTGGAACTCAGGCCCACGCCCATGCTGAACTGGCCGGTGGGTTTCTCCTCCAGGTCCATGACGACCTTGGCCTGGTCGGGACTCGATCCCTCCTTCACGTCCCAGGTGACGGGGCGGTGGAAGAGATCGAGGCGGTTGAGGTTCCGGACCGATTCTTCCATCTTGCGGGCATCGAAGACCTCGCCCGGATAGATTTCGAGCTCGCGGCGAACCACCTTCTCCTGGGTCTTCACCAGCCCGGCGATATCGATGCCCTCGGCGAGAATGGGCTTGCCCTCCTGTACGTGGAAGACGAGGTCCACCACCGTGCCCTTTTCGGCGATGACCCGCTGCGGCATGACCTTGGTAAAGATGCGCCCCGAGGCGCCGTAAAAGTCCCGCACGAGCCGGGCGTCTTCATTGGCCTGGATCGGGCTGTAAGGGTCGCCCGGAAGGGTTTGGATAACCGGCCGGAGGTCGGTATCGCTGTGCAAGGGTTCGGCGCCCTTCTCGACCGGCTCGATCTGGAAGCTGATCTTGCCCACCCGGTAGACCTCGCCCTCCTCGATGTCGATATGGACGTACATCTCCTGCTGCCGCCACTTGGTCTCGGCCTCCTGGGAGGTAATCTGGAAGGGCTTTTCCTTGACCTGGACGTCGAGGAAGCCCTGACTCTGGTAAAAGATCCGCAAGCGTTCCAGGTCCTGTTCGAAGACCTTGCGCTCGTACTTGCCGCGGTTAAAAAGGGTGGAGGGCTTGGTGGCCATGTGCGTGAGGAGCTCCTTCGCGGAGAAGGAGCGGTTGCCCTGGAAAAGGATGTCCTTCACCACCACGCGGCCGCGCTCGTCGATGGTGTAGACAAGGCGCACGCCGTCCTCGAACGGCTCCGTGCGGACGGAGACCGTGGTGAAATAATAATACTCGTTGCGGTACCAGTCCTGGATGGCCAGCACGTCGCGGTTGGCGACGCCGGGGTCGTAATTCTGCCCGACGGCGCTGCGAACAAGCGACTGGAGCTGCTTCACCGAGACCTGGCGGTTTCCGCGGAAGAGGATGCGGCGGATGACCTCCTTTTCCTTCACGACCACGCGGAGCCGCACGCCATCCTCCAAGGCCTCCTCCTGGATCTGCACGTCGGAAAACTGCCCCATGTCCCAGATTCGCTTGAAGTCCTCGTCGAGGACGGCCCGGTCGAGCGGGCGTCCCTCGCGCGTGCGCATGCGGTAGCGAATGTCGTCGGCGCGCACGGAGGTGTTGCCGACGATGAGGATTTGCTTGACGACGGGGCCGTTTTCGGCCCCGGGAACCCGCCCGGCCTCCATGCCGAGCAACAGGCTCCCCAGCACGACCCATCCCAGGAATCGGCTCAGACGGCCTCCCCGCTTTTCGACCCCGCTCATGACTCCCCTTTCTACTCCCGCTCCCGTTCCCATTCCCCGGAGGAAAAATCTCCCGCTCCCTACGCTTCCTCCGCATGCGCGCTCAAATTCTCGAAGCGCAGCTGTTCGCTGATAAAGGTCAGCTTTATCACTCCCGTGGGACCGTTCCGCTGCTTGGCGATGATGACCTGGACCAGTCCCTCGTCCTCCCCTTCATTATAATAAGAAGGGCGGTGCAAAAGCAAGACTACATCCGCATCTTGTTCGATGGCTCCGCTCTCCCGGAGGTCGGAGAGGATGGGCTTGTGGTCGGCCCGGCCCTCCACGGCCCGGTTGAGCTGCGAGAGGGCGACGACCGGGATGTCGAGCTCGCGCGCGATCGCCTTGAGGCCGCGGCTGATTTCGCTGATCTCCTGCTGGCGGTTCGGCTCGCGCGCGCGGCCGGGACCCTGCATGAGCTGGAGATAATCCACGATCACGAGTTCCACCTTCCGCTGCCGCCGGAGCCGCCGGCACTTGCCCCGGAGCTCCCCCAGGGTGATGGCCGGCGTGTCGTCGATGTAGACCGGCGCCTGGGAGAGGCGGTCGCTGCCCATGATGAGCCGGCCCCAGTCCTCCTGGCTCAAGCGCGCGCTGCGCATCCGCTCGCCGTTCACGCGGCTCGTGGCGCAGAGCATGTTGCGGGCGATGTTCTCCTTGCTCATCTCGAGCGTGAAAAGCGCCGAGGGGACCTTCTGCTCCACGCCGATCCGCGCGAGGAGGTTGAGCGCGAGGGTGGTCTTGCCCATGGACGGACGGCCTGCGATGACGATGAATTCGCTCTTGTGCAGCCCCGCCATCAGGCGGTCGAGCTCGTGGTAGTCCGTGGCGAGGCCCGTGGTGAGGTTCTTCTCCCCCCGCTGGGAGAGGGTTTCGAGCTCGTGGTAGGCGGCCTTGACCACGTCCTTGAGGAGCGCCGCCTCGCGCCTCGCGCCTCGCTCGGAGATCTCGAAGATGAGGTGCTCGGCCCAGTCGGCCATGTCGTCGGCCGAGCGCTCGGCGCGGTAGGACTCCTCCAAGAGCTCGGTCGTGGCCTGGATGAGGCGCCGGAGCTTGGCCTTGTTCCGGACGATGTCGGCGTAGTATTCGAGGTTCGCGCTGTTCGGGACCGAGCTCGAAAGTTCCGCGATCGCGGCCGCCCCGCCCACGAGGTCGAGCTGCTGCCTGCGGTCCAGCTCCTCCCGAAGTGTGAGAGGATCGACGGGCCGGCCCCCGTCGGTCATGTCCAGGATGGCCTGGAAGACGGCGCCGTAGGGCTCGGAATAGAAGTCGTCGGCCTCCAGGCTCCCGCGGATGAAATCGGCCCGATCCGGATACAACAGAAGGCATCCCAACACCCCGGCCTCCGCCTCGAGGTTGTGAGGCATCTGCCGCTCGGAAGCGCGTGCTGTTCTTTCCGCAACGACCGACATGGGCGCGGTCATCCTTTCGCTTCGTCTCCGACCGGGGAGCCCTCTTCGGCCACCACCACCAGGGTGCAGTCCGTGTCCACCTCCGGATGGAGATGGATGGGCACGAGATATTCGCCCAGGGCCTTCACGTGCTCGGGCATCCGGACCATCTCTTCCTCGATGCGGAGGCCCTTCTCCGCCAGGGCCGCGACCACCTGGGCGGGGGCGATGGACCCGTAGAGCGTCCCGGTCTCCGACACGCGCGCGGCGAGGGTGATCGTGGTGTCGTGGATGCGCTCCCCCATCTCCGCCAGCGCGGCCTTCTCCTCGAGCTCCCGCGCGGCGCGGCGTTTCTTGGCCGCCTCGATCGCCTGCACGGTGCTCGCGTTGATCTCCAGGGCCAGCCCCTTGGGGAGGAGAAAGTTGCGCGCATGGCCTGCGGCCACCTCCACCAGGTCCCCGGTGCGGCCGAGGTCCTTCACGTCCTCTTTCAAAAGCAGCTTGACCTTCACGTCCTTCTTCCTCTCCCGCTTGTGCCTGGTTGCTTTTGGGGGCCCCTCATGACATGGAGGGCGGTCCCCGTGTTCATCCTACCAAAAACGCGGAGGCCCGCAACAAAAAATGTTTGTCGCCTCCAGGGCGCCGCGCCGATCCCCGAGCCGCCGATCCGCGGCCCCTGGCAAACGCCGCGCGTACCGCGAGTCTACCGGCCGACAAAGCGAAGGAGTCCGAGGAACCGGGCGCGCTTCACGGCCTTCTTGATTACGCGCTGATGGTGGGCACACGTGCCCAGGCGCTTGCGCCCGTACATCTTGCCCTGGGCGCTGGAAAATTTCTGGAGCATGGGCACGTTCTTGTAATCCACGCGCGGCGCGTCCTTTCCGCAGAATTTGCACCGCGTCTTGCGCATGACCAATTCGTATCGTTTCGCCATGGTCCTCCTTCAACTCCTTCTCGCAATAAGAATGGGCCCTCGGCTCTTCGACCCCTTGGGAAAGCGCTCTCGCGCCGATTTCGGGATCCCTTCCCTTCCGGCTTCGGGGCTTAGAAGGGGATCTCCTCATTGGCCGGGAAACTGGAATCGAGTCCCTCCTCGTTCGCCTGGGAGACCTCTTCCGGCCCGGGAGCGCCCTGTTTCTTGCCGGCTCCGCCGCCCAGGAATTGGATGTTGTTCGCGGTGACGCTGATCTTGGAGCGCTTCTTCCCCGTCTCGCGGTCCTCCCATTCGTCCTGTCGCAGGCGCCCCTCCACGAGCACCGGCCGACCCTTGGAGAGGTATTCGTTGCAGGTCTCGGCCATCCGGTCCCACACCGTGACATCCACGAAGACGGTCTCCTCCTTGCGGTCGTTCCCGCGGCCGCGCATGCTCGTGACCGCCAGGCGCAGGTCGGCCACGGCCGTGCCCGAAGGGGTATACCTGAGCTCCGGGTCCCGGACGAGGTTTCCCATGAGAATCACACGGTTGAATCCGCTGCCTGCCATCGTTCCCATCCTCCTTTCGGCCCTGGATCCTTCCGGGTCGAGACCGCGCGGCACGGGCCCCCACCCTTCCATACCCGACCCCTATTCCTCCGGCGAATTTTCTCCCTCGTCGGAGGAATCGTTTACATCATCGCTCGCCTCGGCCTCTTCCCGGGAGGGCCGGTGCGGACGCCGACCGCCGGCGCGGCCGTGATGAACCGGCTCACGGCTTCGGATCCCATCCAGCTCGCCAAAGGCGCCCTCGCGCCCCTTGGGACAAGGCTCGACCACCGGTCCGTCCTCGTCGAGGATGATGAGCGCCCGGAGGATGATCTCCGAAAGCCGGCACTGCCGCTCGATCCGGGCGATCGAATCGGTCGGGGCATTGAAGTGCACGAGGACGAATACGGCGCGCTTCTGCTTCTTGATCTCATAGGCCAGGCGCCTCTCATCCCACTTGAGAGTGTTCACGATCTCCCCGCCGTGCCGGGTGATGCAATTGCACACCTCGGCCTCCACCTTTTCGTAGTGTTCCTTGGCCGAATTCTGATTGACCAAAAACATGGCCTCATAAAGCCTCAAGTCGATTCCTCCCTTCCTGAACCCTCGCCCCGCGCAACAGGCGCGGCAAGCAACTCCTCGGGGACTCGGCCCCGGTGTCTTCTTGTCCGGTCCAGCCCGGGTGCGGTCGCGCTTGCTGGAGCGCCTCCGCGTCCCGCGGCGCCCGGCCGGTCATGGCTCCCGTCCCTTCCCGCCGACTTCCCGCGGCGCCTCCGGATCCAAAACGCACGGCTCCTTGTCCGTACCGTGGTACGCGTTCTGGCAGTATTCCAGGCCATAGACGACCCAGTCGAGCACGAGCCGGGCGGCGCGCGTTACCGCCTGCGCGACGAGGGGCTCCTCGGCCTCCTCAAAGGAATCAAGCACCCACTCGACCCGCTCGGGCCCGGCCGGCACCTCGATACTCTCGATGCCGATCCGAAGCCTCGGCCAGTCTTCGCTCCCCAACGACTCCGCGAGGGACGCGAGGCCGTGGTGGCCGCCGTCCGTGCCCCGGGCGCGGATGCGCAACCGCCCGAGGGGCAGCTGAAAATCGTCGACCACCGCCAGCATCCGTTCGAGCGGGAGGCCTGTCTTGTCGAGGAGCGCGCGAACCGCCGTGCCGGACCGGTTCATAAAGGTCATGGGCTTGCACAGCCATACGCACGAAGAGCGAATCCTTTCGCAATCCCCGGAGCGCACCCGGGCGGCTCCTACAAGCGCCCCGGCCCCGGAGGGGACGAAGGCCACGCCACCCAGCCGCCCCAAGGCGTCGATCACGCGGAAGCCCAGGTTGTGGCGCGTCTTCTCGTAGGCGGGGCCGGGATTCCCGAGACCCACCACGAGATGTTCCGCGCGGCAGGAACCCTCCGCCGCCTCGATACAAATGGGTCATTCCTCCTCTTCTTTGCCTTCCTCCGGCTTCTTGCCGATCACCTCGGGCTCGACCGTACCTTCGGCGACCGCTTCGACCGCCTCCTCCGGCGCCTCTTCGCCCGCCGCTAGGTGGCAGATGACCATGGGCGTGTCGCTGGGATTAAGAAACCGCACCCCCTCGACCGCCGCGACGTCCGAAACGTGCAGAATGCCGTTCACTTCCAAGGAGCCGATGTCCACCGCGATTGTTCGTGGGATGTCCTGTGCCTGGCAGGAGACCTCCATCTCGTAGAGCTCCTGCTCCACCATGCCGCCAACCTTGGCGCCCGGCGCGGTCCCGATAAGGACGACCGGGACGGACACGTGGACCAGGGTTTCGGCCGTGACCATCTCGAAGTCCACATGCAGGATCTCGTGGTCGTAGGTGCCGTGCTGGACCTCCTTGACGAGGGCCATCTGCCGGGTCCCGTCGATGTCGAGGGTGAGCATCCGCAGGCCCTGGGCGAGGTAATGCTTGAGCTCGTTCAACGGCACGGTGAGGTTGAGGTTCTGCTTGGCCTTGGCATACGCCACGGCGGGGATCCGCCCTCCCGCCCGGATGCGCGCGCAGCCGCGCCGCCTGCGCGCCTCCCGTCGTTCCGCCTGCAACACATTCTCTTGCGCCACCTTCCTGTCTCCCGTCACAAAAAGAGGGAACTCACAGACTGGTTCCGATGGATCCGGATCACGGCGTCCCCCAGAAGCCCGGCCACGGAAAGGACCGTCAGGGGGAGGTTCTTGGGCGGATTCCCCATCGGGATCGTGTCGGTCAAGACGATCTCATCGGGCGCGGCTTCGCTCAACCGCGCGAACGCCGACTCCGCGAGGATCCCGTGCGTGGCCAGCACGATGATGCGCTTCGCGCCGTTGGCCCGGACGACCTTGGTCGCCTCGCTCGCGGTGCTCGCCGTGCTGATCACGTCGTCCACGATCACCACGTCCCGCCCCTCGATCTCGCCGATCACGTGCCCGCACCGGACCTCATGGTCGTTCATCCGCTCTTTTTGCAGGATTGCGAGATCCCCGCCCAGGCGCTTGGCGAACGCGCCGGCCATCTTGACGCCGCCGATGTCCGGCGCCAGGATCACGGGCTTCTCGAGGCCGCGTTTCATAAGATACTCGATGTGCACGGGCGCCGCGTAGAGGTGATCCACCGGGATGTCGAAGAACCCCTGGATCTGGCTCGCGTGGAGGTCCATGGTGAGCACCCGGTTCACGCCGCTCGTGGTGATGAGATTCGCCACGAGCTTGGCGGTGATGGGCACGCGCCCGGCGTGCTTGCGGTCCTGCCTCGCGTAGGCAAAGTAGGGGATCACCGCGCAGATGGACGAGGCCGAGGCGCGCCGGAGCGCGTCCACGATGATGAGAAGCTCCATGAGCGACTCGTTGACCGGCCGGCAGAGACTCTGCACCACGAAGGCTTCCCGCCCCCGCACGTCGTCCAGGACCTGCACCTTGGTTTCGCTGTCGGGAAAATGTCCGAGCACGATCCGGCCGAGCTCGATGCCGAGATGGCGGCCGATGCCCTCCGCCAGTCGGGGATGCGCGCTTCCGGAAAAGATCCGCATGGCCTATCTCTCCGTCCAGTCCGAATGTTCCCTTTGGCCGCGTCCGAGCGGGCCGCCCTCGCAAAAGCCTACGGGCCGACCCCGGCGAGCATCGCCTCGACCCGGGCCAGGTCCTCGGAAGAGTTCACGCCGAGCGCCTCGCGCGCGTCCTCGCAGGAGATCGCCTCCACCCTTCGCCCCCCGCGCAGGAGAATTTCCACCACCTCCGTCAGGTAATACTCCCCCTGCCGGTTGGCGTTTCCCACGCGGCGGAGCGCCTGGAAGAGGAACGGCGCGCGAAAGGCATACACGCCGGTGTTCACCTCGGCGATGGACAGCTCCTCCTCGGTGGCGTCCTCTGCCTCCACGATCCGCTTCACCCGTCCCTTCGCATCGCGAAGAATGCGTCCGTACCGGTGTGGCGGCTCCACCGTGGCCGTAAGCATGGTGCAGTCCGCGCCGCTCTCCTCGTGCCGGTCGAGGAGCTTCCGGAAGGTCGCGCCCCGGATGAGCGGCATGTCCCCGCAGGTTACGAGCACCGTGCCCTCAAAGCCGGCCAGCGCCTCGCGGGCGCACAGGACGGCGTGCCCGGTTCCGCGCTGCTCGGCCTGCTCGACCCAGCACACCCCCTCGGGAAGCGAGGCGATCACCTCCTCCTTGCCGAAACCCACGATCGCCGTAATGCGGTCCGCTCCCGCCTCCTCCAGGTTTTTGAGAACCCAGCCAAGGAGCGGTCTCCCGGCGGCCTGGACCATGACTTTGGGGATCGGGGCCCCCATCCGCTTCCCCTTGCCGGCGGCGAGGACCAGGGCATGGATACCGGAGCTCATGCACTCCCCTCGGTCAATGGAGTCGGCCATCAGGAGCCTTTTCAGGCTTCGGGCGGAGAGGAGGCATATCGCCCGCTCCGCTTCCCTCGATAACTCGGCCGACCCGGGGCATCCACGGCGGTGCGTGGAGAATAACGTGAAACTTCTGGCTACCCGGCCAGGACTCGAACCTGGAAAGGCAGACCCAAAATCTGCAGTGTTGCCAATTACACCACCGGGTAGAATACCTGGCAAACGCGGGGATTTCCGGTTCCGAAAAACCCCCAGGACGAAGAGATATAGTGCAGCGCCCCCCTTCTGTCAAGGCAAAAACAAGAAAAAGCCATGCTTCCGACATGCTCCGATCGCTTTGTCTTGACTGGTAGTCAAAAAAATTGTATCTTTTTATAACATTCGATGCGAATCTTTTTTGCAAAAGATGCTGTAGGGTATTGTGCCCCCAAAAGGATGTCCTCATGCCGAACGATTCCAAACGCCTGATCCACATCCTTGACGAGGTGAAAAGCGTCCTCTCCTCGCTCAAGCTCGATGAGCTCGAACTCCTTTCCGGACGCATCCTTTCGGCAAAATGGGTCTTTATCGCCAGCGCGGGGCGGAGCGGCCTTGTCATGCGGATGTTCGCCATTCGCCTGACGCAAGCCGGGATTCCAACGCACGTTGCAGGCGACCCCACCACCCCCGCATGCGCCCAAGGGGACCTCTTTCTCATCGGTTCAGGCTCTGGAAACACCCTGTCCATCCGAGTCCTTGCCGAACAGGCCAAAAAGGCCGGCTGCGAGGTCGTCCTCATCACACGCGACCCGTCCTCTGCGATAGCAATTCCTTTCGATACAAAGCTTTACATACCAGTTCCGCTCGATGCATCACAGCCGGGCGGCTTATCCTCCACCCAGCCCTTAGGCACGCTCTTTGAACAGTCCTTGATGTTCGTCACGGACCTTCTTTTTGAAAAAATCATGGAGAAAAAAGGGCTTTTATCGAAGGACTTGCATATCCGCCACGCAAATTTGGAATAAGAACCGGAAACTGCCGGTATATTGATTGCCGATACTAAGTAACATTTTTTAAAATATTTGTATCTTCTTTTCTTTTAGGCTGTTACGACATGGACACAACCGCGAAAATCCCATTGCGTCATGACGATGTCAAGGAGATCGGCCTTCTTGGAGGGACATTCGACCCGGTTCACAACGGGCATCTGCATTTCGCGCGTTCTGCCTTGAGCGTTTTCAAGCTGGAAAAGGTGCTGTTCATACCGACCAATTTCCCGCCGCACAAGAACCGTCCCGGCATAGCTCCTCCCGAAGACCGCCTGGCCATGCTGCGGCTCGCCATTTCCGACATGGCCGGGATGGAAATATCCCTGGTCGAGCTCGGCCGGATCGGCCGGAGCTATACCGTGGACACCCTCCGCACCCTGGCCCCGGAATATCCGGGCGCGCGGTTCCGTCTCCTCATCGGCGCGGACATGATCGAGGACTTCCACCTGTGGAGGGAGGCGCAGGCGGTCCTGCACCTCGCGAGGCCCATCGTGGCCGCGCGGCCGGGAACCGACCTTTCGGCCGACACGCTATTACGGATTCTTAATCCGATGCTCCACACCTTCGCGGACGACTTTGTCCGGGGGCTTCTCGAGCTCCCGCCCATGGACGTCTCGAGCACCGCGATCCGGCAGGCCGTGGACCGGGGGAAGCCGATCGAAGACTGGGTGCCCGCCTCCGTAGGCCAATACATCCGCGAGCACGGGTTGTACAAGACGAATCAATAAGGGGATCGAATTAGGGCCAATAACGGCATGATGAGTCAATAATCGTGTAACCTTCATTCAACCAAAGTTATATCCCCAAAGCGAGGAGGTTAACTATGTATAACGACGACAAACAGACCCACCAGCTCCGACCACTTAACATTGATAAATCTATTAAAAAAACAAAGAGCAAAGTAGAAAAGGCCGGAATAGTTCTTGAGTATACGTATAAAACAGCGTCCTCCCTTTTGCAAGCTTACGGGCTAATAAGACAGAAACGCAAAAAAACCGTCAGGGCGCAGTTCCGATCAGGAGCAAGACCTTCTTCGAGCCATGCTTGTAATGGCGGCGGCCGGCCTCGACGGTATGGTAAAACAACCAATCCGCGACACCATGCCTGATCTTGTGGACACTGATGAAAACGTCCGTAGCGGCCTTGAGACTTTTGTTGAACGAAAGGTTCGCGGTGATGATAAAGACCCAGAGTATTTTGGAGGGAACAAGTTTATTGCGCGCCTTTTAGCTTCGAAATCTCATCAGAAACAAGCCATCGAAGAATATGTTCGATCTCTGACCGGGGGAAGTCTGCAGTCTGTTGAGCAATTGTTTCAAGTTGCAAATGCACTTTGCATCGAATCTCAAAGGGTTGGTCTTGATAACAAAGACCGGGCCCAGGTCCAAGAAATCTTTAACATTCGCAATAAGATTATTCACGAATTAGATATGGATCTTCAGGGAAAACACCGGAAACGTACTCCACGTAACATTGAAGACATGAAAAAGCATACAGACAAACTCCTTGGTATCGGCGCCTCTCTGATAAACCAAGTTAACCGGAAGCTGAGCAAGCAATCGGCCATAGAGTAAAAGCGCAAAATAGGCTCTGCCGTCCGTTATCGCAAACTTCCTGTAGGTAAGAATCCGCGATTTCTGAAATAAAACGGAGGGTTATGCTGTTCGCTTACGTTCGTAGAACATCACAACATTCCCACACCTTCAGACATCTGCCTTAGCCCCTTATTCGTGTTGCCGGTTACACCGGGCCCTACCCCATCGCGCGGGCGGGCTCGGGCAGGATGCGCTGGATTTCCTCGATCCGGTAGCCGAAGCCGGGGCCCCGGACCGTGGAGAGGTCCACCACCCCGTTCCGCCGCCGGTAGAGACCGGGATGCACCGCCTCCTCGGGCGCGGAGGCATCGGGGTAAAACTGCATGCTGTTCGTCTCCAGGCCCATGACGGTGCCCGCGTGCGCCGCGAGCAGGCAGTGCGTGACCTGCGCGATCATGGGGTTCGTGAGGTCCTGCACCATGAGCGTCATGCCGTGCGCGCGCGCCCACGCGAGGGTGAGGAGCGCCCCGGTCTGGGTCTTGCAGGTCTTCAGGGCCACGCCCGTCCAACCGAGAGAACGCCCGAGCCGCACGAGCTCCCAGTCGTGCGCGCTCTCGTCCATGAAGAGGGGCTTCCGGGCCGAGACGCTGTGCACGTCGATGGGATGCGCCTTGAGGTCGTAGGGGAAGGGCTGCTCCACGTAAAGGATCATCTGCCAGACGCGCGGCTCGTCCTTGAGGAGCCGGTCGAGGATGTCGTTCACGTACGCGGGGTCCTTCACGGTGCAGTTAAAGTCCGCGGTGAGCCACGGCACGCCCTGCGCCTCGGCTATGCGGCCCACGCGCACGAGGCGGTCGTAGTCCCAGGCCGCGTCGTTCCCCACGAGCTTGATCTTCAGGCACTTCAAGCCGTCGCGCGGGATCCAGTCGGTCAGCACCACGGGGTAGCCGTCGTCCGGCTCGCCGCCGGTGCGGTCGCCGTCCTCCAAAAGGTCGAGTCCGCCCACGAGGTGCCACGCTGGAAGCCTTTCCTCGCGCGGGAAGACAAGGTAGTCCCCGGGGTACTTCCCGGCAAAAGAGAGGTCCGCGTCCTCGGCTGGCGCGAGATACGCGGAAAGGTCTTGGTTCATGTACTTCTCGTTGTAGGTCTCGTACACGTATTTCCCGTGGAGCTTGCCGAAGGCGTCGTGCAGGGCGAGGTCGAAGGGCGAAGAGCACACGAGCGCCGCGAGCCACGGCACGGGCTCCTCCCCCCGGTCCGCGCGCTCGGCGTTTAAACGGTCCCGCAGTCCGGGCAAAACCTCTTTCTGGAAGGCGTGCCCCACCTCCAAGGGATGGCCGCGGCCGGGGAACCCGGCCCAAGCGTCCGCGATGCGGCGATAGAGCTCTTTCAAAGCCTCCTCGCGCGCCTCGTCCGTGAGCTCGCTCGGCCAGGTCCACTTGACCGCGATGGGCGTCTCACCCCAGCCGACCGCGGTCCTGCCCTTTGCGCCCTCGACCTTGACGCACGCGCGCGCGCAGACCGACTCGGCGCGCCGGGCCGCTTCGCCCCCGAACTTGAAGGGCAGGCGCAGCCTCGTCGGAAGAAAATAGAGCCCCGTATCCTCGACACGCACATCCGTCGGCTTGGACATGGCGGTCCCTTTCCCGTCTCAACAAAGTAGAGAACTTGGCCCTTGCGCCGGACTTCTCGTCCCTATGAAAACCGGTTGCGGCCAAAAATATCAAGCCACCTTATGATGAACGGCCCGGGATCTTCTGTCAACTTGAAAAGCGTTGGCCAAAGGAAAGGGCAGCACTCCCTTCTGAGAGGGGTCTTATAAAAACGGCCGGTAATTCCCCTTGCGCCGACAGGCCGGATGCCCTATTATTCCGTCCTTGAGCGATGCAAGGCCGCCACAGGGTAAGGCGGCCGGTTTTCTATCATGCGGCTTAGGAAAGAACAGGGGGTCATGCCTCATGGCAGCAGTCGTCCTCGACGGGAACGCCGTCGCCGGCGAGATCGTCGCCGCGCTCCGGCCCCATATCGACGCCCTGACGAAGCAGGGCCGTCCGCCGCGCCTCGCGGCCGTCCGCGCGAACGACAACAAGGCCTCGGCCTTCTACGCGAACATCCAGAAGAAGTGGTGCGAGGAGAACGGCGTGGCGTATCTTTTGGAGGAGCTCGGGGCCGACGCCTCGGATGCGACCATCCTTTCGGCCATTCAAAAGCACAACGCCGACCCCAAGACCTCGGCGATCCTCCTCCACACACCCCTCCCGGCGGGCGCGGACGCCGCGGCCCTCACGCGCGCCATCCGGCCGGAAAAGGACGCGGAGGGCATGCACCCGCAGAACCTCGGCCGGCTCCTCTTCGACCCCGACCCCGTGCCGGGCCCCTGCACGGCCGTGGGGGCCGTGAAGCTCGCGCTTCGCGCCTGTCCCCAGATGCGGGGCAAAGACGCCGTGGTGGTGGGCCACAGCCAGATCGTGGGCCGGCCCGCGGCGCTTCTACTCCTCGCGCAGAACGCGAGCGTGTCGGTCGCGCACATCTACACCCGCGACCTCGCCCGGGTGACGCGCGGGGCGGAGATATTGATCGTGGCCACGGGCGCGGCCGGCTACCGCTATGCCGCTTATGAAAAGGCCCTCGCCGCCCATAAAAAGGGCAAGGGACAAAGGCCCGCGCCGTGCGACCTCTCGTACCTCATCCGGGCGGACATGGTGAAGAAGGGGGCGGTCGTGATCGACGTGGGCGTGAACCGCGTCCCCAGGGCGCTCGACGCCGGCGGCGAGCCGGCGAGGAATCCCAGGACCGGAAGGCCCGAGCTTTTGACCGTGGGCGACGTGGACTTCGAAAACGTGAAGGAGGTCGCAAGCGCCATCACGAGCCCCCGGGGAGGGACCGGCCCCATGACCAACGCCATCCTCCTCCGAAATACGGTCCTGGCCGCCCGGGCCCTCGATTAGCCGCGGCTCTAGCCCGAGGGATTGGAGCAGGATAACCGTTCGGATAAGCGAGCCGCCCTGCCTTTTTCAACAGCGCATTCCGATGAAATATTCCTTGCCGGAAATGGAGAAGGGGAGGTATAGTGAAATCTCGCGGATGCTTGCCGCCGGGCTCTTATACAAAGGAAGCTCGCATGAAGCTCGTCAGCCTTCTCGAACCGAAACTCGTCCTCTGCAGGGGCCGAGCAGCCAACTACCCCGAGGCCAAGGAGAAGCTCCTGGCCCTCCTTGCGGCGCGGACGGAGCTCGATGCCGATTTCCTGCGGGCCGCCCTCGCCGAGCGGGAGGCCCTCGCGAGCATCGTGATCGCGCCGGGCATCGCCTTCCCCCATGCGCGCGTGGCCTCGCTCTCGGACTTCCACCTCGTGATCGGCACCTTCCCCCACGGGGTCGCGATGGCGGGGGAGAAGGAGCCGGTGCGGCTCATCGTCCTCTACTTCATCCCCGAGGCGTCGAGCAACATCTATCTCCGGGCCGCGAGCGCCATGGCGGAATTCCTAAGCGCCCCCGGCTCGCTCGACCGGCTCCTCGCGGCCTCCTCGCCCGACGCCCTGATCCAGGTCCTCGCCTCCTCCCGGGTGATGGTGCGCAACGTCGTCACGGCCAGGGACGTCATGACCCCCAATCCCCCCTCCCTCCGGCTTTTGAACACCCTGCGGGAGGCGGCCGATCTCATGGTCAAGCACCGCATGAGCGAGGTCCCGGTGACGGACGAGGAGGGAAATTTCCTCGGCGTCGTCCGGGCCGAGCGCCTGCTCAAGGTGGGCCTGCCGGACTACCTCCTCGCGATGAAGTCCCTGGCGTTCCTCACGGAGTTCGAGCCCTTCCAGGATCTCCTCAAGAACGAGCAATCCATGACCGTCTCCGAGATCCTGGATCGGGACGTCCCCCATTTTCTGGCGCACACGCCGATGATCATCGTGGCCGGGAGCCTCGTGCGCGATGCGATTCCCTGCGCGGCCGTCCTCGAAGGGACGCGTCTCGTCGGCATGATCTCGCTTTTGAATTTCATCCACAAAGTCGTCCGAGCCTGAGGAAGGTCCCTTGAACAGCCTTTTCGCCGCCACGAGCGCCGCGGTGACCGCCCAGGCCGCCGGCGGTGCGCCGGACGCTTCGGTAACGCCGGCCGTCTTTTTCCTGGGGACGCTTTTTTTCGTCCTCACCT
>JAZDLH010000136.1:0-6578 GCA_043802275.1 Planctomycetota bacterium
GCTCGAGACGCGGTACAGCCCCACGCGCGGGGCCGGGACGCCGGAGAGTCGGCCCTCTGCATCGGCCTGCTCCCTTCGCAAGGACCCGTCCGGTCCCTCGATAAGCACCTCCCCGCCGGGGGCTCCGGAGAGGACCGGAAGCGCCCCGGTCGCAATCCCCTGCGCCTCGGCCAGGCCGGATGCGTCTCGCGCGATTTGGACGAGGTTGGTGACGAGGATGGGAAAGGCCACGCGATAGGGGAGCGTGGAGCGGTCGCTGTGGAAAAGCGCCCAGTAGGTCGAATGCCCGCCGTCCCGCTTGAGAAGAAGGAGGGGCCCGTTCTGCCCGTGGATCAAGATGTCATAGCCCCGGTTTTCATAATCGGTCTCCTGGACCTCGGGCGCAGAGCGGGGATGGTCGAGGAAGATCACGTCCGTAAGCTCCACGTGCTGGAGGAGCGCGTTGTCGCGCCGCCAGTCGATCGCTTCATCGCCGTCCTCCTTAACGGACACGAGATCGGCCAGGTCCGCAGGCACTCTTCCCACCTGGAACGAGATCGGCGCCGCCGGCGGGAGGTTGTCTTCCCGATCCGTGATCGTGAGGTCCCACGGCCCGGCCGCCTCCCCCGCCCCCTCGTTCCCGGAGAAGAGGCGCATCCCGCCCTGCGCGGCGAGGGCGTTGCGGTAGGTCGTAAGTCTCGGCGCCACATAGGCCAAAAGCTCCCGGAAGGCCGGCAGATCGATAAACGCCACGTTGTCCGCGGCGAGCGCATCAAAGGCGTCCGGCACGAGTCGTACCGTCAGGGCGGCCGGGGTGGACCGGCTTAGGCGGAAGACGATCCGCTCCTGGCGTTTCTCCCCCACCCATACCCCCACCCGGTCGACGACCTCGTTCCCCTGGAGAAGCCGGACATCCGCCCCGTCCTCGGAGGCGCCCTCGATCCGGACGAAGATCGACCAGTTGCCGTCCTCCCCCCGCTTCGCGTTGACCGCGGTGATGCCGAGGTTTCCCCCCGCGGGGGGCAGCTTTTGGTAATTCAAAGAGAAGGAGAGGTCCATCGGGACCTCGGCGGGCACGTTTCCGTCGGAGAAGAGCACCGCCTCGTCGAAGGCGGTATTCCGCGCCAGGGCCTCGACCACGCGCAGGGCCTCTTCCAGGTCCCCCGGAACGTCCTCGACGGAGATCGAAGCCAGGGCCTCCTTCAGGATGCGCGCGTTGTTGGTGAAGCCGGTCAGGCGCCGGGCGTTGCGCCCGAAGGCGAGGAGGCAAAGCTCCTGGTTCGGGAGTAGATTGTCGATCATCTCCCGCGCCTTCTCCTTGGCGAGGTCCAGGCGCGACCTCCCGCCCGGCCAGTCGACCGCGGCCATGCTGGCCGAGCAGTCGATGAGCACGGGCTGGCGCAGGATAGGATTCTCGAGCCGCTGCCAGAAGGGCTGCATGGCGGCGAGGACCACCAGGAAGAGCACAAGGAGCTGCAGGAAGAGGAGGAGATTCCTTTTGAACCGCTGGAAGGGGGAGTTCACGCGCTGGTCGCGGATCACCTGCTGCCACAGGAGAAGCGACGGGATCTCGAGCCGCGGCCGCTTGAGCTTGAGGAAATAAAAGAGGACGAGCGGCCCCGCCAGGGAGAAGAGAAGCGCGCTGGAGAGGGCGTGGAAGCCCAGGAGGCTCATCGGATCCATCCCCTCCTTTGCAGTTGGTCGAAGAGGAGCTCCGCGAGGGGAGTCGCCGAGCTTACGGAGAGGAAGCGCCCGCCCCGCCGGCGGCAGAGCGTGGCGACGCGGCGCTCATGGGCCTGGCGGTAGTCCTGGTAGATCTCGACAAGCTCGCCCGCCCCGGAGATGTCCAGCGTGCTTTGGATCTCGGAGTCCACGAGGCGCAGGTCGCCGGTCACCTCGGGGTCGATCTCCGTGGGGCCGAGGATCTGCAGGGCGAAGATCTCGAGGCCGTTGCTGAAGAGCCGGTTGCAGGCCCGCTGGAGGTCCCCGGCCGTGAGGAAATCCGACAGGAGCACCGCCACGCCCCGTCCGAAGTGATGCCGGAGCGCGGCGTCGACGGCCGCGTCCAGGGTGGCCTCGCCCCGGCTCTCCAGCCCTTCGAGAAAGGCGAAGAGCTTGCGCATGTTGGCCCGCCCCACGGAGGGGGGGAATCGCCAGGGAGCCTCGCCCCGGCGGTGGAAGGCGTAGACGCTCACCCGCTCGCCCTGGAGCAGGCCCATGACGCCGAACGCGGCCGCGAGCTCCCGGGCGCGGAGGAACTTCTCCTCGTAGCGCATGGAGGTGCTCGCGTCGAGGAGGATGAGAACGTGCATCTCCTCCTCCTGGTGGTAGAGCTTGAGGTACGGCCGGTTCAGGCGCGAAAAGATGTTCCAGTCGACGAAGCGCACGTCGTCGCCGGGCACGTAGTCGCGGTAGTCGGAGAAGTCGATGGAGCGGCCCCCCTTGCCGGCGAGGTGCTCGCCCCGGCTCTTGTTCGTAAAGCGCCGCAGCGTGTTCAGGCGCAGGCGCTCGAGGCGGGAGAGGGTTTCGTTGGCCATGAGCGTCGTCAGCCGCGCCCGGGATTCGATCAGGGGCATTGTTCTCACGCCTCCTCGGGGACCTGCTGCACCACGTCCTGCACGAGGGACGGGACGCGGATGTTCTCGGCCTGGCCGTCGTAATTCAGGAGCACCCGGTGCTGGAGCACCTCCCGGGCGAAGGAGCGGATGTCGGCGAAGGAGATGTGCGCCCGCCCCTCGGCGAGCGCGCGCACGCGCGCGGCGCGCAAAAGCGCCTGGGACGCTCGCGGCGAGGCCCCCCACCGCACGTACTTCTTCACCGCCTCCCCGGCGAACTCCGAGTCCGGGTGCGTGGCCAGCACGATGCGGACCGCGTAGTCGCGGATGGGATCGGCCACCACCACGTGCCGCAGGATCTCGCGCAGGGCCAGGATCCCCTCGCCGTCCAGCACGGTCTCGAGCTTCACCGGCCGCTTCAGGATGGTCCGCGTCATCACGGCGTTCATCTCCGCGCGGCCCAGGAACGGCACGTCGATCTTGAACATGAAGCGGTCGAGCTGCGCCTCGGGCAGGGGGTAGGTGCCCTCCTGCTCGATGGGGTTCTGGGTCGCCATGGTGAAGAAGGGCGGCTTCAGGCGGTAGGTGTTCCCCCCCGTGGTCACCGATTCCTCCTGCATGGTCTCCAGGAGCGCCGACTGGGTCTTGGGGGTGGCGCGGTTGATCTCGTCGGCGAGGAGAAGCTGGGTGAAGATGGGCCCCCGGCGGAACTCGAAGCGGTAGGTCCCGCTCTCGTCCGCGGTCATGATCGTGGTGCCGATGATGTCCGCGGGCATGAGGTCCGGGGTGAATTGAATGCGTCGGAACTGGAGGTCCAGCACGCGCGCCATGGACTTGACGAGCTCGGTCTTCCCGAGGCCCGGAACGCCTTCGAGGAGCACGTGCCCGCCGCTGATGAGCGCCGTCACCGCCCCTTCGACCACGCGCTCCTGGCCCACGATCACCTTGCCGATCTCTTGCCGGACGCGCTCCAGGGTCTCCCGGAACCGATCCGCTTCCTGTTTTAGCCCTTGGACTTCGCTCATGAGGGGCTCCTTTGCATCGTTCCCTTGCCTGTAGTTCCCGCCTTATTCCCGGTCTTTTTTCTTCCATCGCCTCTTCCCTGCGAGCAGCCGGCTCGTGGTGGGAAGTTTTTCCGGTTCGGTTCCTCCCGCCGGGGGCTTTGCGCCCGGGGGGGGCGTCTTCGGCCAAGCGCCCTTCCCGCCCCTCCGCCGCCCGGGAGGCATGGCGCGCTTCACCTCCGCGAGGTGAGAGGGGGCGGCCGGGACCTTTTGCGCGGCCGCTTCGAGACTTGATTTCACCGCGTCCTTCCGCCGAAGGAGCGCGCTTAGGGTGGCGCTCGACTCCAGGCGCTTCGTAAAGCGCAGCCACCCCCGGATGACCTGCCAGTCGAGCTGCACGCGGCGGATCCCCACGTCGATAGGGACGAGGAACGCGAGGCAGAAGAGGAACCAGTCGAGCACCGACCGGGAGCTTGCCAGGGGGGGGCGGTCCCTCAGGAAGATCGCCTTCCCGTCTTCGTCGCCGGCGAGGAGGCGGCCGCCGGTCTTTTGCGCGATCTCCTTGAGGACGAGGGGCTCGGCCCGGAAACGCAGATACTCCGGCGAGTACGGCACGATGAGGCCAACCAGATCGGTTTCCTTCCTCCCCTCCCCGGCACCCACGCAGAGTACCTGGTACTGCCCCTTGCCCCAGAGCGGGAACCGGCCCTGATACATGCGCGGCCCGACCTGGCGGAAGGAGACGCTCCCGGTCCGCCCGTAGGGGCCGCGGACGCGTCCCTCGAGGTCGAGGAAGGTCCCCTGGGGGTCGTGGTCCTCCACGAGGATCACGCCGGTGTTCCCCGAGGCGAAGGCGCGGACCCGGAGATTCGTCTTCTGCTCGACGCGGGAGATGTCGGTGAGGAGCTGCTCAAGGAAGGGCTGGTAGGAGGCCCAATGGACCCAGTCCTTGCCCCAGTTGGGCGATAGGTCGCTCGTGAAGGCCGCCGCCTTGCCCAGGCCGAACCGCCAGGTCACGAGGACCGGATCGATCTCCCCGCCTTCCGAGGGGTCCTTGAGAAGGGTGAGCGAAAAGGGCTTGGGCGTGGTGAGGACGTAGCCGTGCAGGGGCGGAATCGCTTCGATCCCCTTGAGGACCGGGGAGGGCATCTCGAGGGCGGGGACGAATGTCTTGTTCTGGATCATGTTGCGGCGGAGGGTCTTGGCCTCCTTGATGAAGATGGAGGGCAGGAGCTTCGGATCCTTGGGGAAGTAATACCGGCCGCCGGTCGCGCCGGCGATGGTCTGCATGATCCTCTGCTCGACCCCGCCGTGGGGGTTGACGGCCACGGTCGAGACGCTCACCCCCGCGTCCACGAACGCGCGCAAAAGCGCGGGCGAGGGCGGCTGGGGGTCGCCGTCGGAGATGATGATCATGTGCTTGGCCGCTGCGTCGCTCGCCTGCAGGCCCTTCAGGCCCATCTCCATGGTCGGGCCGAAGGCCGGCATGTCGCCGATCTCGGCCTGGTTGATGAGCACGGCGAGGCGTTCGTATTCCTCGACCGGGGTGAGGGGGAAAAGCCACTGCTCGCCCGAGCCGCCCGTTCCATAGCTGTAGACGAGCACGCCCGCCTCATCGCGCTTGTCGAGCACCTGGATGGCCTGCTTGGTGATGCGCTTGGCCCAGGTGTTGCCCTCGGCGAACTCGCAGGTGTGGAGGATGATGACCAGGGCCCCCTTGGGCAGGTTCTTCTTCTGGGAGACGTCCATGGTGACCGGCAGGGCCTCCTCCACGGGCGTGCGGTGATACCCCCCCGGTCCGAAGCTGTTCTTGCCGCCCACCATGAGGAAACCGACGCCGAGGTTGCGCACCGCGTCCCGCAGGGCCGCAAGCTGCACGGCGTCAAAGGCGTCCGCCGGCACGTTCACGAACGCGACGCAGTCGTACGGCATGAGCGAAAGGGCGTCCGAGGGAAAGCGGAAGGAGGGAAGTATCTCCACGAGGCGCTTGGACTTCCGCAAGGCGTCGGCAAGACGCTCCCAGTCGGCGGATTCCCCGTCCGGATCGGTGACGACGAGGACCTTGCCCTCGCCCTTGAGGTAGAGCGAGTTGATGGCGACGTTGTTCTCCGTCCAGCCGTCCCGTCCCTTGGGCACATCGATGGTCGCGACGTACTCGTAATAGCCGGGCCCCCGGAGGTAGAGGGGGAGGACGTACTTGTTCTTCCCCGCCTCGAACTCGACGGTCTTCTCGCCGATCACCGCGCCGTTCTCCCGCAAGGTGAGCGTGCCCGTCCCCGGCGCGAGCGAGGAAAGGAGCGCCGCGGCCTCGTAGGTTTCGCCCTCCCGGACGAAGCGGGGAAGGTCCAGCCGATCGAGCCACACCTCGTGCGGGAAATCGTACTGGATGGGCAGGACGTCCACCGGCACCTTCCGAGCCTCCAGCATCTCCAGGGCCGGCAGGAGATTCCCCTCGGTCGCGGCGCCGTCGCTGATGAGGACGATGCGCCCGGGGTTCGTTTCCGGAAGCATCGCCGCCGCGAGCGAGAGCGCCTGGGCGAGGTCGGTGCCGTCGCGCACGATGCGGGAATTGATGGCGATCTCCTCCCCGCCGGCCGTGAAGGTGAGGCGCGGGGGGAGCTCCACCGCGGCGTTCCGGCCGAAGACCACGAGCCCCGCCTCGTCGCTCTCGGCCCGTCCGACCACGGTCCGGGCGATGTACCGGAGCGAGGCGTCCGTGGCCCCGGCGCCCACCGAGTCCGAGAGGTCCAGGGCGTACAGGACGGTCATCGCGTCGCTTTTGCGCACGGCGCGCGGATCGGCGAGGGCGATCACGAAGACGCCGATCAGCGCGAGCCGAGCGAAGAGAGCCGTGTCGGCGCGCGCGCCGCGCAGGCCGCCGTAGCCCGCGTGGTGCAGCCAAAAGACCCAGGGCGTCGCGAGGAGAAGGCGGAACGCGCCGGGCGCGGCGAAAAGCATCCGGTCCGCAAGCTCGAGGTACAGGCTCGTCCCGCCGAAGAGGTATAGAAACAGGTCCGGCGGCAGGTGCGCCCGCGCGGTGACG
>JAZDLH010000137.1:0-4229 GCA_043802275.1 Planctomycetota bacterium
GAGCTTTTCCGGCGACCTCATGGTCGAGGTCTACATGGCCCAGATGATGGACCGGGAGCGCGGCAATTACAAGAACTACCTGCGCGACTTCAACCTTGCCATCTGCGCGGACGGGAAGGACTTGACGAGCGGCTATTCCTGCATCTTCGGCGGCTGGCTCGACGCGCCCGGCCAGGGCCCCAAGAGCGCGATCGTGCGCCGGGGGCGGATCGTGGCCGAGAAGCCGGACCCCATCCTTTCCTCCGGCGGGATTCACCGCCGCTGGAACCGCGTTCGCGTGGTGAAACAGGGCGGACGCATCCTCTTCACCGCCCACTCACAGTTCCGTCCGCAAGACCCGGAGCGGGAGCTCTTGCGCCTGAGCTTCGACGATCCCGAACCTCTAACGGGCACGCGCATCGCCATCTGGAGCTACGATTGCGGGGTGCTTCTTGCGCGGGCGCGCATCTCGGCCGAGGAGGAGGGCCCCCTCGAAGAGCCTCTCGCCCTGTGGCCCTCTTCGGTGACGAGCGTCTACAACGCACCGGCCGAACTTGAGACCCCCGCGACGTCCGAGGCCGCTTCCCCCCGATAAAAAAAACGCCCCCGCCGCTTCCGGCAGGGGCGCGTTACCCGGTTCCGTCCCGTTCCCGAGGGCGCGCGTTTCAGAGACGGATCTTCTTGAACTGCGGCAGGTACTTTTGATTCTTCCGGAGCATCTCGCCCGTCATCTTCCGCGCCTCGGCGAGGGAGAGCCGGGCCGCGGTGAGCGGATCGTGAGCCACCGCCTGGAAGACAAGCTCCGCGTCTCCGGCGAGCGACCCCTCCACGGCCATCATCTCCAGGTTCGCCGTAAGGTGCGTGAGCCCCAGGCACTGGGGCGGAAGCGCGCCCACGTAGATCGGCTGGAGCCTCCTCCTCCTCGCCAGGACCGGCACCTCCACGCAGCAGCCTTGCGGCAGGTTCGTGATGAGCCCGGTGTTCGGGACGTTCCCGTTGAAGGGGTAGATCTCCCCGCCGAGCCAGGCGTTGATGATGAACGCCGCATACTCCACTCCGCGCTCGAGGGAGATGGGCGCCTCGTCCGCGAGCCAGGCCTTGATCTGCTTTTTCCAGACATGGACGCGCCGGCGGTAGTGGTCGAGGATCGCGGCGTGTTTGCCCGGATTCCACCCCGTGCCCGTGGTGCAGTACTTGCGGACGAGGTCGGGCCGCTTTCGGAACCACCAGCTGTATTCGGAGTTGTGGCCGCTCGACTCGCTCACGTAATACCCGAGGTTTAGGAAAATTTCGTTCCGGACCTGTTCCGTGTTGTAGATCGTCTTGTCCGAGAGCACGCGCCGGCGGATTCTGGGATACAGGTCCCGGCCCTTGTGCTCGAGCTTGAGGTACCAGGCGAGATGGTTTAGCCCGGCGCAGAGGAAGTCGAGCTCCCTTGATTTTACGCCCGCCCACTCGGCCAGCATCTCGGCGGTGTGCTGGACGCTGTGGCAGAGCCCGGATACGACGAGGGGGCTTGTTCGCTGCATGGCGTGGCAGAGCATGGCCATGGGGTTCGTGTAGTTGAGGAGGATCGCGTCGGGGCAGAGCTCCTCCATGTCCCGGCAGATGTCCATCATCATCGGGATGGTCCGGAGGGCCCGGAAGATGCCGCTCGGGCCGCGCGTGTCGCCCACGCAAATGTCGATGCCGTATTTCTTGGGGATGAGGATGTCGTGCTGCCAGATGTTCACCGTGCCGGCGAGGATCGTGACGAGCACGGCGTCCGCGCCCTTCAGGGCCTCGCGCCGGTCGGTGGTGGCCACGACCCTGGCCGGGTATTTTCCGAGTGCGACGATCTTCTTGCAGGCCCGCTCGGAAAAGGAGAGGCGCTCCTTGTTGATGTCCATGAGGGCGATGGTGGAGCCCTCCAAAAGCGGGAAGGTGAGAATGTCCCGCACGAGCTGCCTCGTGAATCCAAAGCTCCCGGCCCCGATAAACGCGATCTTAGGCATGCCGTTGTCCTTTCATAACTGCCGTGACCGGCCCTTGACTCTTTTGCATGGGGAACCAATGTTCCTAATCTCGCTAACCTCCCGATCGCCCGGGGCCCCGCTCGAACGCGAGGCGGCCTCCGGCGAGCACGACCGCGCGGTCCCTGTCGCTCAAGAGGGCCCGGCATTCGACGGCCCGCTCTTTCGTCCGGTTCACAAGCCGGATCGCCCCGCCCGCCTTGACCTGGGCGTGGAGGGAGGTTATCTCGAAAGCGTCCCCGGCCTCGAGCGCGTCGTAGTCCTCCGGACGGGCGAAGACGAGCGGGAGGACCCCGAAGTTCACGAGGTTGGCCGCGTGGATCCGCTCGATGGACTTGGCCAGGACCGCCCGCACGCCCAGGATCATGGGGCAGATCGCGGCGTGCTCCCGGCTCGAACCCTGGCCGTAGCTCTCGCCCGCCACCACGAGGTTGGCCCTGCCCTCGTCGCGGTTCTTCCGGGCTCGGGCCGCGAAGCCGGGATCGATCCCCTCGAAGACGAACTCGGCGTAGCGCTCCACGTTCGAGCGGTGCTTGAGCCGCGGGCCGGCGGGCATGATGTGGTCGGTGGTGATCTTATCGCCCACCTTCAGTGCCGCCACGCCCCGGAGCGCGTCCGGAAGGGGGCGGGCAGGCGGGGGCCGGCCGATGCCGGGGCCGCGCACGATCGGAACGTCCCGGCCGTCCTTCGGCGGAAAGACGAGGAGGGAATCGTTCCGGGGGACCTCCCGGGGCTCCTCGACCGCGGGATACGCAACGCCGAGCGAGCGCGGGTCGGTCATCTCGCCCGCGAGGGCGCAGGCCGCGGCGGTTTCGGGGCTGGCGAGGTAAACCTTGGCCGAGGCCGTGCCGCTACGGCCGAGGAAGTTGCGGTTGGAGGTACGGACGCTCACCCCCTCGGTCTGGGGGGCCTGGCCCGAGCCGATGCAGAAGCCGCAGGCGGATTCGGCCAGGCGCGCGCCCGAGGCGATGAGGTCCGCGAGCGCGCCGTCCCGGGCGATCATTTCCAGCACCTGGCGGGAGCCCGGCGCCACCACGAGCGAGACGTTGGGCGCGATGGCCTTGCCCTTGAGAATGCGTGCGACGGTAACGAGATCCCGGTAGGAAGAGTTCGTGCAGCTCCCGATGCAGACCTGGTCGACCGGCATGCCCGCGACCCGGGCGACGGGGAGGACATTGTCCGGGCTGTGCGGCGCGGCCAGGAGGGGCTCCAGCCGGGAGAGGTCGACCTCGATCGTGCGCGCATAGACGGCGTCCGCATCCGCCTGGAGGGGGCGGAAGACCTCCTCCCGGCCCTGGGCGGCGAGGAAGGCGCGCGTCGCCTCGTCGCTCGGGAAGACGGAGGTCGTAACCCCGAGCTCCGCGCCCATGTTGGCGATGGTGGCGCGCTGTGGGACGCTCAAGGTCTTGACGCCCGGCCCGGCGTACTCGAGGAGCGCGCCCACGTTCCCCTGGGTGGCGAGAAGACTAAGGAGGTCCAGGATCACGTCCTTGGCCGCGACCCAGGGAGAAAGCGCGCCCGTGAGATGCACGCGGATCACCCGCGGCCAGGAGAGGGCAAAGGGCCTCCCGGCCATGGCGAGTGCCACGTCCAGGCCGCCCGCGCCGATGGCGAGCATGCCGATGCCGCCGCAGGTGGGGGTGTGCGAATCGCTCCCGAGGAGGGTCTTGCCCGGCGCGCCGAAGCGCTCGAGATGCACCTGGTGGCAGATGCCGTTGCCCGGCCGGGAGAAGACCATGCCGTAGCGCGCGGCCACGGACTTTAGATACGCGTGGTCGTCGGCGTTTTCAAAGCCCTCCTGCAGGGTATTGTGGTCCACGTAGCTTACGGAGAGCTCGGTTCCCACGCGCTCGACCCCGAGCGCCTCGAACTGGAGGCAAGCGAGGGTTCCGGTCGCGTCCTGCGTGAGGGTCTGGTCGATGCGGATCTCCACGGTCGCGCCCGGCTCACGGCGGCCGCTTGCCAGGTGCGCGCCGAGTATTTTTTCCGCGATCCCCTGTCCCATGGAATTTTCTCCTCTCCCCCGTCCGGCCGCGACGCGCCGGCAAGAGGGGATTTTGCCTTCGCAGTCTTGTACCACAACGCCCAACGGAACGCAACAGAATCCCTTTGACTTTGGAGCGCCCTTTCCCCATGGTATGGCCGGGAAACGAGCGGGCGCGCCTTGCGCACCCGGCCGCCCATTGGGAGAGTTGCGCTGAACTGCCTATCCGGCAGGCAGGCGCCGCCGTGCAACCG
>JAZDLH010000138.1:0-5999 GCA_043802275.1 Planctomycetota bacterium
CCTTGGCCACGACGATATCGTCCACCCGGCAGACGATCTGAAGATCCAGGGGAGTGGGAATGAGCCGGGCGAAGGAATCCCGCGCGACCCGCTTGTGCGCGTCCGTGCGGCCGGGGATGTCCGCCTGGCTGTCGAGCTTGAAGCGCAAGAGGCAGCGGATGGGGCCTTCGGGCCCTTTGACGCTGAGATAGACCTTCACATCGTGCACGTCGGAAGCCATGCGAAGCTCATCGCGCAGGATATTCTCCAGGGCGTTCAATGCGATGATGCTGTCCCCCTCCTGCGTGTGCACGGTCAGGGTCTTGCGCAGCGACTCGGAGCGGCCCGTGAGCCAGCTCGTCAGGCCGGCGATGAAGATGAGGACCCCAAGCAGAATAAAGACCGCCCTCGCCGCGGTCACGTCTTCGGTGAGAAGGGCGATTTTCCCCCCGACGCTCGGAAAGAGCACGAGGAACACACCGGCCGCCATGGCCACCCAGCGCAACAGGGTCTCTTCGAAGTTTTTCACGATATCCTCCTCCGACCAGGCCGGTCGTGCTCCCCCGGCACCCCTCTCCCACGGGCGCCATTATACCTAACCCCATTCTACTCTGAAGTCCCGCCGGTTGCAACTCCCGATCGCTGAAAGATGGGCCCCGATTTGAAGGTGCCGGGCGACGCCTCGGCGTCGCGCCAGGCGGGCCGTCAGGCGGTCAGCCATTCGTTCACGAAATTGAGATCGAAATCGGCATGGATGAACCGGTGGTGGCTCATGAGTGCCCGGTGGAACGGCACGGTCGTCTTGATGCCGTCCACCACGAGCTCGGCCAGGGCGCGCTGCATGCGCTGAATGGCCTGGGTGCGGTTGGCGCCATGCGTGACCATCTTGGCGATCAGCGAGTCGTAATAGGGGGGGACGCGATAGCCGGAGTAGACGTGGCTGTCGAGACGGACGCCTTCCCCGACAGGATCCACGAAGAGGCTGATCGTGCCGGGGGAGGGGATGAAATTGTCTTCCGAATCCTCGGCGTTGATGCGGCACTCGATGGCGTGGCCGCGGAACTGGATATCCCGTTGGCGGTAGCGCAGAGGCTCGCCGCTCGCGATGCGGATCTGCTCCTCCACCAGGTCCAGGCCCGTAACGGCCTCGGTGACGGGGTGCTCCACCTGGATGCGGGCGTTTAGCTCAAGGAAATAGAACTGGCCGTCCTGGTAGAGGAACTCGACCGTGCCCGCGTTCGTGTAGCCGCAGGCGCGGACGACGGCGAGGCCCGCCTCGCAGAGGTGCCGGCGCATGCGGGCGTCGAGCACGGGACTCGGGGACTCCTCGCAGAGCTTTTGGTGGCGGCGCTGGATGGAGCAGTCCCGCTCGCCCAGGTGAATGGCGTTCCCGTGGTTGTCGGCGAGCACCTGGACCTCGATGTGGCGGGGATGCTCCAGGTACTTCTCGAGGTACAGGGATCCGTCGCCGAACGCGTTTTCGGCCTCGGCGCGCGCCTGCGCGATGCCGTTCCGGAGCGCGGCGTCGTTGCGGGCGATCCGCACCCCCCGGCCGCCGCCGCCCATGCAGGCCTTGACCATGACCGGATATCCGATGCGGTGGGCCACGGACAGGGCCGTCTCGTCATCCGGCAGGGGCCCGTCGCTCCCGGGGAGGACCGGGACCTTGGCGGCGGCCACGAGGGCCCGCGCATCGGACTTGTCGGCCATCTTCTCCATGGCGTGGGACAGGGGCCCGATGAATTCGATGTCGAGCGAGCGGCAGATGTCCGCGAAGTGCGCGTTCTCCGCGAGGAACCCGTAGCCGGGGTGAATGGCCTCGACGTTCGCGATCTCGGCGGCGCTGATGATGCTGGGGATGTGAAGGTAGCTGCGTGCGCTCTCGGCGGGGCCGATGCAGATGGCCGCGTCCGCCAGGCGCACGTGGAGCGATTCGCGGTCCGGCTCGGAAAAGACCGCGACCGTTTCGATGCCGAGACGCTGGCAGGTGTGAATGACGCGAACCGCGATCTCTCCGCGGTTGGCGATCAAGATGCGGCTGAACATGAATCCCTTTCCACCGACCGGCTTGGGAATGGAGCGAGGGCGCCCGGTGAAGCCAAGGCGGAGTGCCGCCCCTGTCGACAGACGGTCAGGCGGTCTTCACGAGAAAGAGCGGCTGGCCGTATTCCACGGCCTCCCCGTTTTCCACCAGCACCTCGGCGATCATGCCGCCGATCCCGGCCTTGACCTCGTTCATCACCTTCATGGCCTCCACGATGCAAACGATGGTGCTGTTCTGGATGGCGGTCCCGACCCTGACGAAGGGCTCGGCATCGGGCGCCGGGGCTTTGTAGAAGGTGCCCACGATCGGGCTCTTGATAGGAATCAGGGCGGTAGCATCCGTTCCCGCCTCCTTACCGGCCTGTCCCTTGGCGGAGGGGAAACCGGGAGTAGCGGCCGAGGGAGGCGCGTGCATGCCCGGCGGTAGAAGGCCTCCTTCCTGCTTGCGCAGTCGAACCTTGGAATCGCCCTCCTCCACTTCAATTTCCGCAAGATCGTGGGTCTCCATGATTTTTAGGAGCTCCCGGATTCGATCGATGCTCATCCCCGCACTCCTCTGGATCGCCATGCCGCTCGTGAGCCGCATGCGTTTTTAACCCGCATTCGCCATCGCCATAAATGCGCTAAAATATCCCTTGCAACTTCCAATGTCGTAACGGAAATGGAAATCCCTTGTTATAACTGCGCCGAATCCCAATCGCGCGGCAATCGCGAGAGTACTCGTGACCTCTTTCCTCTGATGAGGATCATATCCTCGATACGGATCCCGCCCTGTCCGGGAAAATACACACCCGGCTCCACGGTCACGACCGCACCCGTAGGAAGCTCGGCTTTCATAAGACGGCTTAGTCGCGGTCCTTCATGCACTTCGAGTCCAACGCCATGGCCCAGGCTATGGCCGAAGCGTCGGTCCAGCGCATGGAGTCGAAGGTGCGACCGGGCGGCCTCATCGACCTCAGCGCCTGATGTCCCCGCTGCAAGAGATTGTATGGCAATGTGTTGCGCTTCCCAAACGCGCGCATAGCGGTCGCGCCAAACGGCCGGGATGGTACCGAAAAACAGGGTCCGTGTCAAGTCGGAATTATAAAAGCCCACTCGCGCGCCCCAGTCGATAAGGATGAGGCTGTCATTGGCGAGCCGACGTCTGCCCGGGTGTGCGTGGGGCCGGCTCGTATTCGGACCCATGGCGACGATGCTGGGGAAGGCGGCGCCGACAGCGCCCCTCCTTCGCATCTCGAACTCAAGGTCATTGGCAATCTCCAGTTCCGTCACGCCCGCCTTGAGCCTTTTGCGCGCCGTCATAAAGGAGGCCTCGGCCACGCGCAGGGCCTTTTGGATGGAGCGAATCTCCCAGGCGCTCTTTACGAGGCGCGGCTTGAGGATTTCCTTTCCCCAGGGGATGAAGCGCACGCCGCGCGCGGCCTTGCGCATGGCGGTCATCTGCCCGACCGGGAGCGCCCCCTCTTCAAAACCGAGGCGGTTGAGGCCAAGCTTGCGGACGAAAAGGCCGGCATGTTGGGCCGGATCTTTTTTCCAGAGAAGGGGCCTGGCGAGCGTCGCGGACGATTCCGCTTCTTCTTGAAAGCGGAAGTCGGTGATTAGAATCGAGCGGCGCTGGGTGACGAGGAGCACGGTGTCGCTCCCCGTGAAGCCGGAATAGTAATGCACGGACGGAGGGCTCGAAAGATACGCCGCGCTCATCCGGTCGCGGCGCATGGCCGCGCGAAGCCTTTGGAGGCGGTGGGCGATCTCGCTCAAGGGGACAAGGGCCATGTCGCGTCTTTTCCTTTGGAAGCTCTTCCCTCGCGTGACAAAGCTGAGTTTGATCGCGCAACAATAAGCTTCTCTCCACCTACCGCTGGAATTCCAAGTTTTATTATACGAAAGCGGGGGAAGGGAGGGAAAGGAAAAGGACGGGGACCGGGCTTTTCTAGGATCAGGCCCCTTTGCCCAAATCCTGCATGCGGACGCGGATGGCGTTGGCGTGCGCGGTGAGCCCCTCGACCTCGGCCATGTCGATGATGTGCCGGCCGGTCTTGGCGAGGCGCCCGAGCGTGTACCGCACGATCGAAGTGTCCTTGAGAAAGTCATAGACCGAGAGGCTCCCGGAAAAACGCGCGGCCCCGCCCGTGGGGAGCACGTGGTTCGTGCCGCAAAAGTAATCGCCCACGGGCTCGGTGCTTGCCGCCCCGAGGAAGATGGCCCCGGCGTTTCGGAGGCCCTCCGCGACCGCCTCCGGGTCCTGGGTCTGGATCTCCAGGTGCTCGGGCGCGATGGCGTTCGCAGCCTCCACGGCCTCTTCCAGGGATTTTACGAGGAAGATGGCGCTGAAGCACTTAAGGCACCGCTCGATCGACTCGGCCCGCGCGAGGCCGGGAATCTGACGCGCGAGGGCGTCCCGCACGGCTTCGGCGAGCGTCCGGCTCATGGTAAGCACCACGCCCGACTCCAGGCCGCTTCCGTGCTCGAGCTGCGAGAGGAGGTCGGCGGCCACGTATTCCGCGTTGGCGCTCGCGTCGGCGATGATGACGAGCTCCGAGGCGCCGGCGATGGCGTCGATCCCCACCGCGCCAAAGACGATTTTTTTGGCGATCTGCACGATGGGATGGCCCGGCCCCACGATCACGTCCACGCGCGGTATGGAGGCCGTGCCGAACGCGAGCGCCGCGACCGCATGGGCGCCGCCCACGCGATAGATCTCCTCGAGGCCGAGCAGGGCGGCCGTGGCGAGGATGTGCGGATTCACCCGGCCGTCCCGGCCGGGGGGGGTCACCACGGCGATCTCCTCCACGCCCGCGATCTGGGCGGGGATGACGTTCATGAGAAGCGAGCTGAAGAGGGGCGCGCTCCCGGCCGGGCAGCAGACGCCGGACCGGCGCAGGGGCATGACGCGCTTCGCCAGGAGCACACCGTCGCCGTCGTCGTGCACGTAGTTCGAGCGGGTCTGGTATTCGTGGAACCGTCGGATGTTGCCCATGGCCTGGGTGACCGCCGAGAGAAACGCCTCGCTCACCGACCGCTTGGCGGAGGCAAGCTCCTCCCGGGGGACGCGGATCGTCTCCGGGGAGAGGTCGGTGCCGTCGTATTGCCGGGCGTATTCAAAAAGGGCGGCGTCGCCCCGTTTGCGGACGTCCTGCACGATCTTCATCGCAACGTCCCAGAGCTCGTCCTCTCCCGTTTCCGCGCGGTGAAGGATCCGGCGGAAGACCTCGTCCGCAGGGTGATAGTCCCGGATATCGATCATCGTTTTCCCCAAACCCCGGTCCCGAACTTGCACGGGAAAAAGAGCTGAAGCGGCGCCAACATCATAGCAAGGGTTGCGTGCCGCCTCAATCAAAAAATACGGATTGCGGGCACGAAGGGGTCGGGGGACAAGGATTCGGCCTTTTCCCTTGCAACGCTGCACAAGCGCGCGTAAATTCGGTCGTGAAGCACGGCATGGGCCGTGCGTTCGAGGAGGGGCTGAAGCACATGGCGCGCCGAGCGAATGGGCTCCTTCCTTGCCTTATTTGCCTTTCCGCGTTCGGCCTTGCCGGATGCGCGGGAACAAGCCGGGCGCTCGGCCCGATCGCCCGGCTTCTTCCCGAAACAACCATCGAGGAATCCCTGCTCCGCGAGGTGAACGCGGCGCGAAGACAGGAAGGCCTCGCCCCCCTTGTGCTCGAGGACGCCCTCATCCGCATCGCCCGCGCCCATACCTGGGACATGGCGCGGATGCGACGCATCTCCCACCAGGGCCGCGACCGTATGACCGTGGAGGGCCGGGCCGACCGGATGGAGATCGACTGGCTCATCATCGGGGAGAACGTGGCCAGGAACCGCGGCTACGACGATCCCGTGGCCAAGGCAGTCGCGGATTGGCTCAAGAGCCAAAACCATCGCGCGAACATAATGAATCCCGAGTTTGTCGAAACCGGCATTGGTGTGGTGCGCGGCCGGGACGGCTATATCTACTTCACGCAGGTCTTTATGAAGCC
>JAZDLH010000139.1:0-6538 GCA_043802275.1 Planctomycetota bacterium
GGCGAGATCGCGCACCTGAGCGCCCAGCGGAACCGCCGGATGGAGAACATCCTCGAGGGGATGGACGAGGCCGCCGGCGGGGGGAGCGCACCCCCCCTGACCGAGCTCGAAGCCATGCTGCAGCGCCTCCGGAGCCGAAACCCGCAGGAGCGCATGGACGCTGCCTACGACCTCGGGAATCTCGGCTCCGCCGAGGCCTTAAGTCCCCTTGTCAACGTCCTCACCGACCCCGACCCCACGGTCCGCAAGGTGGCCGCCCGATCCCTCGTGGAGCTCTCCCCCAAGGGGCGGCCCGACATGAACCGGCTCTACGCGCTTCTCTCCCACGAGGATTTCCTCGTGCGGGCGCAGGCGATCTACGTGAGCGGATCGATAGGCGGGAAGGATGCGCTCGCACCGCTCGTGGCGGCCGCGCCGAAGGAAACGAGCGGCCGCGCGCAGGCGGCCCTGGCCAAGGCCCTGGTTCATCTCGGCGACCCCAGGGCCATCCCCGCGCTGCGCGGCCTCTACGATCGAGCCGCGAGCTCCCAGACGGCCGTCGCCTGCGTGGAGGCGTTATCGAGCTTCGGCGAGGCGGCGTCCGAGCACCTCGTTCACGCCCTCACGAATCCGAACCAGCCGGTCCGCGCCGCCGCGGCCCTGGCCCTGAAGGAGGTGCTGGGCGTGGACTACGGCGCCGACCCGTCCAGGTGGCAGGCCTACCTCGACAAGCGGGCGAAGGAGAAAAAGTAGCCGCCTCGAAGGCGGGAAAAGTTATTCATCAGGCAGGGTGTATTTTGCCTCGTCGCCATCACTAACGATTCTTTTAATCATTTTCTTTTCAACCATTAACGGGAGTTTCTCTGAAACTGTTTTTTGTCTTTCCCGTGGCAATCTCTCTTTAATTTCATCTTCTCTAAGAGGTTGACATGTATATACCAGCATTTCCTTAATCCATCCGGTTATTCCGTCATCTACCCTTTTGAACCTTATCCACTCACAAATACTTTCAAGACCTGGGAACAATCGCTTTTTCTCTATTCCCAACTCTCTTAAATCTTTTTTTATTCTCCACCTTGCTTCCTTCTTAATGATTATTGTTTTCCTACTTGAAGGATTAAATTCCTCCCAAGGTGTTTGATGGACCGTAAATACTCCCTCTTGCACTTGCACTCGTTGCGTGAAATGAGTCGGAATATATACATGGTCCTCGCTTATGGATAATGGATCGATCTTCGTCGGTTGGATTGTTTCATCCGAATTCTCGTCGGCAGTTATAACCTGGCCATTCGAACTGATTTGTTTTAGATCTTTTTTCAAAAATAAGTGAACCGCGCCATCTCGTTTGGATGGCTTTTCAACTGCAAAAAATAAGGCTGTAAAAGGGTCTAATGTCCAATCCAAAAGCCTGGTGGGAAGACCGTGATGTTGAGCCAATGCAAGCAGCTCCCAATCGGAGATATTGCCGCCAGAATAAGGCGTCGTCCCCAAATAAGGAGCCGAGTATATCTTAAACCAGTCGAATATCTCCTTTTCTCTTTTAAGTAACATTTGGGGTGACCCAAAATGAGACTGCGTGCCGAACTTAACCGGATCAATATCGGGGAGGCGTCCGACGGTTGGTTTAAGTGTATGTTTCTCTATATCATTCACGCCCCGAAATAAATGAGGATAAGGTTCACCGCGCCAATTGTTATATGTAACTAACTTAAAAAAATCATGCAACGATTCAATTGATTCTTTGTTTTCCATATCCATTCGTGACGCCCTTAAAGGTTCGCTTCATGTAAAAAATACGCCGACTCCGCGCTATTCTTTAATATAGCATCGTCCCGCATTAGTCAAGATCGAAAAAGCGGGCCGCTCGCTAAAGCGGCCCGCATCTAACATCAAACGCCTTAATCGACCCAAAGGCGATACGGCAGAGGGTTACCTTCTTCCCTTCTTCGTGACGGCCTTCTTTGCGGCGGCTTTCTTGCGCGTAGCCGCTTTTTTCAAGGGCTTTTTCCCGGCCTTCCGGCCCGAGGCGTCGCGGATCGCGGCCTGGGCCGCGGCGAGGCGCGCGATCGGGACCCGGTAGGGCGAGCAGCTCACGTAATCCAGGCCCGCCTTGTGGCAGAAGGCCACGGACTTGGGCTCGCCCCCGTGCTCGCCGCAGATGCCGATCTTGAGGTTTTTGCGGGTCTTGCGCCCGAGCGAGACCCCGATCTCCATGAGACGCCCCACGCCCGGGGCGTCGATCACCTGGAAGGGGTCGTACTCGTAGATCCCCTTGGCCACGTACTCGCCGAGGAACTTCCCGGCGTCGTCGCGCGAGAAGCCGCTTCCCATCTGGGTGAGGTCGTTCGTGCCGAAGGAGAAGAACTCCGCCTCCCGGGCCACCTCGTCCGCGGTCACGGCCGCGCGCGGGACCTCGATCATGGTGCCGATGAAGACGTCGAGCCGCTTCACGCCCCGCTCCTTCTTCACGGTCTCGATCGTATCGAGCGCCACGCGCTTCTGGTCCGAGAGCTCCTTCACGTGCCCCACGAGCGGGATCATGATCTCGGGGCGGCTGCCCCGGACCTCGATCGCGGCCTCGATGATCGCCCGCACCTGCATGGCCGTGACCTCGGGGTAGGTGATCCCGAGCCGGCAGCCGCGGTGGCCGAGCATGGGGTTGAACTCGTGCAGGCCCTCCACGAGCGCCTTGATCGCGGAGGCCTCCACGCCCATGGTCCGGGCCATCTCTTCCTGGCCCTCGGCGTCGTGCGGCAAAAACTCGTGCAGGGGCGGGTCGAGGAGACGGATCGTGCAGGGCCGGCCCTTCAGGGCCCGGAAGATGCCCGCAAAATCCGCCCGCTGTAGGGGCAATAGCTCCGCGAGGGCCTGTTGGTACTGCCGGATGGCCGCGATCGCCTTGGGATCGGCCTGGCAGTCCTTCGTCAGGGCATCGAGGTCGGCGACGCCGCAGTCGTCCTTGAGCTTCTTCACCGTCTCGGCCACGAGGATGAGGCGCCGGAAGGAGACGATCCGGTCGCCCTCGAAGAACATGTGCTCGGTGCGCGTGAGGCCGATCCCCTCGGCGCCGAACC
This sequence comes from Planctomycetota bacterium, assembly GCA_043802275.1. Taxonomy (GTDB): domain Bacteria; phylum Planctomycetota; class SZUA-567; order SZUA-567; family JAFGNG01; genus JAZDLH01. Next base: position 3,054 of record JAZDLH010000139.1, read on the forward strand.
GCACCGCGACCTCGGTGTCGTGCGGGGTGTCGGAGTTCGCACGCACGCCCAGCCGCCGGTATTGGTCCGCCCACTTCATGAGGATGCCGAAGGGCCCGGAGAGCTGGGGCTCGACCGTGGCGATCCGGCCGAGGTAGACCGTGCCCGTCGAGCCGTTCAGGGAGATCCAGTCGCCTTCCTTGATCGTCACCTCCCCCGCGCGCAGGGTCTTGAGCCGGTAGTCCATCTGGACGCCCGGGCAGCCGGCCACGCAGCACTTGCCCATGCCGCGCGCGACCACCGCGGCGTGGCTGGTCATGCCGCCGCGCGCGGTCAGGATTCCCTGGGCCTTGTCCATGCCGCCGCTGTCCTCGGGCGAGGTGTCGGTCCGGCAGAGGATGACCTGTTTGCCCTCGGCGGCCCAGGCCTCGGCCTCGTCGGCGCTGAAGACCACCTGCCCGGTGGCCGCGCCCGGAGAGGCAGGGAGGCCCGTGGCGAGCACCACGGCCTTCTTCTCGGCCTGCGCGTCGAAGACCGGGTGGAGGAGCTGGTCGAGCATCTGCGGCTCCACGCGCAAGAGCGCCTCCTTCTCGGTGATGAGCTTCTCCCGCACCATGTCCACGGCGTTCTTCACGGCCGCGGCGGCGGTGCGCTTGCCGTTCCTGGTCTGGAGCATGTAGAGGGTCCCGAGCTCGATGGTGAACTCGACGTCCTGCATGTCGCGGTAATGGGTCTCGAGCTTCTTGCGAATACCCACGAGCTGCCGGTAGGACTTGGGGTCGACCTGCGCGAGGTGCGAGATGGGCTGGGGCGTGCGGATGCCGGCGACCACGTCCTCGCCCTGGGCGTTCATGAGGTACTCGCCATAGAACTTGTTCTCGCCGGTGGAGGGGTTGCGCGTGAAGGCCGCGCCCGTGCCGGAGGTCTCGCCCATGTTGCCGAAGACCATGGTCTGGACGTTCACGGCCGTGCCCAAGAGGCCCTTGATGTCGTTCAGCGCCCGGTACTTGACGGCGCGCGGGTTGTCCCACGAGCCGAAGACCGCGTCGATGGAGAGGTCGAGCTGCCGGCGGGCCTCCTGCGGGAAGGCCTTCTCGTGCGCGCGGTAGACCTCCTGGTAGGCCCGCACCACCTCCTTCAGACCCTCCAGGCAGAGATCGGTGTCGAGTTTCGCGCCGCGGCGCTTCTTCACGCCGTCCAGGGCGTGCTCGAAGGCGTCGTGCTCGATGCCCAGGACCACGTCGCCGAACATCTGCATGAAGCGGCGGTAGGCGTCCCAGGCGAAGCGCTCGTTCTTCGTGAGGTCGATGAGCGCCCGGATTGTCTCGTCGTTCAACCCGAGGTTCAATACCGTGTCCATCATGCCGGGCATGGAGGCGGCCGCGCCGGAGCGGACCGAGACGAGGAGGGGATTCGGGCCCCGGCCGAAGGTCTTGCCGGTCAGGCGCTCGAGACGGGCGATGTTCGCGTCGATCTCCCTGTCGAGCCCGGGCGGATAGGTCTTGTCCCGCTTGTTGTAGAGGTCGCAGACCTCGGTCGTGATCGTGAAGCCCGGCGGGACCGGCAGCCCGAGGGCGGACATCTCGGCGAGGTTCGCGCCCTTGCCGCCGAGGAGGGCCTTCATCTCGGCGCGTCCCTCGGCCTTGCCCCCGCCAAAGAAGTAGATCATCTTCCTCGTCTTCGCCATCTTCTTCTCCTTCTTGTTCCAGAAACAAACCCCGCGGGAAGTCGGCACGGCGCTAAAAAAAGCCTCCCCCCTTTAGCCGGACTCGACCGGCTAAAGACAGGGGGGGGGCCCATTTCCAGGCCGCCGCTCTTCCGCCTGCGTTCCTTCAGGACTTTCAAACGACTGTAGCTTTCCCGAGAGAAAAGTCAACCGGAAAAAGCCGGGGGCCTTGCCCCTCCCAATTGTCATCAATCACAACCGTATTCCGACAAAAGGGGATAGGGCTCCTCGGCGCGCATCGAAAAGAAACCCGGCTCCTCCCCGCTTGGAAGGCGCTGTAAGTCCATGGAAGCATTTGTATGGGGAAGGCCCGAAACCCCTCCGCAATGCACAAAATCCGTTTCGCTTACCTCGCGCCTCACCTCGATGGACGCCCGGTCTCAACACCCTCCACGGTGGGCACTTGAACCGACGGCACGCGGATGGGCCCGATGAGCGGAACATCCGCCGCGGTAAGAGGTTGTGCGGCCTTGCGCGGCAACGACACCGTAGGGCTTCTCACGGATATTGTGATCGCCGGCTCTGGCGGAGTTTGAAGCTCCTGCTCCTTGGGAGACGACTCCTTGGCGATGGTCCGGCTCGAGGAGAGACTTGCGTCCTCCCTCACGGCGAGGAGCACGCCGTCCTCGGCCAAATCCATAAGATTGGCCGCCAGATGGTCAATCCCTGAAAAGGTCCGGCTGCCGGCCCTCCCCTCGCGCGGAATGGCGTGGCCGCCATAGGTGCAGCCGGCCAGGGCTCCTACCAGGATCCCCCGCACCCTGCCCGTGTTCCGTCCGATCCGCACAAGCGCATCGTCAAACGAGGTCGAGTCGTACCATGCGCGGAGCACGCTCCCTAAAACGACCGCGGGCTGTACGCTCGCCGCGTCAAAGGGGTCGTCGCCATGGACACGATCGATCTCATCGGCCACGGCTTGTGCGCCCGCCGCCTTGGAAGCGCGCCTCAGGATTTCCCGCCGCGGCAGGGGCTCTTCCGCGAGCGCGTCCATGATGACTGAGGCGAGCGCCCGGCCTGCCGCGCGCATCTCCACGTCCCCCGGCCGCTCGAGTGAGGCGGCCACCGCCGCGGCCCGAAGGCCTTCCTCCGGCGCTTTCCGATAGGCCATCGCCACGGGCACGACCCGGTCAAGCCCTCCAAACCCGTTGCCAGCTCCGTTCCGCACGAATCCAAGGATATCTTCGCACGCATCCAGCAAGGCGGATTCCTTTTCTCCCGTTTCAGCAGGCGCAACTCCAAGTATTTTCCTCGCTTCGATCGGATCGAGCCCCCCCTCGCGCACCAGGGAGCGGGCGAGGTTCATGGCTTCTTCCACCGACGGGTCAATAGAAGCGTTCGGGTTATATAACCGGTTATTTTCCTGGGACGTTGCATCGGATCCGGCCACGGCCATGCCGAGCAAGGCGCCGCAAAACTTGTCGTAAAGACTGGAACTTTCTTGTCCTGCGCAATTGTGTTGCGCCAAGATTGTTGCCACAATCGCAATAAGAAATGCAAAGGTCCAACGGCCGTGTTGGTATCGAAAAGAGACCGGATTTTTCGTTGCGCAAGGGCATAGATATAATAGCGATTGGTTGACGGGCATGATCTCCGCCCTCAATTGCCCTGGTCCGTGTCAAGCGCTTGGGCCGTATAATCCAAAGGATGCGTGGCCGATTTCCATAACCTCTTGCAATAGGAATAGTAGTATATCCGGTTATGGTTGCCTTGTCAAGGAGATGATATCGGCTGTAGGCGCTTGCTTTTAATGAAATGAATCTCGCGGTTCCGGCTGCTGCGA
>JAZDLH010000140.1:0-6525 GCA_043802275.1 Planctomycetota bacterium
TAACGGAAGAGGAGATCCGGGACCGATTCGGCTTCTTCATCGGCGCCCTGCAGTACGGCACGCCCCCCCATGCGGGCATTGCCGCGGGCTTCGACAGGCTCGCGGCCATGCTCCTCGGGTGCGAGAGCATCCGCGAGGTGATCGCCTTCCCCAAGACCCAGAAGGCGACGTGCCTTATGACTGGCGCGCCAGGGGCCGTGGAGGAGAAACAGCTGCGCGAGCTCGGCATCGCGCTCCGGACAAAGGCCAAGGCGCAAAAGCCGTAAGAGTCTTTCCCGGCTTCCTTGCCCTATTCTCATGGGCGACGATGCCGGTTCTTTTGTAACAAGCTTGTACGCAATGTGTTATGCGAGTCGAACCGGTCCGTTTTGAATCGCCTTTCAAAAGAGACAATACCCGAGTTATAGCCGATTTCATGGAGAAGGTATTTTGGACACGCCTCCTTTTCAAGATTCCAAGCCTGAGATGCCCGCCAGTGCAGAGGGATGGAAGTCCTTTCCTCCCGGTTCGGCGCATCGCAAGGGGAAAAATGGACCCATCCGGTCCTTTTTCTTCCTCATGGGCCTCGTGATCCTGGTCCTCATGGTGAGCGCGTTCTTTGGCTGGGTGGGCGGCTCGGTCGTGTCTTGGTACCATCAGTACGAGGCGGAGCGTCAATACCGGGATATTGTTAAAAAGGGGGATGACGACCCGCAAGCTTTTGTGCTTTTTTCGGAAAAAGAAAGGGAATTCCAGCCTCGCGACCCGCTTGTCCGCCTCCGATTGGCGTATGCCTACCTCGCCCTCGCGCCCATGTCGGACAACCCGGAAATCTATTATTCCGAGGCGGCCCAGGAAGCAAACATCGCGTGGCTTCTCGCGGAAAAAGCCATGCCGGCGCGGATCAAGCCTTTTGCCGTCGGTTCGCCCGCTTTCCTGGTGCAAAGAACCCGTGCGGATATTTTGGTGGAATGCGGTGACCCATGGGAAAAACAGGCCCTGAATATCTATGACGACCTCCTGAAAATCCAGCCTCCTCATGATGAATCGTGGAACCCGCTTGAAAAGGCCTCGCTCCTCAATAATGCCGCGTATCTACTTCTCACCGCCAACGATCCGGCTGTTTACAACCCCGCGCGCGGACACGAGTTGGCCATTGAATGCGTGAAGCTCGAACCCAAAGCGAGCAAAAACCCGGCCTTCCTCGATACATTGGCCTTGAGCTATTTTGAGATGCAAAACCCCTTGCAGGCGCTTCTCATACAGCGCGATGCCCTGGCGCGAGCCTCGTCCAATGACCTCCATGTATATCTTGAACACTTCGACATGATTCAAGACGCGAATGGTCCGTAACTCGTTTTCTAATAAAGAAGTTACGTGCCATACCATCCCTGTTGTTTCCGAAAACCCCAACATACCGAAACCTAATAAAAATGAACTATTCGATCGGCATATTTTTCCGGCAGTCCTGTCGTGATCTGCGGAACTCTTTGCCTTTTAAACTAATTATAAAAATGGTCCATTGTGAAAAGCTCATCCTAAATCAGGAATCATCTTGGTCATAACCCTTTTTATTTTTTTAAGTTGTGCGCCAGCACGAAGGCGTCTCCCTCCTTGAGCGGTTTTTGGGCACAGCTATTGGTAATTTTTCACCGCAATCCGGCACTGGTTTTGAACTTTTGTTAAAACATGCGGACGTCTTTGGACGCAATATAGATAGGGCGTTGCAAGTGCGGAAATAAAGGGCTCTTAAGGAAAAGAAGCTCTCGAATGGAGTCATCTTTGAATCAGGAGGAAGGGTGATGGCGCTGATTATCAATCACAACATTTCGGCCATGAATACCCAGCGAAACCTGGAGCGGACAAGCCGGAACCTTGCCAAAAGCCTGCAGAAGCTTTCGAGCGGCTACAAGATTAACGTCGCGGCGGACGATCCCTCGGGCCTCATCATCAGTGAGCAGCTGCGAAGCCAGACGAGCGGTCTGGAGCGCGCGATTCGGAACTCCCAGGAGGCCTTTAACGTTATCGGCATCGCCGAGGGGGCCCTGATCGAGATCAACGAGATCCTCCGCACCCTGCGGGGCCTGGCCCTGCATGCGGCCAACAGCGGCATCACCGCCTCGGACCAGATCCGCGCCGACCAGGCCGAGGTCGACAGCGCCATCCAGACGATCGACCGCATCGCCAACACCACCAAGTACTCGGACCAGTTTCTCTTGAACGGCTCCAAGGGGCTCGTGTATTCGCGGACGACCGTGGTGGACGACAGCATGGACCTCGCGCTCCTCAACATCGACCAGACGCGGATCGACCAGATATTCAAGCGCGCGGGCGTGAGCATGGACATTTCCTTCAACGGCCGGCTCACGAGCAGCCAGCCCGACTACGCGCAGGAAACCCGCCGCGCCTACTTCGAAGCCGACGACAACAACACGAGCGCGGACATCGGCGGGAACGAAGTGAGCGCGGACCAGCGCTTCATCATCACCGGCAACAACGGCGCGCGCGCCTTCAGCTTCGCCGCGCAGACCAATCTCGGCTCCATCGCCAGCGCCATCGACAACCTCAAGGACTCGACCGGCGTCGGCTGCCAGCTCATCCTGGCCTCCAACGTCGCCCCGGCCGACTCCACCCTCGCCGCGCTCGACCTCAGCGCGAGCACGACGCGCGCGGCCGGGGGCGTCGAGGTCTACGCCGCGAACCTGGACGACGACGACGCGACGAACGACAAGATCCTGGGCGCGGACATACGGGGGACGGACGCGCTCTCGAACACGCGGTTCCTCGTGGGCAAGAACACCGACGGCCAGGGCCGGCTCTACGTGAAGGTGACGCGGATCTACGATTCCTGGGACAGCGTGGGCGGCGCGGCGGGCGCCGACGGCACGGACGACTCGGTGGACTTCGAGGTCTACAAGGACACCGACCTGACCATGCTCGTGGGCAGCGGATCGAGCGTGCAGAGCGCCACGGGGGGGGCGAATCCCTCCCTCGACCCGGCCGATTACACCCTGAACTTCAGCCCGGCCAACGCCTCGGGCTTGAGCGCCGACGACGTGCTCTTGGCCCTGAACGCCTCCCAGGTGGCGCTGGACGACGTGGTCATCATCGGCGCCACGGGGCAGGAGTTCGGGAACGCCGACGACGGCATGGATTACTCCTCGCTCGCCCTCGCCGGATTCAACGACGGCGTGAACACCCCGGATGCGGCTTCGATCCTCTCCGGAGTGAACCTCGGAACGAACACCGACATGGGCGGGAACCTTTATTTCCGTGCCTCGGGAGCGGCCGCCAGCCGCACGATCGAGGTCTTCAAGGACGCCTCCATGGCCTCGGCGGACCTCGTGGCCTCCGGCACGGCGGACCTCTCGGCGGGCGGTTCCATTCGCCTCGAGGCGGAAAACGATTCCGGCCTGTACCTCACCCTCACCTTCGGCGGCGCGGCCTCGGCCGGCGCCGAGACGGGGACGCTCACTTTCGACCAGCTCGGCCTCCGGCTCTACTCCGTCGAATACGGCTCCAGCCAGTACATCCGTCTGCAGAACAAGGAAGGAAGCCTGTGGGGGTATTACTCCTCGCCGGCTGAAAACTCGTTCACCTTTGTCACCGAGGGCCAGACGATCCAGGAGAACGGGGCGGACGCCACGGTCACCCTGAACGGCATGCGGCTTACCTCGAACGGATTGACCGCCACGGTGGCCACGCCCGACATTTCGGGCTCGCTCGTCTTCCAGGAAGGCACCCTCGGGGCCGCGCGCATCGCGCAGGCCGGCTACGACGTGGGCTCCCTCTACAGCCGGGCCACGGCTCTCCAGGCCGTGGAGGACGAGGCAACCCCGACCCTCATCAACACCTTCACCTACGCCACCAACGCCCGGCACGTCACGACCGAGACCTTGAGCAACTTCCTGGGCGGCATGCAGTATCAGCTCAGCGAAAACGACGGCGACCAGGCGCGCACGGTCTACGCCATCCCCAGCATGGCCGTGCCCGACCTCGGCCAGATCATCCTCGACGGCACGACCTACACCCTGCAGGACGTGCTCGGCGGCGGCGAGGCGAGCCTGGCCAAGGACCCGGTGAAGGCCATGAAGATCATCTCCAAGGCCGTGGACGACGTCTCCAGCCTCCGCGCCCGGCTCGGCGCCTTCCAGAAGAACATGCTCCAGACCAACATCAACAGCCTGGACGTGACGGTGGAGAACATCGTGCAGACCGAATCGGCCATCCGCGACGCCAACATGGCCGCGGAAACCACGGAGTTCACCAAGAACCAGATCATGGTCCAGGCCGGCACCTCCATGCTTGCCCAGGCGAACGTGGTCAGCCAAAGCGTACTGAAGCTTTTGGAATAAGCCCCCTACCCCCAAGGCAAACGGCAACCGGGCCGGGATAACCCACCCCGGCCCGGTTGCTTTGCGCCCGCCTTCTTACGTCCATGAAAAAACCCGGCATTGCCGGGTCCGGTCTTTTTTAGCGCTTCCCGCAGGAGCGGTCAGGCGACTACGTCCACGTGATGTTCCTCGGAGCGGGGCTCACCCTCCGGGATGGGAAGGAGCTCGGCGCCCTTCTCTTCCTCGCGCTCCCGGCGGCGGATGCGTCTCTGCCTCCGGCGCGGCTCGCCCTGCCGGTCAGAAACAAAGGTGACGGGAACGGTGGGGACATCCATGGCTTTCCTCTTTCGCTTCCAGCCCGGCGCGGGCGCTTCCCGCGCCGCGCGGCCGGCACGCATTCCCCCTCGGCCCGGACCCCTTGCCCCTCCCGGGTACACAGCCCCTTTCCGCCCCAGCCATGCCGCCCCAGTTCCACAATCGGTTCCCCTCGGCCGCCGGCCTCTCCCACCTGTCGGCGGCTCCTCTACTTGTATTATCGGCCCCCCATGACACGCCTTGAATTCTTTCCGGTTGAAGTTGCCTCGCTTCCCCTTTATTGTCAAGGAGTTACAGAAGTTATGGCGGCCCCCGGAAAGGGGCCGAGCCAAGCCTTGTGGAGAATCCGGAAGGTCTATTTGGCGGGCTGTTGCTCGAACGTGCCGTTTGCGTGATTGAGCGTTATCCTTCGGGTCACCCATCCGATCATGGGAATGATGGAGAGGTAAAAAATCACGGTCGCGAAGAAGACGCCCCGGTATCCGGCCTCCAGGCTTTTGTCCGGGTCGAGCGTCCAGCCGAACCACCCCTCGCCCGCCAGATCGGTCACGGCATTGGCAAGGTAGACGCTCAGCATGGCCGAGACCATCCAGCCGATGGACTTGGCGGTCACGGACCAGCCGAGAATGGCGCCGCGCTTCTCCGAGGGCGTGTGGCGGGTGAGCCAGACCTGGAAGACCGGGTCGAGCCCCCCCGCGCAAAACAGGGCCAGCGCATGTCCGGCAAAGAGCATGAGGAAACCCAACGCCGAGCCCGTGAGCACGGTGAAGAGACCCGCCCCCAGGGCGGAGAGCTTGCCGATCTTGGGCGGGGAGAAGCGATCCGCGAGGCGGCCGAGGAGAAACCCCGCCAGCATGGACGAGACGGCCGCCACGGCGCTCAGCTGCCCGGTCCGCGTGGCCGCGCCCCGGATGGAGCCGTGCAGGCGCTGCACGAAGAGCGGCATGATGGGAGAGATAAAGGAGCTTGTGAAGGCGGTCATCAGGATGAGAACCAGGATGGGAAAGACCGGCCCGATGGGGGAGAGGCGGAGAAGTCGCCGCTTCGGCAGGGTGCCCGCGCCGCGCTCCGGGCGCACGAAGTTCTCCTTCACCCCCAGGAGCACGAGCATCGCGGAGATGAAAACGATGCCGCCGGCCACGCGGAAGCTCACGGCATTGCCAAAGGCGTCGGCGCTCATCCCCCCGAGCAGAGCGCCGGCCATGGTGCCGGAGAAGACCGCCGCCGAGAGCGTTCCGAAGGCGAGGCCGTGCCGGTCGTCGGGCGTGGAGACCGCCACGAGCGTCAAGGCCGCCCCGACCGTGCCGGTAAGGACCCCCTGGACCAGACGCAGGACGATAAGCGTCTCCACGTTCGGCGCGAAGCCCATGAGAAAGAGGACGACGGCGGCGCCGAAGTTCGCCCGCAGCATCATGAGCCTGCGTCCGAAGCGGTCGGCCGGGAGCCCCCAGATCGGGGAGGTGATGGCGAGGGTGAGGGACGCGGACGCGGTGAAGAGGCCGGTCCAGAACTTGAGCGCTGCCGGATCCGTGACGCCGAGCTGCTGGATGTAAAAGGGCGCGAAGGGCATGGCAAAGGAGAAGCCCATCATGGAAAAGAACTGGGAGAGCCACACGACCACGAGGTTCCGCTTCCACGAGATGGGCGAAGGCGCAGGCAAAGGGGAGGGGAACGGCGCGTCAGGCATGGCAGGAGGGCTTCCGTGTTAGCTGGAGGTGTCGGCGCTCGTCTCGAAGACGTGCTCGGCCACGAAGATGGGGCAGTCCGTGCGGACGGCCAGGGCCAGGGCGTCGGACGGGCGCGAATCGACCTCAATCTCCTGGCCGTCTTCCTTCCGGACATGCAGAATGCCGTAAAATGTGCCCTGGCCGAGGCTGTTCATGCGCAGGTCGCTCAC
>JAZDLH010000141.1:0-9862 GCA_043802275.1 Planctomycetota bacterium
CATCAAGGTCCTGGACTGCACCGTCCGGGACGGCGGGCTCATGAACAACCACCGCTTCAACGACGATTTCGTCAAGGCCGTCTACCAGGCGTGCGTCGACGGCGGCATCGACTACATGGAGTTGGGGTACAAGGCCTCGAAGCGGATCTTCGCGCCGGACCAGTTCGGCGCGTGGAAATTCGCCTCGGAGGACGACATCCGCCGCATCGTGGGCGAGAACGACACCCCCCTCAAGCTCTCGGCCATGGCCGACGCCGAGCGCACCGACTACCACGAGGACATCCTGCCCTTCGACCAGAGCGTGCTCGACACGATCCGCGTGGCGACCTACATCCACCAGATCCCCACGGCGCTCGACATGATCAAGGACGCGCACGACAAGGGGTACGAGACCACGCTCAACCTCATGGCCCTCTCCACCGTGCCCGACCGCGAGCTCGACGACGCGCTCGAGATCATGGCGCAGTCCGAGGTCGAGGTCGTCTACATCGTGGACAGCTTCGGCAGCTTCTACAGCGAGCAGATCCGCGACCTCGCCCGCAAGTTCCTGAGCTACGCGAAACCCGCCGGCAAGCAGTTGGGCATCCACACCCACAACAACCGGCAGCTCGCCTATGCCAACACGGTCGAGGCCCTGATCCTGGGCGCGAGCCTTCTCGACGGCAGCATGGCGGGCCTCGGCCGCGGGGCCGGGAACTGCCCCATGGAGCTCTTGCTGGGATTCCTCCACAACCCGAAGTTCCACCTCAGGCCCATCCTCCGGTGCATCCAGGACCACATCGCGCCCATGCAGAAGGACCTCCGCTGGGGCTACGACATCCCGTACATGATCACGGGGCAGCTCAACCAGCACCCCCGCGCGGCCATGGCCTTCAACGAGGGCGAGGGCCGTGAGAACATCGTGGCCTTCTTCGACTCCATGGTCGAGGAGGAGTAGGGCGCGCCGCCCTGTGATAATACCGGCCTGCCCGATCACTTAAAAGGCCGCCTTGCGCCTTCCAGAATGGCTATTCTACTGCCTATGAGGCGAAGAGCCTCGCGTAAGCCAATATGCCCGTCAAGAGCATTTGAATGGAGATCGCGGCCAGGAGCATGCCCATGAGCCGCTCCATCGCCGTCAGCACCTTTCCCCCGAGCGCCCGCAGGAAAAAATCCGACAGCATCATGACGAGGGCCGAAAAGAGCCAGGCGAGGAGAAGGGCGAGGAGCCATTCCTTCCAGCGGCCCGGCTCCTGATTCATGATGATCATGACCGAGGCGATGGCGGACGGACCCGCGACGTAAGGTATGGCCAGGGGAACGATCAAGGGCTCCTCGCCCACCTCCTCCGCGAACACGCCTTGCTTCGGCGCAAAGATCATTCGGATGGAGATGATGAAGAGAATGGCCCCTCCCGAGATGGTCAGCGCCGGCTCGGAGATATGAAGGAGTTCCAAGAGATACCGGCCGACGAACAAAAATCCCACCAGGACCGCCAGGGCGATCAGGAGCTCCCGCGCGATGATCGGGCGGTGTTTTCGGCTGTCCACGTTTTTCAGCGTGGCGGCGAAGAACGGGATGTTCCCAAAAGGGTCGATCACGAAGAAGAGCAATACCGCCGCTTGCATGATGGTCATGGGGCTCGTCCTCTTTTACCCTGCGGCCGATCGTTCATTTCCCCTGCCGTAGGTTACAAGGTCCCTCGTTGGCGGTCAAATGGGAAAAGAGCGCGGCCGAAGCCGCTTCGTGAACGCAGGGCCAATATCCCGCTTGAACCCCCGGTCTTAAGCGCTATACTCAGGGCCGTGCGCCTCTGCCGGGCCGGAATGGAAGTGTCCGGCCGGTTGAAGTACAGTCGCCCCGAGACGGGCCCTTATTCCCATGGCAGCGGTCGCCCGTCCCGCATACGCGCAGAAGAGGAGCCCCATGAAACTGCGCCACGCCGCGGCCCAGGTCCTGCGGAGAGCCTACAAGGGGCTCTTCCGCCTGATGGGGAGGGATTCCATAAGCCTCCAGAAGATCCGCCCCCGGAGGGACCTTTTGCACATCGGGACGGCGTACGGCGGCTGGGTCGTGCCGCTAAAGCTCTTAACCCCCGACTCGATCTGCTATTGCTTCGGCTGCGGGGAGGACATCTCCTTCGACCTGGGCCTCATTGACAGGGTCGGCTGCCGGGTGCACGGCTTCGACCCCACCCCGCGCGCCATCCGGCACGCGCGGGAGCACGCCGCGCACCATGACCGATATCACTTCCACGAGATCGGCATCTGGGACACGGAAGATGTCCTGAAATTTTACGCGCCTCGGGACCCGGCGCATGTCTCGCACTCCATCTTGAACCTCCAGGGGACCGAGGAGTACTTCGAGGCCAGGGTCAGGCGCCTCAGGGACATCATGCAAGAGAACGGGCACGAGCGGCTGGACCTCTTGAAGCTGGACATCGAGGGGGCGGAATACAAGGTCGTCGCCTCGATCATCGAGGACCGGATCTCCATCCGGATCCTCTGTATCGAGTACGACGAATGCTTCAACCCCCTCGACCGGCTGTACAAGCAACGAATCCGGCAGTCCGTGCGCGATATCCTCGGATACGGCTATTCCCTTGTTTGCGCCCAGGGAAACGGCAATTACACCTTCGTCCAAAAGGCCGGCTGAAGCGCCGCGCCTTCAGGCGAATCTCCCGAAAAAAACCTCCCCCTTTTATGGTAAAGGGGGAGGTCGATGTGCGCATTTGCCGCCGCTCCGGGGCGTTCTTCACCCCGGGCGCGGATCATCAGTTCCCGGCCGGCGCTCCTGCGGGCGCTCCTGCACCCGTTCCTGCCGGCGTCTCCGTCGGGGCGGCCGCGGGAGTCCTGGTGCGTGCTCCCGCTCCTCTCCGTACCTGAGGCTGATCCCCTGCCGGCGTAGCGGTCTCCGCCTGGGCGGTGGGCTCCGCGGATTGAAGGTTGCGGGTACGGGTAAGGATCTCCTCCGGGGTCTTGCCCTGGCCTTCGATCGTGGCGATCTCAAGCCGCGACATGGAATAGACGTGCGGATACCGATCCCGGCGGTTCAAGAGCGCCTCCGTCAGGAATCCCTTCGTGACATCCCAGTGGCGCTCGTGTCCCGGCGGGCGGATGGGCAGGCGTCCGTCCGGCCATTCGTGGCCGTTCACGTAGAAGACGAACTCCGGCATGTTGTGATACCAGTAGTCGAAGGTGGCCGTGAACGCCTCGACGCCCTCCTCGACGGAGGGGAAGTCGTACATCCACGCGAGGTCGCTGCCCGGACGGAGGCCCATGAGCGGCCCGAAGTCCCACCGGGTGCCCCGCTCTACTTGCGGGCGCGGGTTGACATCGACGTAGGTGGACCGGTGGAAGGGCGGCGCGGCCTGGTCCACGGAACCGAGCCGAGGCGTTACGATGCGCGTAGTGAGGTCGCGGTTCGTATCGGACAGAGCGACGTACCCCTCGTTCTGCTGCGCCCGATCCTGGCCGCGCATCCCCATGCCCATGCCCTGGCCCTGTCCGCGCCGGCCGCTGCTCCGGATGTCGCCCGGACGCCAGGTGCCGCCGCCCCCGCCGCCGCTCGTGTAGACCTTGTCGAGACCAAGCATGTTGAGCTTGAGCCATGCCACGTTGCCGTTCGTCTCGTTCCAGCGCTCCCACGGGCGCATGGCGCTCAGGCCCTGGACGTCGGGGTTGTGGTGGGCGGAGTGGCTCTCGATCTCGCAGCCGCGGTCGAAGCAGCGCTGCACGAGGACCTTGTTGTACTCCACGTCGAAGCGCGAGCGGTCGGCGTAGTTCATGAAGAAGGCCCAGCGCGCATCCTGCTTGGCCAGGTCCTCCACGAGGTCCGCGAAGCGCTCCATGGCGTCGACGCACGCGCAGTCGTCGAACTGGTAGGTGAGGTAGCGCGGCTGGGTGTTGGTGTCCTCCACCTTGGCCGGCACGGGGACGGGAAGGGCCGCCACGTCGGCCGGAACGGGCCCCAGCTTGGCCGCGATCGCCATCATGGTCTTGAAGGTGTAGGGCTCGGTCTCCTTCCGGATCGCCTCCAGGATCATCGGGGCCGAGGCCTGGGAGTCGAGGTCCCCCAAAAACTTGGCCGCAAAGCGGCGCACGCCCGCGTCCTCGTGGGTGAGGGCCTTTTGCAGCCCCGCCAGCCCCTCGGGGTCGCCCAGCATGGCGAGGGACCGGAGGATGCTCAAGCGCTGCACGAAGAAGTCCGTGGGCGTCGTGTACAGTTCCAGCACCCGCTTGAGGTCCGGGATCACGGACTTGTCGCCGAGGGCGCCGACCGCCAGGCAGGCGGGCTTGAAGGTCATGTACTCGTAGCGCGGGACGCTGTTCGGGTTGCGGTCATCCAGGTCGAGAACCGTGTTCACGAGGTAGGACGCGATCCCCTCGGGCTTCAGGCGCACGAGGCCCAGGACCGCCCAGTAGGTATGCTGCTCCCAGGAACGCTCCTCCGGGTCTTCGATCACGGCCTTGAAGAGCGGGATGTCCTGCTCGTCCCCGTACTTCGACAGGAGGCAGAGGATCTCCACCTTGATGAACCCGCCGGGGGTGTTGTGCTTCTCCCGGGCGAGGGCCGCGAGCTCGGGGCCGTGCCGGCCGTCGTCCAGGACGCGGGCCGCGCGGATCGCCCAGAGGCCGGGCGTATCCTCGCCGAAAAAGGGGGTCTCCTGGGCGATGCGGATGGCGTCCGGGATGACCTCGGTCATGTCCATCATCATCGCGTGGCTCAAGGCCATGTCGAGCACGGGCTTGATCTGCGAGGTCTGGATGATCTCGAGGACCGTGGCCTGGCCCGCGTCGCTGCCGAGGCGGGAGAGCGCCAGGGCCGCGGCGAGGCGGTTGGTGTACTCCTGCTCGGGGAGGTAGAGCGAGTCGGGATCCACGGTCTCCATGCCCACGGGCATGTAGATGAGCATTCCCGTCAGGGCGGGGATGGCCTCCTTGTTGCCGATCCGCTCGAGGCAGGCGATGGCCACCCGCCTCACGATGGCCGACTCGTCGTGGAGCGCCGCGATCAGGGGCTGCACGCAGGTGTCATCATGCGTAAAGACGAGCTGCTTCACGGCCGTCTCGCGCGTCAGCATGTCTTCGTCCTTCAGGGCCTCCAGGAAGAAGGGGATGTGCTCCGCCTTGTTCTCCAGGCCCTTCCGGTAGAGCTCGCCCATCCGCTCGCCGCGCTCCTCGAAGGTAAAGGTTCGTATGGGGTGGTTGGCATGACCGGCCGCCTCTTCGCCCGCCGCGCAGGGAGTCATCCATGCCAGCAAGGCCAACCCCGGAATCCACCGCTTCCACTTCATCCCGGATCTCCTTTCCATCCAGCGTTGTGAAATCCTACGAACAACCGACAAGTCTTTGCATTCCGTGCATAAAAGCCCTCCGCCTCGTGACAAAGATTGAATCTATAACGGCGCGCGCAAAAGTCAAGAGAAGAAAAATCTTAACCAAAGGAGCGCCAGGGCTTTTTCCTTTACAACCCTGTCCCGAGACGCAAAATAGCGAGTTGGCGAGTCCTGGAATCAAGCGGCGGGAACCGAGGCGTGGAACGCCCGGCGGCCGCCCCGTTGGGGGAGGGAATCATGGAGCGACCCGCGCTCAGCATCGTGGTGCCCGTGTACAACGAGCGGGACTCCGTCCCCGCCGCGGTCGAGCGATTCAAGGAGATCGTGCGCGCGGTGCCCGGCGGAGCGGAGGTCATCCTGGTGGACGACGGTTCGAACGACGGCACGGAAAACCTCCTGAACGGTCTTGCCGTCGAGGGGATGCGGGTGCTCCGGCACCCGTGGAACCGGGGGTACGGCGCGGCCTTGAAGAGCGGCCTGGCCGCGGCCGCGGCCGACTTCGTCGCGATCACGGACGCCGACGGGACGTATCCCGACGATCGGCTGCCGGAGCTCTTTGCCGAGATGCGGCGGCACCCGGACCTCGACATGGTCGTGGGCGCCCGCACGGGGCCGAACGCGCGGATTCCCCTCCTTCGCCGGCCGGCGAAGTGGTGCCTCAACAAGCTCGCCAACCTCCTGAGCCGCCAGGCGATCCCCGACTTAAACTCCGGCCTGAGGATCATGCGGAAGTCGGTCGTGGAGAAATTTTTGAGGATTTTGCCCGACGGCTTCTCCTTCACCACGACCATCACCCTGGCGATGCTCACGAACGGCCGCCTCGTGAAGTACCTCCCCATCGAGTATCGCCGCCGCGTGGGGCGCTCGAAGATCCGGCCGGTCTATGACACCCTCGACTTCCTCCAGCTCATCCTGCGGACGACCCTCTACTTCAACCCGCTTAGGATTTTCCTGCCGCTTAGCCTATTCATCTTTCTGTCGGCCTTTGTCGTGGCGGCCGGAAGCCGGCTCCTGTTGGGGCGCGTGATGGACGTGACCTTCGGGGTGCTGGTCATGGCGGCGATCATGGTCTTTGCCATCGGGCTTTTGGCGGATCTCATCGACAAGAGGCTGTGATGAAGGTCCTTCTCATCAACCCCCCCCGTGAAAACGAGATCATCGGGAACAACCCCGTGATCATCGAGGAGGAGCGAGGGCACAACCCGCCGCTGGGGCTTCTCTCTCTGGCGGGGTATCTCGAGGCGCACTCGGACCACCGGGTGGAGGTGATCGACAGCCAGGTGGAGGAGCTCTCCTACGAGGCGCTCGAAGAGAGGATCCGCGCCGCGGCGCCCGACGCGGTGGGCCTGACGGCGATGACCATGACGCTCGTGGACGTGCTCCGGACGGCGCGGCTCGTGAAGAAGGCGCGGCCCGGGGCGCTCGTGGTCCTCGGGGGCCCTCACGTGCACCTCTTCCCGGAGGAGACGATCGCCTTCCCCGAGGTCGATTTCCTCGTGCGCGGCGAGGGCGAGGAGGCGTTCCCGGAACTTCTCGAATACGCCGGGGACAAGAGGAGGCTCCGGGAGGTGAAGGGGCTGGTCTTCAAGGACGGAGAAAGGACCGTCATCACGGACGCGCGCCCGGCGATCGAGGACCTGGACCGCCTGCCCTTTCCGGCCCGCCGCCTTGTGCCCTACCAAAGGTACTCCTCGCTCCTCGCGAAGGGCGACTGCGTGACCACGGTCTTCACGAGCCGGGGCTGTCCCTACCGGTGCGCCTTCTGCGCCCGGCCGCACCTGGGGAAGCGCTTCCGCGCCCGCTCCCCCCGGAACGTCGTCGACGAGCTCGAGGAATGCAAGCGGATGGGGATCGACGAGTTCCTCGTCTACGACGACACCTTCACCGTCGACCGCGAGCGCGTGATCGACATCTGCGCCGAGATCGTGCGGCGCAGGCTCGACATCGGCTTCGACATCCGGGCGCGGGTGGACACGATCAGCGACGCCATGCTCGCGGCCCTGAAGCGCGCGGGCTGCCGGGGGATTCATTACGGCGTGGAGGCCGGCACGGCCAAGATCCTCCAGGTGCTTAAGAAGGGCATCACGATCGAACAGGCGGCGGAGGTCTTCCGCCTCACGAAGAGGCGCGGCATCCCGGTCCTGGCCTACTTCATGATCGGGAATCCCACGGAGACGCGGGAGGACATCGAGGAGACCTTCCGGGTGGCGCGGCGCCTCGCGCCGGACTACGTGCACATGACGATTCTCACGCCCTTCCCCGGCACGGAGATCTACGCCCGGGGGCTCGAGTCGGGCGTCCTGCCGAGCGACGTATGGCGGGCGTTCGCAAAGAATCCGGACGCGTCCTTCGACCCCCCGCACTGGGGCGAGCGCTTCACGCGCGGGGAACTGAATGAACTCCTCGTGGAGGGGTACAGGCGCTTTTATCTCCGGCCGTCGTATATCCTCCGACGGCTCGTGAGGCTGCGCTCGTTCTCGGAGTTCAAGAGAAAGGCCCGCGCGGGGCTCAAGGTCCTGGGGATGAGGGCGTAACATGCCTAAGGCGCCGGACGGCGTTCTCGACCTCGCCTATGCCCGCGGCCGGGAAAAGAAGCGGGCGCTCTCTTATCGCCTCCGGAGGCGGGCGGACGAGGTCTGCCGGGCGCTCGAGCGCCACGGCCCCGGGCCGATCAGGGACATTCTCGATCTCGGCTCGGCCGAGGGCAGGATGCTCAAGCGCCTGTCGGAGCGCTTTCCCAGGGCTCGATGCGTGGGGCTGGAGCGGGGCGCGGAGCTTGCCGCGCTCGGGCGGGCGCTCTTTCCCGAACTCGATATCCTCCTGGGCGACGCGCAAAACCTGCCCTTCCCCGACGCGTCCTTCGACGCGGTGACGGCCGCGGCGGTAATCGAGCATGTGCCGGAGCCGGGAGCAATGGTCGCGGAGGCGGCGCGGGTCTTGAGGCCGGCCGGGGTGGTGGTACTCACCTCGCCACACCCCTTCTGGGAGAGGATCGCCACGAAACTGGGACTTCTGGCGGACGATCAGCACACGCGCCTGATGAACCTGGGAGAGCTTTCGGCGCTCGCTCGAGAGGCGGGGCTCGAAGTGACCGAGGCGAGGCGGTTCATGCTCTCGCCCGTCGGGATGCCGCTCGAGATGCCGATCGAAAACCTCGCCCGGGCAGCGGGGTTGCAATGTCTTATGGCGAACCAGCTCCTCGCTGCGCAGAAGCCCCGATAGTAGGCGCGATGCCCGCCTCGCCATCGGCGGTGAATTTGAACAGGTACATCTTCTTGCCGATATCAAAGACCTCCACAAGGTACGGGGCCAGCTCCTTGGGCTCGTACCAGGGCAGGAGCTGCCAGTACTCGAGAAGCGCGTAGTCGATGCCCCGGTTGCGGATGTAGCGCAGGAGCCTCTCCTGGCTCGTGTAGGGGGGAACCCGCCAGTCGAGCCCGGCCCATACGGCAGTCCGCGGCCTTTGGGCCATGAGGGTTTTCCCGGCAGGGAGGCTCTCGCGCAGGCGGAGCGCGAGATCCTTTTCAGGAGCTTGGTCCTCTATCGGGTAGAGAGGCTTCACGGACCAGGGGGGCGCCCTGTTCCCCTCGACGCCCTGGTAGAGCATGATGGCGGATACGATCGCCACCGGAACCACCGAGGCCACGATCGCAAACCCCTTGCGTCTCCAGGACAGCCTTGTCTGAAGGCGGAGGAGGAATCCCGCCGCTTCAAGTCCCTTGCCCGTGGCGACAGCCGCAAGCGGCAGGAGGTGCAGGGCGTTTCTGGGCAGTATCCCCATGGATACCGCGATGAGGAGGATCGGCAGAAGGTTGAACAGCAACAAGAGCCACCAGCGGTAGCGGAGGTCGCCCCAGCGCGGCGCCAGAAATCCCAAAAAGATCAGTAACCACGCGTAATTCGGCACGAGGGCGCCGGGTTCCCGGGTGAAATATTCCCAGAGCCTGCCCAGCCAGCGTCGATCGGAATCGGCGATCGCCGACAGGCCCGTGGAGAGGTCGCTATCGGAGCTTTTCATCCGTTCGAGGTGCCACGGCGAGATTCCCCAGATGGATTCCTCCATCCAAGTGTCGGCGCTATTGAGCTTGTAGTTGATCTTCATGAAGTCCATGCCGTCGTCAACCGTGACCATCTTCCAGAAGGCCTCCCGGATCTTGACCTTGCTGGCTACCTTGCCGCCGAGGGTCCATTCGCCCGTGACGCCGCGGAGATAGAAGAGCCAGGGCGATAGCACGACCAGCATCGTCAAGGCTGCGAGACCGGTCTGGAGAAGGGACTTTCTTTTCCAGAGCCGCCGCGCGAAGACCTGGTCCACGAGAAGCCATAGAAAGAGGAACGCAAAGAGCGCCGGCCCCTCGGAGCGGGCAAGCGACGCGAGTCCGAAGAAGACGCCCGCGAGGAGGGCCTTCCCCCAGCCCCCCCGGCGCGCAAAGAGCCACAGAAACGTTGTGCCGGACGCCACGAGAGTGAGATACAGCGGCTCCGTGGCGATATAGAACCTGCCCGCGAAGGCTGCGTTGGTGGCATAAGAAAAAAGCGCCGGCC
>JAZDLH010000142.1:0-5718 GCA_043802275.1 Planctomycetota bacterium
ACGTGGAGCGGGCCGCCTTTCTTGAGGAGCTCGAGGCGGTCGACCTCGAGTGGGTGGCCGCGCGCTTCGCGCAATACCGGGCCGAGGCAAGCGGCCGAAAGCCTTCCCCCGTCCTCTCTCCCGCGCCGGTCCTCGGCCTTCCCCGGACGGCCGAGGAGCGCGAGCGCGAAGCCGAGGCGCGCGCCGTGGGCGAGGCGGCCCTGCGCGCGGGGCGCCTCGCGGCCTTTGTGGTGGCCGGCGGACAGGGCACCCGCCTCGGCTTCGACGGGCCCAAGGGGCTCTTTCCCTTCGGGCCGGTCACCGGCCGCACCCTCTTCCGGATCCACGCCGAGCAGATCCGCGCCCGCGCGCGCCGGTACGGCGCGCCGATTCCCTGGTATATCATGACGAGCCCGGAGAACAACGCGGCCACCCGCTCCTATTTCGAGGCGCGCGGCTTCCTCGGGTTCGACGAGAAGGACGTCCGCTTCTTCGCGCAGGCCACGGTCCCGGCGCTCGACTTCGAGGGGCGCCTGCTCCTTGCGGGGAAGGGCCGCCTCGCCCGAAATCCCGACGGCCACGGCGGTTCGCTCGAGGCCCCGGTACGAAGCGGCGCGATCGCGGAGATGCGCGCGCGCGGGGTCGATACGATCTCCTACTTCCAGGTGGACAATCCCCTGGTAGCGATCTGCGACCCGGTCTTCGCCGGGCATCACATCGCGGCCGGGGCGGACTTCTCCTCCAAGGCGGTCGAAAAGCGGGGGCCGGGGGAAAAGGTGGGCGTCTTTTGCCTCCGCGACGGGCGGCCCGCGGTCGTGGAGTACAGCGATCTCGACGAAGCTCCCAAGAACGAGCGGGACGCGTCGGGACGGCTTCGCTTCTGGGCGGGGTCGATCGCCGTGCACCTGCTCTCGGTCGATTTCGTGGAGCGCATGGCGCGGGTGGCGGAGCTTCCCTGGCACGTCGCCAGGAAGGCCGTCCCCGCCCTCGACAGGGACGGGCGCCTGCGCGCGCCCGACGCCCCGAATAGCCTCAAGTTCGAGCGCTTCGTCTTCGACGCCATGGACTTCGCCGGAAAAAGCGTCGCGGTGGAGGCGAGGCGCGAGGAGGAGTTCGCGCCCCTCAAGAACGCGGCCGGGGACGACTCTCCGGAGACGGCCCGGCGCCTCGCGAGCGAGCGAGCCGCGCGCCTGCTCGAGGCCTCCGGCGTCCGCGTCCCCCGGGGCCCGGACGGACGGGCCCTCTCCGCAATTGAGCTCTCTTCCCTCTTCGCGCTCGACGCGGAAGAACTGCGGGCCAGGGTGGATCCGGCCCTCCGGGTGGGGACGACCCTCGTGCTCGAGGAAGAAGCGGGCGGGGCGCCATGAGCAAGACCCGCAAAGGCCCCCTCCGGATCCGGATCGAATACGCGGCCGCGCGCGCCCTGGCCGGGCTCCTCTACCTCCTTCCCTTCCGCCCGGCCGTGCTCCTCGGCCAGGGGCTCGCGCTTGTCCTCTTCGCGCTCGACCGCCGGCACCGGGAGCGCTGCACCGGGGCCATCCGGGCCGCGCTCCACGTGGAGCGTGGGGAGGCGAGGCGCCTGGCGCGCGCCATGTATCTCCACCTCGGGACCCTGCTCGCGGAGTTCCCGCGCATCGCGGAGCTCAACCGGGACACCCTCGAGGCGCACGTGGACTGGGGCGCGGCGCCGGAGGAGATCGAGCGCCTGCTCGCGCGGGGGCGCGGGGTCATCTTCATCACCGGCCACATCGGCAACTGGGAGCTCTGCGGGAGCGCCTTCGCCGTGCGGGGCTATTCCAAGGGCGCGGTCGCGCGGCCGCTGGACAACCCCCGCATCGACGCCTGGATCCGGGGCCTTCGCGAGAGCCGGGGCCAGGAGATCTGGGACAAGTTCGGCGCCATGCGCGAGGCGCTGCGCGCCCTGAGGGAGGGGCGCGGCTTCGGCATCCTCATCGACCAGGACGGCGGCCGGGACGGGGTCTTCGCGCCCTTCTTCGGCCGTACGGCGAGCAGCATGCCCGCCGCGGCGGACCTGGCGCTCCGCACGGGCGCCCCCCTCATGGCTGCGGCCTTCCATAGGACCGGGCCCATGCGCTTCCGGCTCGAGGTCTCCCGCCCCTTTTACGCAACGCCCGGCGCCGACCGGGCGGAGGAGCGGGTCCGCCTCGTGGCGCGCTGCAACGCGGAACTCGAGGCCATCATCCGCAAACGGCCCGAGCAGTGGCTCTGGCTCCACCGCCGCTGGAAGACCGAGCCCAGGGTCTCCTCCCCGCCGGCTTCCCCCCCCCCTTCTTAAAGCATCCGCCCTTCGGCTCGCGCCGCAGGGCGGCGGGACGAAAGGGTCATGACGCGACCCCTGCGCTCCGGGGTTGACGAAAATAAGACGCTCGGCTAAGGTAAGGGCGTTGCTTCGAGGGAACGAACCGGCCCGAGGCCGAGGAGTACCGCGCGCGATGTGCCAGGACAAGACCACCTTCCTCAGGCGGTTTCTTTTTTATTTCAACGTGGCGGCGCTGAAACTCGTGACCGTGCCCCTTTCGCGCTCGATACGCGGCGCGGAGAAGCTCCCCGCCGGCGCTTGCCTCATCGCCGCCAATCACCGCTCGCTTATCGACGGCATCCTGCTCGTGAACGAACTGAACCGCGTGCGGCGGCGGTCCATTCACATGATCGCCTACCGGGAGCCCTTCGCGCACTGGTTCTATGGGCCGATCATGCGCATCAGCGGGTGCCTCCCCTTTGATCGCGGCCTTCTGGAGAGCCGCGTGGCCGTCATGCGCCTCGCCCTGGGCTACCTCGAGGCCGGCGAGCCGGTGGCCTTCTTCCCCGAGGCGCACCTGAGCCGGACCGACACCATGCGCCGCGGCCGACCGGGCCTCGCGCTCCTCGCCCTGGAGACGGGCCTCCCCGTGGTGCCGGTGGGTCTCTGTGGCACGGAGCGGGTGCTCGAGCCGGGCACGGGGCGGTTTCATCTCCGGCGCGCGGCTTCGGTCGAGATCGGCGCCCCGCTCGAGCTGACGCACCTGCGAAAGGATTTTCTGGAAGGGGACGAGGCGGCGCGCGCCTTCGCGGTGGAAGAGGCCACGACCGAGGTCATGCGCGCCATCGCGTCCTTGAGCGGCCAGCAATATCCGCATGAGCCGCGGCGAAGGCGGACTCACCCCAGGTGGTAATGCTTGCGGATGGGCTCGATCACGGTCCAGACGCAGCTCAAGTCCGCGGGGAAGGTGACGAGGTCGCCGGGGCCGATCTCCACGGGCTCCCCGCCGCCGGTCGGCTCGATCCGCGCGCGGCCCTCGAGGATGTAGCAGACCTCCCGGTCGCTGTAATACCAGTCAAAGGTGGCGGGCTCGCATTCCCAGATCGGCCAGGAGAAGACCTTCATCTCCTGGAGCTTCGAACGCTCCACCCGTTCCAACAAGATCTCCGCCATCTTTTACATCTCCCCCTGCCGACCGTGCCTTTCTTTGGGTTCTTGCCAATGGCCTCGCCGGGACGCTTTGTCCGGGAAAAGGCAGGAACACGTTTCCCTGGCGCGGCCTTCCCACCTCCCTTGAAACCGCCTTCAACCATATGCAACCGATTCGGCCCTGTCAAGCACGGCCCTTCGAAAAGGACCTGCCCGCCCGGCCCCTTCCACGCAAGGCAAAGGCTTGGGAAAAAAGAGTCGTGGATTCCCAGGTTTTCCTTGACGGCCTTCTCGCCAAAGGGATATGATAATAAAAAATAGAGCCGGAGATTGTGGGGGGAATGAAAGAGTGAGTCCGTTCAAACGGTTGCCGTCCACCTCGTATTTTACGTTCGTGGTCGTGATCCTTCTCGGTCTTTTCCTGTATCTCGGCTATGCCGTCCAGCGCCGGGGGGAGGACGCGCTTCCCTTCTCGCCCGAGGAGACGGCTCCCGCGCCCGATGCGTCGGCCCCGGCGCCTTTGGCCGAGCGGCCCTCGAGTCTCCTCCTCGAGCCCGTCTCGCCCATGCCCGCGGAACGCGCCGAACCGGGCCGTCCGGCAGCGGCTCCGGCGGCCGGCCTCCTTCCTGAGGTGAAGCCCCTTCCAACGCTCGCCGAGATCGCTCCGCTTGCGCCCTTGCAATCCGTCGGGGCGTCCCTCCCCGCCCCGGAAAGGGCGGTTCCTCCCGAGTCCTTGGCCGCCGCCCCGGTCTCCCCGGCCCCGCCCGCCCCTCTTGCCGCGGCCGCGACCATGCCGGCCGCAACGTCCAAACCCGAAGGCGAGGGCCCCGAGTTCTACACCACCCGGCCCGGCGACACGCTCACCGGCGTCGCCAACCGCCAGTGCGGCGCCTCCAACCTCTGGCGCGAGATCGCGCGCCTCAACCGGGACGCGCTTCCCAATCCGAACAACCTGAAGCCCGGCCTGCGGTTGCGGCTGCCCTCGCGCGGGGCGGAAGGGATGCCGGAAAGCCTGCTCGCGCCGTCGGCGACTTCCGAGGCGACCGCCGGGCGGCGCTACACCGTGGTGGAGGGCGACGGCACGCTCCTCAACCTCGCGGTGCGCTTCTACGGAACCTCCGAGGCCGTCTCGGTCCTCCGAAACGCCAACCGGGAAACCCTGGCCAGGGCCGCCACGCCGGGCTCGATCGAGCCGGGCATGGTCCTCGTCATTCCGCCCGCGCCGGAGCTTCGGCCCCGGGGCCCGCGCACCTATACGGTCAAGGCCGGCGACACGCTCTCCGGCATCGCGAAAGCAATGTACAACGATTCCGCCCAATGGAAGCGGATCTTTGAGGCCAACGCCGGAAAGATGGCCGACGAGCACAGCCTCCAGGTCGGCGCAAGGCTCGTCATTCCGGAGCCGTAGCCTCCCCTGCCCCTGCCCGGGCCGTTCCCGCCCCTCGGCTTTGCGCTTTACTCTTCCGCCCCCGCTTCTTACTATGTGGGGATGCGCCTGCGCCGGGGCGTTGCGAGGAGGGAATGCCCGGACGGCGGCACTCTTTCCGAGCCGGTCGTTCAAGCGACGCCCATTCCGTACGTCCGAAGAGCGTTCGGCGTCATAGGTAAAAGGAGGCCTTCTTGGTAATGGACCGCGATTCGATCCTAAGGCATCTGGCGCGCGGGGATTACGAGCCGTGCAAGGCGCGCGCCCTGGCGCGGCGTCTGGAGGTCTCCGACAGGGACTTTCGCGCCTTCCGCGGGCTCCTTCGCGCGCTCGAGGAGGAAGGCCCGCTCGTGCGACTCAAGGGGGGGCGCTGGGCCCTTGCGGAGACGGCCGGCCGGATCACGGGCGTGATTGAAATCAAGCGCGGCGGGTTCGGTTTCCTCCTCCCGGACGACCCGCACCTTGACGACGTTTTCCTCCCGGAGAGGGAATTGGGCGACGCCATGACCGGCGACCGCGTGGCCGTCCGTCTCCGGCGCGAGACGGGCCGTCGCGGCCACCGGCGCTTCGGCGCGGTGGAGAAGATCCTCGAGCGCTCCACCAAGCGGCTCGTGGGCGTGCTGGCCCTGCGCGGCCCTTCCGTCGTCTGCCTTCCGGAGGACGATCGCCTGCCCGCGGCGTTCCGTCTTGCGGGGCGGGACGGCCTCCCTTCTCCCGGGGCGGCGCCCGCGGCGAACCCGGGCGACAAGGTGCTCCTCGAGATCGACGAGTGGCCACGGGCCGGCCTCGAGGGGTCCGGCCACGTGCTCGAGCGCCTCGGCCCCGCCGGGGAGCCGGGCACGGAGACGGCCGCGATCCTCGCGAACTGGAACGCGCCCGGCCCCTTTCCCGAGGAGGCGCTCGA
>JAZDLH010000143.1:0-7130 GCA_043802275.1 Planctomycetota bacterium
GGCCGCCCTGGCCGTGCCTCTTCCGGCTTCGGCCGAGGCAGCGCCGGCCGGGGAGAGCGCCCCTTCCGTCGAGGAGAGCGCCTCTGCGCCCGCGCTGTCCGGCACTGCGGAGGCCGGGACCGGCGAGCAGGCGATCCCGAAAGGAGAGGCAATCGCTTTCTCTTCGACGGGCGAACACGAAGGCGCCCTCGAAAAGGCGACGGCCGATTCGGCTCCGGCTCCGGCGACGGGCGAATGGGCGGAGTGGGTCTTCCGCCTGGAGGAATCGGCTCTGCCGCGGGAAGCCCTTCCCCTTGCCGAGGAGGCCCGACGCGCTCCGGCGACCTATGCCTT
Source organism: Planctomycetota bacterium (assembly GCA_043802275.1). Classification (GTDB taxonomy): domain Bacteria; phylum Planctomycetota; class SZUA-567; order SZUA-567; family JAFGNG01; genus JAZDLH01. Next base: position 334 of record JAZDLH010000143.1, read on the forward strand.
CACCTTGCGCCTGTCTTGGCGGGAAGAGACCGGGGAAGGCGCGCGATACCTTGCCCGGCTTCAGGAGGAGGGCCGGCCGCCGGTCGCCGGGGAACTCGTCTTCGATCTTTTGGAATTCTGGAGGGAGCTCGGGAACGTGTCGGGCGCGGCCAAGGAGGTCGACCGTAGGGAGGAGACGCTGCAGGCGGCCGGGAAAATTCTCTCCGTGACGCGCGCCGTGATCGAGCTCGGCCCTCCCGCGGGGGCCGGGCAGGCGCCCTGTCGATTCATCCGGTGGACGAGCGAGGCCCTCTCCCTCGGGCCGGTCCGCCTGGAAGGGCCGGGACTCACGGTCGAGCTCGCGGCCTTTGGCCGGGGCGCTCCGCCGGCCGCCTTCCCCTGCGCCGCAGGGGGGAAACAAAAGTCCTCCGATGTTCCCTAGGGGGATGATCTCCGGGTCCCGGGAAAGGTCCCGTCCATGCGAAGGCATTTTGGATTGCCGGAACGCCCCTTCAAGCGGCCGGGCCCCGTGCTCACCCTCGGCATCTTCGACGGCGTGCATCTCGGCCACCAGGCGGTCCTGCGGACGGTCGTGGAGGCGGCCCGCGCGCGCCACGCCGAGGGGGCGGTCCTCACCTTCGACGCGCATCCGCAGGGCGTCCTCTCTCGGACTCAGACGCCCGCCATGATCACCTCGCTCGAGCATCGTCTCGCGCTCTTTGAGGAGATGGGCATCGACGCGGCGCTCGTCCTCCCCTTCCGGGAGGAGTTCGCCGCCCGCGCGGCCGAGGCTTTTGTGGGAGAGATCCTGGTGGAGCGCCTCGGCGCGGGGGTCGTGGTCCTGGGGCAGGGCGCGCGCTTCGGCCGGGGGCGGGGCGGGGATTTTACCCTCCTGGAGCGCCTGGGAGCCGCGCACGGGTTTCAGGCCGTGGAGGTGGCGCGCGTGGTGGTGCGCGGAGTGGAGGCGAGCTCCACCGCGGTGCGCGAGGCCGTGCAAAACGGCCGGCTCGACGAGGCCGCGGCCCTGCTCGGCAGGCCGGTCTCGGTCCTGGGCACGATCATGGCCGGGGCGGGCGTGGGGCGTTCGCTCACCTACCCCACCCTGAACCTCGATCTCCACCACGAGCTCCATCCGCCCCGCGGGGTGTACATCACCCGGACGCGCGTGGGACACACGGTCTGGCCCTCGGTCACGAACGTCGGCCACCGGCCCACGGTGGACGCCTGCGGCCCGGCCGACGTCCTGGTGGAGAGCCATGCGCTCGCGGGCGATATCGGCGCCCTCTACGGCCAGGTGGCGGAGGTGTTTTTCCTCCGCCGCTTGCGGGACGAGACGCGCTTTCCCGACACGGAGGCCCTCCGGGCCGCCATCGCCGGGGACGCGCGCGCGGCGCGCGCCTATTTCGGCCTGTAACCGCCTTTCCGGGCCCGCCGGGTCCGGGAGGGACCGGAACCGGCTTTCCCCGTCAAGAATTATTTGACGCTCTCTTCCGTGCCCGATAAAATAGTCTTGACGGGGGCTATCGGCCGGAAAGGCTCGCCTGGGAACCCGGAGAGAGAGGAAGGCGCCCCTCCAGTGGCCGGGGCGCCCTTCGGCAGGGGAAAGAGGAATCGTGGGCATCTATTATCTAAAAGACACGGGCGAGCGGCTGCTTCGCTCGGTCACGACGACCGATATCCCCGGTCTCCGCCTCCGGGGGCGCGGGAAGGTGCGGGATATCTACGACCTGGGCGCAAGGCTCCTCATCGTCGCCACCGACCGGATCAGCGCCTTTGACTGCGTGCTGGGGAGCCCCATCCCGGACAAGGGCCGGGTGCTCACCAAGCTCAGCCTCTTCTGGCTGGAAAAGCTCGCGGGCATCGTCCCACACCATTTTCTGACCGAGGATTTGGGCGAGCTTTCCCTCCCCCGCGCGACCGAAAGGATCCTCGCCGGCCGGAGCATGATCGTGCGCAAGGCCGAGCCCCTGCCCGTGGAGTGCGTGGTGCGGGGCTACCTCGCGGGGAGCGGCTGGAGGGAGTACGAGGCCGCGGGCTCGGTCTGCGGCCTCCCCCTCCGCGCGGGGTACCCGCAGGCCGGGAAACTGGATGCGCCGATCTTCACGCCCAGCACCAAGGCCGCGGGCGGACTCCACGACGAGAACATCTCCTGGGAACGGGTGCGGTCCCTCGTGGGCGACCGCCTCGCCGGGGAGATGCGCGAGGCCGGCCTCGCGCTCTACGCGGCCGCGGCCGGGCACGCCGCCCAGCAGGGGATTCTCATCGCCGACACCAAGTTCGAGTTCGGTCTCGTGGACGAACGCCTCACGCTCATCGACGAGGTGCTCACCCCGGACAGCAGCCGGTTCTGGGCCGAGGAGACCTATGCGACCGGAAAGAACCCGCCGAACTTCGACAAGCAGTACGTCCGAGACTGGCTGGATTGCGAATCGGGCTGGAACCACGAGCCGCCCGCGCCGGTCCTGCCGGCCGAGGTGGTGGCCCGGACGCGCGCGAAGTACCTCGAGGGCTACCAGCGGATCACCGGCCGGCCCTTTGACGCGTAGGGCGGGAAAGGGTTTCCCGCGCGCCCGGATCTTTCGGGCGGAGAGGGGGATAACTTCCGATGGCGGATATCCGGTGCGATTTCAACGGGGTCCTGGCCCGTTGGATCGGGAAGCACGGCATCCAGGAGAAGTGGTTCCAGGGCATCGAGCCGCGCGTCAAGACCGCGGTGCGCGACCTCCAGAAGAGGCGCGGAAGGGGCATGACCGGGTGGTACGAGCTTCCCTACGAGCAGGCGCAGGTGAAAAAGATCCTCGCCTCGGCGCGGCGCAAGCGCGGCCGCTACGACGAGGTGGTCGTGCTCGGCATCGGCGGCTCGGCGCTCGGCACGATCGCGCTCCGGACGGCGCTCTTGCACCCCTTCCACAACCTCCTGCCCCGGCGGGAGCGGCAGGGGATTCCGCGCCTCCATGTCCTCGACAACGTCGACCCGGTTCTCATGGCCGGGCTCTTCGACGAGCTCCTGGATATTCACCGCACCCTCTTCATCGTGATCTCCAAGAGCGGTTCGACCGCGGAGACCATGGCGCAGTTCCTGTTCGTGTGCGAATTCCTCGAGTCCTGCCTCGGCGCCCGGAGGCTCCGGCAGCACCTCGTGGCCGTCACGGACCGCGAGAAGGGCCACCTCCGCCCCATCGCGGACGACCTGGGCCTCGAGAGCTATTGGATCGGCGACGGCGTGGGGGGGCGGTTCAGCGTCCTCTCGCCCGTGGGGCTCCTGCCCGCCGCGCTCTGCGGCATGAACGTGCGCGAGCTTTTGGCCGGCGCCGCGCGGATGGACAAGCGCACGAAGGTCGCCAGCCTCTACCAGAATCCGGCCGCCCTGTACGCGGCCGTCCATTACCTCGCCGACACCCGGCTCGGCGCCCGCATGAGCGTCATGATGCCCTACGCCTCGGCCCTGCGGGATTTCGCCGACTGGTTCTGCCAGCTCTGGGCCGAGAGCCTCGGCAAGGCCGTGAGCCGCAAGGGAAGGACGGTCCACGCGGGCCTCACCCCGGTCAAGGCCCTGGGCGTGACGGACCAGCACAGCCAGGTCCAGCTCTACGCCGAGGGCCCCTTCGACAAGGTGGTCACCTTCCTGTCGGTGGAGAAGTTCGGCACGCGCGTGCCCATCCCCCGGATCTATCCGGACGTCGCGGAGATCGGGTACCTGGGGGGCCAGGATTTTCAGACGCTCTTTGAGGCCGAGCGGAAGGCCACGGCCCTGGCGCTCTCGGACGCGGGGCGCATGAATCTGACCCTGACCCTTCCCCGCCTCGACGCGCACGCCCTCGGGGGGCTCTTCTTCCTCTTCGAGGTCGCCACGGCCCTCGCCGGGGAGTTGTACGACATCGACGCCTTCAACCAGCCCGGGGTGGAGGCGGGCAAGCGCGCGACTTATGCCCTCATGGGCCGGAAGGGCTACGAGGAAGAGGCCGGAAGAATCGCCGGCCGCAAGCGGGGCGACAAGAAATACCTGCTTTGATCCCCGGAAGGAGAAGGCCGGTCCCGACCGAAGGGCGGGGCGCGCATCGCCGGGAGGCAGGGGAAAGCGAGCGGCGGTCTATCTGTGGCCCCTTCCAGGCGGGCCGGAGAGGGAGGCGGAAAGGGGAACGGGTTCCATGCGGCGCCGAAGAAGAGAGAAGATCAACCCCCTCTACCTCCTCATCGCCGTCGTGATCTTCCTGCCGATCGTCCTCGTCCTCCCCCGCTACCGGTCCGAGCGGGAAAAACGGCCGGATTATATCCCCTGGCGCCTGAACTGGCTGCGCGTCTCCCTGCCGGGCAACATCATCGAGGCGAAGATCATCCCGCAGAACGGGGTCCGGTACATCTCCGCGGCGGACGGGGAGAACGAGGTGATCGTGGTCCTAATCCCCATCGCGGAAGGCTCGAAAAACGAGCAGGACATAAAGGAGGGCTTTGAAGGGGCCACACGGTTTTTTTTGCGCCTGTTTCCGACGGAGCGGATGACCGATGTGGAGTGCCGGTACCTTCCCAACTCCGAGACCTATGTCTTCGCCAGCCGAAGGGAAGAGGACCGGTGGCACATGGCCAGCCGCATGCGATACTTCCCGAACCGCCAGGCCGCGGTGCTGGTGCGGGTGCTCTCGCGCAGCTTGACCGAGGCCCGGGCCACGGTGTTAAGAGTTTATTACTCCATGGAAGTCAAGTGGGGCGAACAATATACAAAGGTCGTCCTGCCCAAGGCGAGGGAGGAGGAGCCGGTGGAGGAGCCGCCGGAAAAATAAGATTTTTTGCCGGGTTGCGGGTATAATAAAGAGCGAGAGAACACTAAGGGCGACAGGCCCGGCCCCGGCGAGGCCCAAAACTTAAGAGGGCGCCGGTCCGGGCGCGACGGCGGGGAAGGGTGAGGGGACATGTTTTTCACGAGGGATGCAGGCATCGCGGGTGACAGTACCTTTTAGACGTGATCCTCGGATCCGCCCGCTTACGGGAAGAACGGCTTATGCGACTCGTATCCGACGAAGTTCGGCGCGAAGACAGGGAACTCCGTAGCGGCCTTCTCAAGGGGGACGAGGCCGAGGTGGAGCGTTTCTACGACAAGTACTTCGCCCGCCTCTATCGCTATGTCTATTACCGCGTGGGCCGCGACCACCACAACACCGAGGAGGTCGTGCACGACACCTTTCTGGAGGCCCTCGAGAAGATCGGCCGGTACGACCCCGACCGCGGCACCATCGAGGCGTGGCTCGTGACCGTCTCGCGCAACCGCATCCGCTCGAGCAACGCCCTAATGGGCCGGGCCCACGCGCGCGAGATGAGCTGGAGCATGCTCGAGGGCGAGCTCGACACGATCTTCGCCGACCTCGACCAGGTGAACCTGCAGGAGGCGGCGCTCGAGAGCGAGGAGTTGAAGCACGTCGTGGGCCTCGCGATGGGCTCGCTCCCGGGGGAATACAGCAAGCTTTTGGAGATGAAGTACGTGCTCGACCTCTCCACGCGGGACATGGCGCGGGCGCTGAAGAAAACCGAGAAATCGGTGGAGAGCAAGCTCACGCGCGCCCGGGCCGCCTTTCGCCAGGTCTTCGCAACCCTGGCGGCCGATGCGGGGCTCCTGCCCGCATGAGGGCGCGGAAGGTCTTACGATAATAGGGAGAGACGGCCCTGCGGCTTCTTGGATTTTTCGAAAGGTGAGGAGGAAAGCTCCATGGATTTGCGCTCGCTTTTGCAGAGGGCCTACGAGCCGCCCGAGCCGGCCGCGGAATTCCAAACCGCGCTTTTGACCGAGCTCAAGGCCCAGGCCGGAACCCGCCGCCGCGCGCGCCGAAGGATGCGCCTCTACGCGTTCGGAACCGTTACGGCCCTCGCCGCCTCTCTTCTCATCGCAGTGGCCCTCATCCCCTTGCGCGTCGAGCCGCCCGCAGCGCCGATTCTGCCGGTTCTCCTTGGCGCTTCGAATACGGGCCAAGCCGCGATTGAGGCCTCCCAAGCGACCGAGCCCTCCCCGACGACCGCCCCTTGGCAAGGCAAGGTCGAGGGCGCTCCTGTGCGGGTTCTTTATCCCGACCGGGAGTGGGCCGACGCGACCGGATCGCTTGCCGTGGACAAGGCCTTGTCCCTCCGGGCGGTCCAGGGGCAGACGGGCGTGGAAATCGCCCCGGGCGTGCGCCTCGTGATGGACAAGGGCAGCAACGTGGACTTCGACAACGGCGTCCTCTCCGTGAAAAACGGGCTTGTTTCGCTTCGCGTCTTTGACCGCGACCGGCCCGTGGAGATGCGCCTTCCCCTGCACACGCTCCTCGTGGCGCCTGGAAGCTGGCTCGGCGTGGACATGAAGCCCGCGGAGAACTACGCGCCGGGCGGTTCCCCCGCGCCCGAGGTGACGCTTCTGGCCGGCCGCGCGTCGGTCAAGGACGCGCAAAGCCAGGGCACGCTCCTGCCCGGGCGGGTGTACGAGCTCCACCGGTATCCGAACCTGGAAAACCTCCCGGCTGAGCGCCTGGGGGAGGATGACCTGAATCGCAATCCCAAGTGGGTCCAGCCCACGCTCGTCAATTTCCAGATCGGCAAGTAGTGCATCCCAGGAAATTGTTTTCTAAGAGCATCGTTGGGCACTCAGTGACAAAAAGATTTCAGGGCGGATGCCCATCCGCCCTGTTTTTATTGTCATTTTGACATGCTCGATAACAAGAACCGAGAAGAAAAGCTTGGAATTTGACCTTCTTGCGGGCTTTCTGTATGAATTTCCTGTCGCCATGGCAAATTCCGGCATTGACAGACCTTATAAAAACGCTAATCTATCCCTGGCACGACAATTGATATGTAAT
>JAZDLH010000144.1:0-6189 GCA_043802275.1 Planctomycetota bacterium
CGTAACGCTCGAGCTTTTCCGCGAATTCCTCCGTGGAGCGCACGAGGGCGCCGCACCTCCCTGCCCCCAGGATCGGCAGGTACGAAGGCACGGGCGCGGCGAGCACGGGGATGCCCTGGGCGAGGAAGGCGTCGATCTTGAAGGCGCTGTGGCCCTGGTTGTAGGGGGCGTCAAGCCGCGCGCGCGGGGCAAGGCCGAGATCGATCCCCCGGCAGGCGCGCGCAAAGGTCTTAAACCGCCAGGGCACGAACTCCGACCCGTCAAGCCCCTTGGGCCTCCGGTCGGCGATCACCAAGAGCCGGCAACCGCGCGCGCGCGCGGCCGCCCACCAGGGCCCGAGCTCCTCGGCCTTGGATACCCGGCCGGCGTAGCCCAGGGTGAGCGGCCCTTCGGCCGGCGGCGGAGGCCGCTCCGTCCGAAACCAGGCCTCGGGCACGCCGTCGGGCAGGCAGCGCGTAAGGGGATGGAGCCGCGCGGCCCGGTCCGCGAGCCAGGGCGAGACCGCGCTTATGGCGCACGCGCCCGACAGTATCCGCTCCGCCCGCCGCACCTCCTCTTCCGGGATCACGACGGGCGGATCCGTCTCGAGCGAGGAGGGCTCGAGCACGTTCGTGACGAGGTCAAAGACATAGGGCACGCCCGCAGCGCGAAGAAGCTCGGACGTTTTGAGGGCGCGCTCGGTCGGCCGGTCGAGGATGACCGCGAGATCGAGGCCCCTTGCGTCCGGCGGATCGAGCCGGACCTCGATCCCGTGCGGCCTTAGCGTCCGTACCATCTGGAACCCGCGGATCCAGGCCGAGGCCCGCAACCGGTGATACTCTTTGGCCGGCACGCGGTCGAGGTGGAGGAAGAAGCCCACGCGAAGCACGCGCGCGCGCGCGCGACAGGGGGCCAGGCGCTTGACGAGCCCCGCCAGAAACGAGCGCTTGAGACCCCTCTTTCCGGATCGCCCGGCGAGGGAGCGGATCGCGGCGAGGTATTGCCGGGCCGCCCGGGGAAGGGCGAACCGATCGAGCGCCCGGGCCCGCGACCGGCGGGAGAGCGCCTCCCGCTCCTCGAGGAGCCGGGCGAGATCTTCCCTCGGCCGGTCGGAGATGGGCCGGCCGCACCCCTCCGCCTGCTCGGGAACGCCGCCGCTTCTCCGGTACCAGACCGGGCACCCGCTCGCGAGGGCCTGGAGCACAACGTTCGGCGCCGCGTCGTTGTGCCCTGGGAAGCAGAAGACGTCCGCGCTCCGGAGCGCCCGGGCGAAGGCCCCTGGGTCGAGACGGCCGAGGAGCACGAAGTTTTCGGGCAGTCCCCCGCCCATGTTCCCGGGGAGGGCGTCCCAGCCGAGGTCCCCCGCCGCGAAAAAACGCGCCTCGGGGCAGAGCCAGGCGAGGTGCACGAACTCCCGCAGACCCTTGAGAAAGAGGCGAGAGTGCGAGGCGAAAAGCACCGACGGCCGGTCCCTTGGGATGCGGTGCAAGCGCTCTCCTTCCGGGGTGAAGAAGGCGGTGTCCACGGCGTTGGGGATGACCGTCCCCGGGGCCGAGAGGATGCGGCGGTGCGCCAGCACCTCCCGCGAGAAGACGCTCTGAAAGACCACCGCGTCCGCGTAGCGGCCGACCGCCTCCTGGACCCGGTCGGCTCGGTCGAACCGGCCGTAGGCATAGGCCGACCCGTCCAACCGCAGGAGGATGGGGTGCCCCGCGGCCCAGAAGCGCCGCACCGTCGCCGCAGGCGTGAGAAAGGAGTTTACGAAGACCACGGCGCCCGCCCCGTCGGGCTCGTCGCGAAAGGCGACCTCCTCCCCCTCTCGTCGGAACTCCTCGAAGAGCCGGCCAAGGAAGTGGTGCGCGCCTCCGCGCTCCTGGCGAAGCTGGAAGGGGTGGATGAGCATGGATCGCTCCTCGTGAAGGGCCCGGGGCCCGTAGGCGCAGGATACCCGGCTTCCCCCCGGCGTCAAGGGGGGTTTTTAGCAGGAGTTGAGAGCCCTTGTTCCGGTCGGGAAAAACATGTTGCGCGCGGCGCAAGGCGGCGCAAGGCCGGATTCGGCCCCCATTTTAGCCTTGCGCAGGGCTGCCTGCCCCCTATTTTCTCCTTGCGGGTAAAGGGGAAATCGTTTACTTGTAAGGGTGTGGGCATCCTTGGGCCCGGATTTTACCCTGGCTGGTTCCGGATGGAATTCCATGCCTCCATCCAGGGAGAAAGGCTTTGCGCAGCGTCAAGGGGACGGCATGGTGCAGGCGGACCTTACGCATTGGGAGGCGTTGCACCGCCAGGAGACGGCCTCCTGGTGGCACGTGAACAAGCGCAACCTTGTCTTCACGCTGCTGGAGGGCCATCTTCGCCGCTCGGTGCGGGTTCTGGTCATGGGCCTCGGGGGAGGCCGGCTCGTGCGGCTCCTGGCGCGGCAGGGGTGGGAGGTCTTCGCCGCGGACCGCTTGTTCGAAGCGGCCCGTTTCGCGCGCGAGAACGACGTCCCCAGGGCCCTTGTCTGCAGCGCGGATGCGGGCTGGCCCTTCCGGGAGGGGGCCTTCCACGCGCTTCTCATGCTCGATATTCTCGCGCAGAGCGCGGACCCCGCCGCCTGCCTCTGGGAGGCCTGGCGGATCCTTGCCGTGGGCGGGTGCCTGGTGCTCACCGTGCCGGCCTATCCCCTGCTCTATGCCCGCCGCGACCGGGCGCTCGGCCACCGGCGCCGCTACACGCGCCGGGCGTTCAAAAAACTCCTGGAGGGGGTGGGCTTCCGCGTGATTCGCCTGAGCTATTCCAACTTGGCGGGGCTTCTTCCCGCCGTGCTCCTGCGCGGGCGCGACCTCCTTTTCCGCCCGCCGGTCGTGGAGCCGGGCGTGCCGGACGTGCCGCAGCCCCTGAACGCCCTCCTCGCCCTGTGGGGACGCCTGGAGAGCCGGATTGTCTGGGGGGTCGGCCTGCCCCTCGGCCTCTCGCTCGTGGCGCTCGTGGAGAAGCGCGAGGATTGATCCCGCCCGATCCCTTCCCGCGCGCCTCGGTCCTCAGGCCCACGCCTCCACGATCTCTCCCGTAGCCTTTGGCAGGATCCCCGCGAGGCGGGCGAGGTCGAGGACGGTGAAGCGCGAGCGGATCTCGTGCGCGTGGGCCAGGGCCTCCTCGAGGCGCGCGCGCGTGCAGCGGATCTCCTCCGCGCGCGAGGCCGCTCCCGCCGTTTTTAAGCACTCCCGGATCCGCTCCGGCGTCCGCACCAGGAGCGCGAGCTCCGCCCGCAGCCGGTCCCAGGCCCCGGGCCGCGCGAGCGCCTCTTGCGCGCGCGCGATCCGTTCGAGCTTTTGGCCGTATTCCCCGGCCACCGCCCCGGCGAGCGTCCCCCAGAAGCCGCGGTCCACCTCGGGCGCCGGGGCCGCCCACGCGGGACGCTCGAGCGCCAGGACGCGGCGGTAGAGCTCGCTCGTGAGCACCGTCCCCACCCCCACCTGCCGGCCGTGGAGGTCGTGCTCCCGCCCGTCGACGGAGGCCATCATGTCGAGCGTGTGGCTCACCATGTGCTCGCCCCCGGAGGAGGGCGCGCTCGTGCCGGCCATGGTCATGGCCACGCCCGTGTACAGGAGCCCCTCGAAGAGCGCGGCGAGGGCCTCCCGCTCGCGGCGGCGGATCGCGGCGGGCCGGTCGAGGTACAGGGGCTCGATGTCGTTGATGAGCCCGGCGGCGCGCGGGCAGTAGTGGTCGCCGAAGAGGAGGTGATTGAGGCGCCAGTCGGCGGTGCTCACCGACTTCGCGAGGATGTCCCCCAGCCCCGCGCTCGTGAGCTCGTGCGGCGCCGCCTCCAGGATGCGCGGCGCGGAGACGACCGCGCCGGGCGGCCGCGCGTAGAGAAGGCTTTTCACGCCTTTGAGCGTGGGCGCGATGTTCGCCGAGGCGTAGCCGTTCATGCTCGCCGCCGTGGCGAGGGCCACGAAGGGAAGCTTCCGCTCCCATGCGAGCCACTTTCCGAGGTCGCACAAGACCCCGCTCCCGACCGGGAGGAAGAGGTCGACCTCCCCGATGCGGGCCTGGAGGGCTTCGAGGGTAAGGTCGTCGCACACGGGTGAATGTCCCGGCGCGGGGTCGGCTACGAGGACCTCGACCGACCGCCAATGCGCCGCCTTGAGGGCCGCCAGCGCCTCCTCTCCCGCGGCCGCGCGCGTGCGCTCGTCCAGAAGCACGGCCGCGCGCCTGCCCAGGGCGTGGCGCGCGAGGATCTCCGGGAGGAGGGAGAGCGCCTCGTCCGCGTAGATTGCCTCGCGCGGCTCGATGACGTGCGTCCTTCCGCAGGAGCAGGCGAAGGTTTCGCCCAAGAGCTGTCCGAACCGTTTCCCGCTCGCGTCCATGGGCCGGGCCCTTTCCTCGTTTCCCGGGTCATCCTCTCGCTTCACTCGAACTCCACGGCCAGGCCGTCGTAGGCGATCCGCACGCCCTCCGGGAGCTCCCGCGAGTGGCGCGCGTGGCTGATCTCGTGGTTGATGTGCGTGAGAAAGGCCTTCCCCGGCCGGAGGCGCGCGATGAGGGCAAGCGCCTCCTTGAGGGAGAAGTGCGTCGGGTGCGGCGTCACGCGCACCGCGTCCACCACGAGGACGTCCAGCCCCGCGAGGCGCGTCAGGGTCTCCTCGGGCACGCGGCTCACGTCCGTGAGGTACGCGAGCCCCCCCACGCGGAACGCCAGGACCGGCAGGGGGCCGTGGAAGACCGGCAGGGGCTCGAAGAGGAGCGGCCCCACCCGCACCGGCCCGTGGATCTCCACGAGCTCGATCCGGGGCAGGTTCCCGGCCACATAGGGCGGGCCGAAGACATAGTCGAAGCGCTTCCGGATATACGCCAGGGTCTTGGGGTCGCCGTAGACCGGCAGGGGCGCGTCCCGCTCGAAGGTGAAGCCGCGCAGGTCGTCCAGGCCCGCGATGTGATCGGCGTGCTCGTGCGTGAGGAAGACCGCGTCGAGATGATCGAGATTCGCGCGCAGGCACTGGAGGCGGAGCTCGGGGGTCGCGTCCACCACCACGCGCACGGAGTCCGCCTCGAAGAGCACGCTCGCCCGCAGCCGCTTGTCGCGCGGATCGCCCGAGGCGCAGACCGGGCACCGGCAGCCGATCATGGGGACGCCGGTGCTCGTGCCCGTTCCGAGAAAGACGAGCCGCGCCATCACCCCCGCCCCCCCCTCAAAAGTTCCGCCGGCGCGCCGATGTCCGCCACGGTCACCTCGCCCGCGAGGCGCGGGCCTTCGCCCTGGAGAAGCCCCGGCTTCAAGGCCGCGAAGGTCACGGTCCTCTCGGCGCAAACGGCCGCGCCCAGGACCGCGCCCGTGTCCGCGTCGAGGCCCGAGGGGAGGTCGAGCGCCAGGACCTCCGCGCCCGAGGCGTTCACGCGCTCAATCGCCTCGCGCACCGGTCCCTTCACCTCGCCCGCGAGCCCGGTCCCGAGGAGCCCGTCCACCACAAGCGGCGCCTCCCGAAGGAGCGCCTCCAGCCGTTCCATGTCCTTCGCGACGCACGCGCACGCGAGGCCACCGGCGGCCAGTATCTCGTAATTCTCCCGCGCGTCGCCCCGGAGGGCCTCCGGCTCGGCCAAGAGCGCCACGCGCACGGAATAACCCCCCTCGCAAAGCCCCCGCGCCGCGACGAACGCGTCGCCGCCGTTATTCCCGCGTCCGGCCAGGACCAGGACCCCGGCCTCCGGGCGACGGGCGAGCATATCGCGCGCCACGGCCGCCGCGCCGATCCCGGCGTTCTCCATGAGGCAGAGGCCCGGCAGGCCGTATTCGCGCGTCGCGGCCGCGTCGAGCGCGCGCACCGCCGCCGCGGAGAGGACGGGCGTCCCGGCCGTCGCGCGATGGAGAAAGGTCTCCGGCCTCGAGCCGGCGGCCTTTGCATTCCACGCGTCCGCGCTCTCGACCTCCGCGAGGGGTAGCCGGATGCCGCGCGTTTCCTCCGGCAATCGGGGAGAAGCCGCCCACAGGAGCCGCGTCTCCTCCGAAAGGGACGTGCGCGCCTCCTCGTTCCACAACCGGACCGGCAGATTCATGCACCCGGCGACCTCGAGCATGACCGCGAACTCGGCGCAGGCGTCGATCGACTCGCCGGCAAGGTAGACTTGGGCCTCGGCACCCAGGTTGTGCGCGAGACGCAGGGCGGCGAGCGCCGCGGCCCCGAGGGGCGAGGGCTCCGCGATGGCGGCCCACGCCTCGCCCGGGGCGGGGGA
>JAZDLH010000145.1:0-2599 GCA_043802275.1 Planctomycetota bacterium
GGAGATTTGGGTGGGTCTGGACAGGTTCGAGGCCCAAGCGGCGTCACAAGTGAGGCTTGTTGCTCGACTCGGACCAGAACCTCGCGCGCGATACGAAAAGGGACGCGTACGCTTCGATGGGAAGACCTACTGTTTTGCTGATTCCTCTTCATGCTTGCTCGAAGCCCTACTCGTTTTGGGTGGAAAGCCCCTACCCCGCGCGGAGGCGCCCGCCGGCGCGCTGAAAGACCTCGCAAGAAAGCTGCCGAAGGAGATCCGGGATCGGCTATACCTGTGCGCGAAAGGGCTGATTCGGCCCGGCCCTGACCTCGACCCCATGAAGGCTCGACGCACGAAAAAGCCCCTCCCGATCGGCGACTGCTCCTTGAGCTCCGAAGCACGGCGAAGCCCCCGACGTTCGGACCGAGAGGCCTCGGACCGCTCGAGGGCATAGCCCACCGATTGCCCGAGAATTGCCCACCGCGGAATTTCCCAACAATTCTATCCCTTGACGCCTCACCATATTCCACCGCCGTCCTCTCCACCTGCCCTTTCTGCATTCCGTGTTCGCTGAGGAATGGGGGAGGCCGGACTCTTCCGAGGTGGAGTGGGCATTCCATGAGTGAGGACCGCATTCGCAGCATCGGGGCGACGGCGGCGATTCTCTGCTTCTCATCCCGGAGCGTGGGCTTGCTTGCGTAGCGGGCAGGACCAGATATTCAGAGATCCTGCGACCGGAAGGCGCTTCTTCAGGCCCTTGGACTTGACCGTCTGCAACGCTAAGAAACTTCGATCCTTGAAAACCCTGACCTGAGCCGGGTGCTTCCCATTTTCATGGGTGCTCATACGGCCTCCATCAGTGCGGCGCGGCTGGCATGAGCAGCCCACAGTTCATTGAATCGGGCATTGAGGATCGTGGTTCTGACCGCAAGGATATTCCTGATGCCCTGCGGCGACCATCGCATTCCCGAGCACTTGCAGCGTTCCTGGATCCCATGACGACAGAAAGACTCCACGGCGCCGCTGCCGATCGGCCATCCCGCCGCGCGATAGGAGGGATAATCCATCATCTTCACGCGTTTACGAAAGAACCGGGCTTCCGTCCGCAACTTCTTTGCGACGGACTTGGACGACGTGCGCGCCAGGAAATAGATGGACGAGACCACCGGCTCCGGCTTCCCGTCCCACAGGTTGATCTCGTGACGGGCCAGCCATGCTTCCCCATCCGGAGAACCCGGCTTGTATACGAGATTTCGCACGTCCGCCAGGTGCTCCATCGCGTGATGCCAATCCAGGATGTGAATGGACCCCGGGAAGAGCTTCCGCGTGTCCTTGTGGATCCAGGGGCTTCCGTCTCCCAGGATCGCGGTCTCCGTCTCCACCGTCCAACCGCGCCGTTCCGCCTCGGCTTTCAACTTCCGAAGATGGCCCTTGCGGCCTTCATAGGTGGCCACGCAGGTCGATTCGCGAAGCTGGATGTCCCGGTGGGTATCGGCTTTCGTTCGGGACGGACGATCGGGAGAGCGGTCTTTCCGGTGATACTTCGGCTCGGCGGGCTCCGCGGGGCCGGGGACCGCAACGACACCCGAGTGCGCCTCGTGATACCCCTCCTTGGCCAACTCCGGATCTTTCCCTTCCGGGTCATACCGCATGGGAACCATCACCCCGTCGGTCTCGATCACCAGGCGGGCGGGGCAGGGCTGGGCTTCGGGCGGGCTCGGCGGGGATTCCTGAAGCGATTGCGCCGTCTCTCCGAGAGCCTCCATGCGCCGGTGCAGCCGGTTCTGGTCGATCGTCACCCCCGTCGCTCGGCGGATGAGCTCCTCGGCCTGCGGATAGTCGCTCTCGCTGGAGAAGTGCGCCATCATGAAGGACGCCTCCCGGGTGCAGCCCGAGCGGTCAAGGCCGAGAACCAGATCGATGGGAAAGATGCCCACCCCGCCCCCTTCCCTCCGGTAGTAGGCTGCCCGGAGCGAAGACTCGCCCGCAACGAGGAAGACCGGGCGCACCCGGTAGTCGTGGAACACGTATCGCACGCCCTCGAGCTCGAAGCTCGGACCCACGTAACCCGTGCCGATCCGCCTCTCCACGAAAATGTGGAACCAGTGCTTCATGTTCGCGTTGGCCAGGGACCGGAGCCAAGCGTCGAGGCTGCGAACGGATTCGAGACGATCATCGAGCCCCTCGACCGGGTCCCGGCCCGCCAGAACCTCCAGGGCAATATCAGCAGGTGCGAAGAGGGCATCGGCCTCTTCGATCGCTTCCCTCCCGATGGGGGTGGCGGCTCCGGCATCGACTTGCCGGCATGGCCCGCGGCAGAGTTCCTCGGTGAAATCCTTGACATCCTGATCCAAAACCT
This sequence comes from Planctomycetota bacterium, assembly GCA_043802275.1. Taxonomy (GTDB): domain Bacteria; phylum Planctomycetota; class SZUA-567; order SZUA-567; family JAFGNG01; genus JAZDLH01. The sequence continues at coordinate 2,339 of JAZDLH010000145.1, forward strand.
GAAGAATGGCGTCCCTCAGACGAGGGAAGGTCTCGGGAGCTTGCATGGCTATCTCCTTTCGTACTTCACACTTACGAAAGAATACCATGCGGCTCCCTGTCCCCACAAAAATGGGAAGCACCCGTTCGATGGGATCCTGGAAGACCTCTTCGGAGGCTCTAACGAGATCAAACTCGTGTCAATGGTTTTTGACGGGGCCGCCAAGGACCCATTCAAATTCGAAGTGGGCAGTTTCCCGGGGATCGGCAAGAACATGAAACT
>JAZDLH010000146.1:0-11731 GCA_043802275.1 Planctomycetota bacterium
TGACCGGCCTGCCGGGCGCATGAAAATTCCTTGACCCGGGGGGACGCGCTCCATACAAACGGGTGCAGCCATGCTTGACGCGCTCGCGCCCCTCGCGGGCGGCTTTCAAGCCCGTCCGGCCGACGCAGGAAAGGGAAGAACCGGCATGGATCCTGAAACCGAGCCCGCCGGCAAGCAAGAAACGTTGTCCGAAGATTCTTTAAAAAAGGCCGCGGGTGCGGAAGACTCCTTGGCCGAAGGCGCGGCTGCCCTACCCGGAACGGGGCCCGGCCCGGCCCAGGCGCCGGTTTTCGGGCCCCCGCCCGCAGAGTCCTTGGGCGTGCCCCTCCCAAAGGCTTTGAGCTACGGGCTGGGCCTGCTCCTCGCGGCGGCCACGATTGCGCTTTTGGCCCTTGTGCTGCGCCTCATGGAGCGCCTGCCGTACAACGGCTGATCCGCCCGGTTCCGGGAGAGAGGGCCTTGCCCGTTTCCGGGATGGGTCAAGCAGCCAGGGGGGCGCGTTCCGCTTTAGGGGAGGAGGGGGCATGAAAGGGATGCCGGTGCTCACCGCGCGCGGCCTGGGGCTGGCCGAGGCGTGGGAGAATTCGCTCATCGTTCTCCATGAGCGGGGCGGCCGCATCCGGACCATGTACGACAAGCCCGAAGACCCCCCGAGCTACGACGCCACCATGCTCATCACGGTCGAGGAGCCGCTGGCCGAGCCCAGGATCCACCAGGACTTCCCCGGCGGGCTGGAGGACCTCGAGGAGTACGTGATGGAGGTTTGCGACGGCATCAAGGATCACCTCGTGCGCGACCCCCGCGATCCCCACGACACGCGCTGGGAATACACCTACCACGGCCGCCTCGCCGCCTACACGGCGCCGGGCCTCTCCCAGGGCGCCATCGATCAGCTCGAGCGGATCGCCCAAAAGCTCGCCCAGACGCCCTATACGCGCCGCGCGCAGGCCGTCACCTGGAAGGCGTGGGAAGATCTCGACTGCTACGACCCGCCGTGCCTGCAGAGCCTCTGGTGCCGCGTGACCGAGGAGGAGGGCTTCCCCCACCTCGGCATGAACGTCCGCTTCCGCTCGAACGACGCCTACAAGGCCGCGTTCATGAACATGTTCGCGCTCGTGCGGCTGCAGGAGAGGATCGCCGAACGGTTGGGAGAGCTTTCCGGGCGGGAGGTGCGCCTGGGCCGCTACGTCCACTTTGCGGACAGCTACCACCTCTACGGCTCGTACTTCCGGGAGTTCGAGGAGCGCTTCCTCGGGGGGTTGAAGCGCCGCGATTTTTCGGAGCGCACGCTCCGCTACGAGGACGTGAAGCCCATCATGGACGAGGCCCACGCCGCCATTCTCGAGAAGGTCCGCGCCCTGGACCGGTCTTGAGGGCCGGGCCCGGGGTTAATCCGCGTCCCAAGGGGCATTGCGTGGGCGGAGAGCGATCGGGGGGCCCAGTATTTCGAGCGCGACCATGGCCTCGCGGAGCAGGGCCGTATTCCGGCGGAGGTTATTCAAAGGGTTTCCGCCGGAAAGGGTCGCAACGGGGGTAAGTGGGGCCTTTGCGCCGACGCGGGGGACGTTCTTCACACGGGTGGATGCACGGCGAAGCGCCTCTTCTGCTGCCAGGCGCTCCTGATCGACCCGCTTTTCCTCCGCACGCTCCCGCTCGGCGCTCTCCCGCTCCAGGCGCTCCCGGGCCTCCCGGGCCGCGATCGCGTGCGCCTCCAGCGTCAGACGCCGCTTCCGTTCCTCCTCGCGCGCCTTTTTCTCCCCCAGGAGCCGGCGGGCCACGTCCGCGGCGGTGGGGACCACGCTCTGGCCGGGGGGCATCTTCGGCGCGACCGGCGCCGCGGCCGCGCGGCCGTAATCCTCGAGAGATTTGTGCCGCTGCCGAGCTGTCTCCGGCGGGAGGCGGTACACGCGCGCCGGGCGGGAAGGCGTTCCCGAGCCCCGGCGCTTTTCATGCTCCGCCCGGCGCTTGAGATCCTTCAGCCACTCCTGGAGGTCGCGTTCTTCCGCCATGGCGTTCTTCCCGTTTCGTTCCGGACCCAGGCGAGGCGAAGGCAATGAGGCCGCGCCCTCCTCGAGAGATCGCGCAGGAGCGGCCTTCGAGGCCGAGGGCTATTCCTGCCCCTCGCCGCCGCCGCCGATCGTATGGCGCATCTCGGTGTCGGCCTGGATGTTGCGCATGCGGTAATAGTCCATGATCCCGAGGCGTCCGGTGCGAAAGGCCTCGGCGATGGCGCGGGGCACCTCGGCCTCGGCCTTGACGACCTCGGCGCGCATCTCGCGGATCTTGGCCTCCTGCTCGGCCTGGGCCGCGCGGGCCTCGGCCGCGCGCTTCTCGGCGTTCGCCTGGGCGATCTGCTTCTGGGCGTTCGCGCGATCGATGTCGAGCTTGGCGCCTATGTTCTCCCCGACGTCCACGTCGGCGATGTCGATCGAGAGGATTTCAAAGGCCGTGCCGCTGTCGAGCCCCTTGGCCAAAACGGCGTTCGAGATCCGGTCGGGGTTCTCCAAAACCTGGGTGTAGCTCTCGGACGAGCCGATGGCCGAGACGATGCCCTCGCCCACGCGGGCGATGATCGTATCGTCCGTGGCGCCGCCCACGAGCCGCTCGATGCAGGTGCGCACCGTCACGCGCGCCTTGGCCTTGACCTGGATGCCGTCCTTGGCCACGGCGTCGAGCGTGGACTTGCCGCTGGGGGAGCCCGCCTTGGGGCAGTCGATCACGCGCGGGTCGACGGACGTGTTCACCGCGTCCACGATGTCGCGGCCCGCGAGGTCGATGGCGCAGGCCTTTTGGAAGGAGAGGTCGATCCCGGCCTTGTCCGCCGCGATGAGCGCGCGCACCACGGCGCTCACGTCGCCCCCGGCCAAAAGGTGCGCGCCCAGGGGCTGGATGGAGATGTTGAGGCCCGACTGGCACCCCATGACCTGGGCCTGGGTGAGGACCGGGACGTTCCCCCGCGCGAGGAAGTGCTGCTCGAGAAAGTCGATCGACACGTCAAGGTTCGCCTTGTGGGCCATGATGAGGGAGTTCACGATCATGCGCGAGTTCACCTTGCGGAAGGTCATGCCGATGAGCGTGGCGAAGGAGACGTGTACGCCGCTGAAGTAGGCCTGGAGCCAGAGCTGCCCGTACGAGAGCGCGAGGATGAGCAGGATGACGCCCAACACGATGATCGCGCTTCCACCAACCCATGTAAAGTTCATGACGGTCCTCCTCGTTCCTGAACCCAGGCGTGTCCGGCGCTCCCGTTCGAACGGTTATTCTCTCCCTTGGGGTGGGCCGCCCCGCCGGCTCGGACCCCCCGGACGGTTCATGGTTCCTCGAGCGGCCGCACCACCACGCGGCGGCCCGCGCATTCGACGACCTCCACCCGCGTGCCCGGCTCGATGCGTCCCGCGGCGCTCGTCACCTCCACCGCGACGCCGGCGAAGACCGCGGTCCCCATGGGGCGAAGGGCGCTCTTGGCCGCGCCTTGCGCCCCCCGGGAGAGGGCGGCCGGCCGGGGAATGCCCCGCCGGTCCACCGCCGGCTCGTAGACGTTCTTCAGGACGAGCGGCGTGTGCGGCAGCAGCCGGAATCCGAGGTAGAACGATGCGGGCATCCCGGCCACTCCCGCTCCCAGTGTACACCATCCGTAAATCCTGTCCACGGAAAAAGCGGAAAACACGGCGCTCCCGTCGAGGAATAGACCCAGGATCAGGAAGAGGCCGAAGGAGGGGATCATCATCTCGAGCGTGAAGAAACAAAAGGCGAAGAGGAGGAGGAGCACGGGCTCAAGGTACGGCACGCTTTGGCCCTCCTCATCATTCCCCGCCAAGAAATCCAAGGCACCACTTCGCCCGCCCGCCGGGGCGTTTTACGCCGTGGTCTTGGACGATTCGCCGCGAGAGGGCGAATCCGGCTCCACCGGCGCGACGGTGATGCGGGGCCCGTTCACGTCCACGACGCGAACGCGGGTGCCCCTGGGGATCATCGTGCCGTCGGAGACCACGTCCAGGGTGTTCCCCTCGTCCGTCCGCATCTTCCCCGCGGGCCGGAGGACCGTCGTGGAGAGGCCTTCCTTGCCGATCAGGGCGGAGAGCGTCTCGCGCGGGGCCTCGTGCGGATACCGGCCGGCGTCGGCGAGCGCCACCTCCCGCAGGAGGTCCTCTCCCTTTCGCAGCCGCCCGCTTAGAACGAGGCGGCCGAGCAGGGGAATGCGCGGCAGGTACTTGACCAGGACCGCTCCCAGGATTATCGCGCCGAGGATGGAGAGGCCGAAGAAGCCGATCATGTCCTTCGTTTCCTTCATCCAGTCGATGTCCGGCGTGTTGAAGGCGGGGAGGTAGCTGAGGATAAAGGCCGCGATGAGCGCGAGGATCCCGAGCACCCCGGCGACGCCGAAGCCCGGGATGATGAAGAGCTCCGTGAGCACGAGCACGAGCCCCAGGAGGAAGAAGCAGATCTCCCAGACCTCCGCGCGCTGATGGAGGAATAGGATCACGAAGAAGCAGGAGAAGCCGATGATGCCGACGATGCCGGGCGCGCCGAAGCCGGGGGTGCTGAGCTCCACGATCACGCCCGCCACGCCGATGACGAGGCACAGGGTGAGAAGCATCAGCCACTGGAGGCTCAACTCGCCGATTCCGCCCTTGAAACCGTACTCCAGGGCCTTCTCGCGGTATATCTCGCTCGGGTTGATGCGGTGCTTGGCATAGTAGGCCCCGGCGCTGTCGACGACCTCCTTGGCCAGGCCGTACTCCAGGGCCTCCTTGGCGGTCAGGGTCAGGAGCTGCCCCTCGGGGGAGATGAGCCGTTTGTTCGTGATGCGCCGCGCGATCTCCCCGGCGGCGATCTGTTTCTCCAAGAGGTCGAGCTCGGGCTTGGTCAGGAACTCCTTCTTTCCGTCGGCGTACTCGACCTGGTAGAGCTCGATGCTCTTGGTGACCATGGCCTCGAGTATCTTTTCGGGATAGCCGTTCTCCTGGGCGTTCGAGCGCATGCGGGCGCGGATGACGGTCTCGATCTTCTCCCGCATCTCGCCGGGAAGCGTGCCGATGAGGAGGTGCGGCTCGCAGTCGCCGATCCGCGTGCCCTGTACGAGGACGATCGTGTCGCACGCGGTGGAGATCATGCTGGCGGCGCTCAGGGCGTCGTGCGTGACGAGCGCCACGGTGGGGAAGCGGCACTGGAGGATCTTCTTGCAGATGGCCTCGGCCGGGTCCACCACGCCGCCGGGGCTGTTGATCTCGAAGACCACGAGCCGGGGCCCGTAATGGTCGGCCCGGTCGAGCGCGCCCTCCACGAGCTTCTGCATGCCGCCGGCGACCATGCCCTCGATCGGGATGACGAGGACCTTGTTGTAGAGGTCCTCCCCGCCGGAAGGGGTCTGGGCCGGTTCCGCCCCGCCCGCGGAGGGGGCCTGGGGCGGCTGCTCCCACGTCTCCTCGGCGTTCTTCTCCCCTGTCGCCGGAGAGGCTTCCGCGACCGTCTTGTCCGCGGCAAGAAGGGCGTCGCTCGGTCCCGGAACCAAGGCGAAGGGAGCGCGCCCGGCGGGCCCGCCGGGGGGCGGCTCTTTCGTTAGGCGGAACAGGCCTCCGAGGCCGAATGCGACGAGCGCAAGAAATAACGCGCGCCGAAGAAGATGCGATCGCTTTGTCATGAAGGGCCCTTTCCTCAGGAGATGGCGCCCGTTTTCCCCTCTTGCACAACCCCGCCCCGCGACGGTTCTTTGGGCAGGCGTAACGCCTGTTCCCGGAAGAAGCGGTCGCTTCTCTTACTTACCAAGGTCGGGGCGTCCTGTCAAGGCGAACTCGCCGAAAGAGACGCACAAACCGCTTGACAGGCGGGAGGCGTTCCGGGAAACTCGCCAGGGCGTTCCGTTTCGATCCGACCCGAGCGACCGATCGAACGACCGGGAGGAAGATCATGGCGAAGCTTCGAGGGAATGCCGTCGTGGCGCAATCCGGCGGGCCGACCGCCGTCATCAATGCGAGCGCCTGCGGCGTGATCCAGGCCTGTCTCAGGCACCGGGGCGTCGTGGGCCATGTCTTCGGCGCCACGAACGGCATCCTGGGCGTGCTTCGGGAGGAGCTCTTCGACCTCGGCCGCGAGGAGCCCCGGTCCATCGCGCTCCTCCGGCAGTCGCCCGCGGCCGCTATCGGCTCCTGCCGCTACAAACTCGATCCCAGGGACCCCCGCGACTACGAGCGCATCCTCGCGGTTTTCCAGGCGCACAACGTGCGCTACTTCTTCTACGCGGGCGGCAACGACTCCATGGACACGGCCGACAAGATCCACAAGCTCGCGCGCGCGAAGGGGTACGAGCTCCGCGTGGTGGGCGTCCCGAAGACCGTGGACAACGACCTCGCCTGCACCGATCATTCCCCGGGTTTCGGCTCCGTGGCCAAGTACCTTGCCACCTCCGTCATGGAGGCCGGGCGCGACACCGAGGCGCTCTACACCACCGACACCTGCACGATCCTCGAGACCATGGGGCGCAACGCCGGCTGGATCGCGGCCTCGACGGGCCTCGCCGCACGGGCGCCGGAGGACGCGCCGCACCTCGTGTACGTGCCGGAGATACCCTTCGAGCCCGACCGCTTCGTCGAGGACTGCAAGGGGGTGCTCGCCCGTTTCGGCCGCCTCTTCATCGCGGCGAGCGAGGGACTGAAGACCCCGGACGGGGCGTATCTCGCCTCGGACAAGGGCGCGTTCGGCCGGGACTCCTTCGGCCACGTCCAGCTCGGCGGGGTGGCCGAGGTCTTGAAGCACCTCGTGGAGAGCCGCGTGGGGGTCAAGACCCGCTTCAACAAGCCCGGCACCTGCCAGCGCGCGGCCATGCACTGCGCCTCGAAAACGGACGTGGACGAGGCCTACCTCTGCGGCCGGGACGCGGTGCGCCACGCCCTGCAGGGGGTGAGCGGAAAGATGGTGACGCTCCTCCGCAAGCGGAGCCGGCCGTATGCGTGCGTCACGGGCCTCGCGGACCTCGCGGAGGTGGCGAACGGCGTGAAGGGCCTCCCGCGCGAGTTCCTAAACGAAGCCGGCAACCACATCACCCGGAAGATGCGCGCCTATGCGGAGCCGCTCGTACGGGGCGAGGCGCCGATCACCATCGGCCCGGACGGCCTGCCGGTCTTTGTGCGCTTCAAGAGGAAGCCCGTCCGGAAGCTCTGCGAGGACTACGCGGTCCGTTGACTCCCGGTGCGGGGGAAAGGCGCTTTTGCTGCCCTCGGCCTCGCCTCCTCCCGCTGTTTTTTAGGGTGGAAAGCGAAGGCGCCCGGTTCCGTTTGCGCGAGGGGGACGGGGCCATCGGGTTTTGCTTGACATGGGTTTGACGGACTGTATTGTTACGGGCGAGGGGCCTGGCCTGCGTCAAGGGAGGGGTAGGCCGATGCCGCGCATGAGGCGGGGCAGGGAAGGTGCGAGGAGCGCGTGCGGACATGGGCATTGTCAATGATATCCTGCGTTTCATCCAGGGCGTCTTGCTGGGTATGCACGACACGAGCGAGACCTTCACCGTGAGTCTCGAAAGCGCGGAACGATATATGCGCTGGGGCCGGGAGCGGAAGGACCTGCGCGACTTCCAAACCGCGCTCACCCATCTGGAGAAGTGCCTCGACGAGGAAACGCCCCGGCCGGACCAGTGCCTGCGGAAATACAGCGTTCTTTTTGAGGTGCGGCTCGCCGTCATGCGCCTCAGCATGGAAAGGCTCCAGGCCGAGCGGGACCTCCAGCAGGCCTCCTGGACCAGTCAGACGGAGGATCTCCACTCCATCCAACGGGAGGCGGAGGCGATCGAGGGGCGGGTTCGTTCCCTCGAGAAGGAGGGGCTCCTCTTGAAGGCGCGGGAGGAGCGGTCCCGCCTGGATGAGGCCCGGCGCACCCTTGCGCGCATGGAGGAACAAACCCAATCCAACGGCGACAAGGCCCGGGAAAAGATGGACACGTTCTACCGCGAGGCCACCGACGAGTATCTCAAGCAGCAGAACGAGATCAACCTGGCCATTGCCGTCTTCGAGCAGGTTCAGGGCATCCCCACCGACGCGCGGGAGAACGTGCTCTTGGAGGTTCGCAAGGAGCTGAAGGCCCTGGACGAGGAGCTCTCCGCCTTTCTCCCCGGGGCCGACGTCGAGACGGACGCCGTGCCGGAAGAACCATGCGCGTGATCGCCGGGACTGCACGCGGACGAAGGTTGGCTGTGGCGCTGAAGGGACAAGCCCGGCCTCTCCTGGAAAAGACGCGGGGGGCGCTCTTCAACATCCTGCAGGGCCGCTTGCCGGGCGCCACGGTCCTCGACTTATACGCCGGCAGCGGCGCGCTCGGGATCGAGGCCCTCTCGCGGGGGGCGGAGCGCGCCGTGTTCGTGGAGAAGGATCCGGCCGGCGCCAAGGTCCTGGCTGAAAACCTGGAACGCTGCGGATTTCTCTAGCGCGTGGAAGTGCTGTGGACGGGGGTGGAAAAGGCGCTTTCCGGGGCGGTCGAGGCATTCGATCTCATTTTCGTGGACCCGCCGTATTCCGACACCGCCCGATGGGGGGAAAGTCCGGGAAGCCGGCGCATCATGGAGCAGAGCGCCCGATGCCTCAAGCCCGGCGGCAGGCTCGTCTTCCGCCTGGAAAGGACCGGCGACCCTCCGCCCTCCTGGGGCGGGCTTTCACTTCACGACACGCGCGTCTATGGGCGAAGCCGCTTGTGCCTCTATGCCGGGCGAGGGGAGTCTTCCCATGATCCCGAACAGCAGTGAAGGATCGACCGGCCTCCCAACCCTCGCCATTATCCTGGTGGTCATCGCCTTTACCGTCATCTTCCCGTATATTCTGTATCGGACGCGGCGGCGCACGCGGGAGGGCACCACCCCCGTTCGAAAACAGTGGGGCGCCTTTGAACAGGCTTCCGAGGCGCGCCGGGGCGCGGACCGCATCCTCGTCGAGCTCGTGGAGACGAGCCGCGAGATCAGCGGACGCATGGATACCAAGATCCGCGTGCTCAATACCCTCCTCCGCGACGCGGAACGGTGCATCGCCCGATTGGAGGAGCTCCAGGGCCTGCCGCCCAGCCATTCGCCCCAGCCCTTCCCGCCCGCCTCCGCAACCGAGGAGTCTTCTCCAGCGCATCCGTCCCCCTCCGGCCGGCCGCCCCTCCTTTCGACGCTTCCCCTCTTTCCCGCCTCTCCTCCGCCGGACAATAAGACCGGAATACAATCGGGCAAGGGCGCGCCCGAGCAGCAAGAGGCCTCACCCCTCCCGGATCGGAAGGATGCCGCGGGCGACCCCACCTGGGAAGAGACCCTTGCCCGACGCGTGACGGCCCTGACCGAACAGGGCTATTCCGTTCCCGAGATCGCGCGCCAGGTGGGCTTGACCCGCCAGGAGGTTGCGCTTATCCGGCATCTCCATGCGCATGGGACCGAGGCGTGAGCGCCGCCTCCGGCGGCGCAGAGCGGTGGAATAGGAGAATAGGAGAGGTGACAGGGCAAAAGACCCCGCATAGCGAGAGAACGGTGTAGAATCGAAGGCGCTCTTCCCCCGCAGTCTCCTGATCTCCTATCATCCGATCTCCCGTTCGCCTGATCGGCGTATCGCACCCCATGCGAAACATGGAGCGGAAGTAAAGTAGAGCGGGCGAGCGGGTGAGCCCAAGGTAAAGGGGCGGGGATCATGGGAGAGGCCGGGGCCACGTTCTTCAGCACGCCCCCGCTCATCGCCGCCGGGCGCGGTGCGTTTGGGGAACTGGGCCGCATGGCGAAGGTCTTGGGCGCGCGCGCGCTACTCGTGTCGGGCGAGGGGTCCCTCGAGCGCCAGGGCATTCTCGCCCGGGCGGAGGGGCTCCTCGAGGAGGCGGGGCTCGAGCAGGACGTCTTCCGGGGCGTGCCGCCCGAGGCGCCGCTCCCGTGGGTGGTCCGGGCGCTGGAGGCGGCGCGCGATTTCCGGGCCGAGGTCGTGATCGGCCTGGGGGGCGGAAGCGTGCTCGACGTGGCCAAGGCCGCGGCCGGGCTCCTCAAGGAGCCCCATCCGGTCGCGCGCTATTTCGAGGGGATGGCCCTTTCCGGCACGGGTGTTCCCTTCGTGGCGGTCCCCACCACCTTCGGCACGGGGAGCGAGGCCACGCCGAACGCCGTGCTCTGGGACCCGGAAGCGCGCGTGAAACAGAGCATCCGGCATCCTTCGCTCCTGTCGCGGGCCGTGATCGTGGACCCGGCCCTGGGGGAGGGCGCCCCTCCCGCCGTCAAGGCCGAGGCGGGCATGGACGCCTTTGTCCAGGCCGTGGAGAGCTATTTTTCCCGCCACGCCACGCCGCTTACCGAGGCGCTCTCCCAGGGGGCGGTTTCCCTGGTCGCGGGGGGGCTCGTGGCTTTTGTGCGAGGCCGGGACGCGCACGGGGCCGCAGAGAGCTGCGCCCTCGGGAGCCTCATGGCGGGCATGGCCCTGGCCAATGCCCGGCTGGGGCTTGTCCACGGGCTCGCCCACCCCATCGGCGCCCGGACCGGCATCCGGCACGGCCGGCTCTGCGCCATTCTCCTCCCATATGCCCTTCGCTACAACCGGGAGACCGTTTTGGAAAAGTATGCCATTCTTACGCATGTGCTTAAAGAGGACCCGGAGGATTTTTCCCTGGGACTTCTCACGAGCCTGAATCTTCCCACGGACCTCGCGGAGGCGAATCTCGCCGAAGAGGACATCGGCCCCATCGTGGCCGAGGCCATGCCATCGGGCAGTCTTCAGGCCAACCCGCGCCTTGTGACCGAGGAAGAGCTGGCTGCCTTGCTGCGGGAAGCATGCAGGCTCTGATCCCAGCCAGAGGACGCGCCGACATCTTCCAGGGCGATTGATCCTGACCCGGTGGAACTCTCGATTGATTTGAACAGCACGAACATCCGGGGTCATAATTTATTGCAGCTTCAAAGGAAAAATATTGACAAAATAATGTAAAATGCGCTTAATTACTTTATACCAGATAGGAGTTATGGAACATGAGGCTATCCAAAAAAGGCGTTTATGCCCTTCGGGTTCTTCGGCTCCTTGCGGAGGACTTTGGTCGTAACCCCATCTCCGCAACCACGCTTGCCGAGCAAGAAGGGATCTCCGTCAAGTATCTGGAGCAGGTGCTTGCGATTCTCCGGAAACGCGGGATCCTGGTGAGCGAACGGGGCAAGACCGGCGGGTATAGCTTGCGCGTTCCGCCGGATAAGATCACGCTCGGGGACATCATCCGCGCCACGGATGGCCCGCTCGCGCCGATTCCCTGCGCGAGCCGGACCGCGCCCCACGAGGATCCGGATTGTCCATATCCCTTTGATACCTGCTGGCTTCGACACCTGATGCGGCGGGTCCGCGACAATATCTCCGCCATACTGGATCAGGAGACATTGGCGCAAATGACCTTGGATGCCAAGGGCGCTGTTCGAAAGCAGGAGTTTACGGCAAGACGCAACAGCAAGGGAAAACACAAAGAATAAGCGGAACTAAGGAGAGGCTTCTTTTTTTAAGATATATACCCTATACCATATAGGAGATAAGGTAATGCAAAAAAGGCTGATCAGTGTCTTAAACGCTCCGAAGGCGTTTCTGTGGGGGTGGAACCTCTTTCTGATTTTCAGCGGGATTTGCCTCGTGTGGCTGATCTTGCAGAAGGGAGGGGGATTGCCCCTCGGCGGGATATGGCGTTATGCCGCCATTGCCGGTATCGCCTTTCTCGCGGAATACATCGACTCGGCCCTGGGCATGGGATACGGCACGACCCTCACCCC
>JAZDLH010000147.1:0-2932 GCA_043802275.1 Planctomycetota bacterium
GCCCGCTTGAAGCCCTTCGACCGCCCGCTCCAGAAAGGGTCCGGCCTCCATGTGCCGAGGTCCGTACAAGAGACCCCATCCGTGGCAGAAGAGGATGAAGGGATCGGTGCAGCCCGCATCGACCAGGGGCTGGGTTCTGGGGGGGAATATTTTGTACATGGGAAGCGGCGAGGTTGTGGCCCGGTTTTGGGCGTAAAACTCGAGGAATTCCAGGACGGCCTGGTCCCATTTCGGATCGCGCCGCCCGTGGTTTTTGTATATGTCAAGGCCGTTTCGGATTTCAAAGGGGTAGACGCGCGCAAAACGTTTGGCCTCCATGGCTTGCATGTCCTGATCCTTGGGCAGAGGTCGGGGCGCATACGACCCCTGTAGTGTGAAGGTAGCCTCACCCGCCGCCGCCGGCTCGCGCTGGATGTCCCAGGACTCCTCCTCGATCTCCTGGGCCCATAGCGATAGGCCGAACGCCATACCGCCAATGAGGAAGCATAGCCAATACCTTGTTGTGCGGCGCATCGGGTCATCTCCTTTCTTCAGGGGGGCTATCGATTCCATTCTCAGTCGCTCGAAGCGCAAGGGTCTTGTGCGGACAAGACCGGATGCGTCTCGCGGCTCGGTCCTGCGCGGAAGAACCATGCGCTCATCAAGACGGGCGCGAGAGGGGATGCGCTCCCTGGCTCTCGGCCTTTACAAGTGGATTCCGCCATTAAAAAAGCTCCACCTTTTCCCTGGGATGTTCGCTCGACCCCTCTTGCGGCAGGGCGTTTTCGTCCATTTGCCCGATTGCCTCCTCGGGGAGGAGAAGCCCGCTTCCGGCCAGGGCCTCCTGGGCCATTTCATAGCCGCCGGCCGCGGAGCGCTTCCATAGCAGGATCGCTCTTTCCCGGTCGACCGGCACGCCGTTGCCCTCATGATAGAGGCAACCCAAGAGGTACATGGAGCGGCAATCCTTATTCGCCACGCCCCGCTCGTACCACTCCGCCGCCTTGGCGTAATCTTGGGGCACGCCCCGGCCATGCCGGTAGAGTTCTCCCAACGAGGCCATGGACCACGAGTCACCCTGCTCGACCGCTCGCTCATACCATTTCACGGCCTCGGGGCCGTCCTGTGACACCCCAATCGCGTATTCGTAAGCTTGTCCGAGATATCGCTGTGCGTCGATGTCGTTCCGCTCGGCGGCTTGTTGGAACCACCCAATGGCCTTGGGTAGGTCCTGAGGAAGTTCCTGGCCAGTCCAGTACAGCCTTCCAAGTCGATACATGGCGTCCACCGACCCCTGCTCGGCGGCTTTGGTATACCATTTCGCCGCCTCTTCGGGATTTTTGGGAAAATCAACGTCTATCCCCCCCCCGTACCCTTCCGCCAGCTTGAGTTGCGCGGGGAGATAACCCAGCTCCGCGGCCTTGCGGCACCAGTAGACGCTGCCTTCACCGGCAGATGTCTGCACCTTGTCATACGTGATGCCGAGTGTCCCCATCCGGTAATATACCTCGGGCAGCACCTTGTCGCCAAGCTCTTCAAAGAGGCGCCTGGCCTCCTCTTCTTCGGCGCAGTACCACAAATGCTCCGCGTAGAGGGACTGGTACCGGGCTTTCTCCTCGTCGGTCGCGGTCTTGGCGATACAGCCCTCGAAGAGGCGCCGTAACTCCTTGAGCACATTTTTATTGCGCACGAATTGAAGCCTCTCCTCGGCATTCTTCATCATGCTCAATTCGTAACGCAGGATTTCGGCGTAATACAGCGGAACCTCGGTGTCGAAGCGTTCGGTGTTGAGGCATTCGAGCGCAAAGTCGTACCTCGGGTTGCCTTGGGTGACCACGGAGAGCTGAAGAGTCTTGATAAAGCAGTCGTAGGCCTCGCGGCAGGTCAAGTCCGCCGCCACGGCCCGGTCGAACCAGAGGCGCGAGGTTCCTTGTTGGACGGACATAAACGACATTGTCGAGGCGATCATGCCGACCGCAGACGCGGGATGCCCGGAATCGATCTCCCACGCTTTTTCGAAGAAAAACCGCGCGCGGCTCCCGCTCTTTTCAAACGGCATCGTTCCCGTATTATCGGCCAGGGAAATGCTTATCCCCTTCTTGGTGAAATTCGGCAGGATGCGCGGCTGAGCCTCCCCGCCCAGGATATTGACGAGCCACGGGTCCACGCCCGGCGCGTCCTTGAGCGCCATGTAAAATGTGGTCTTATTGAACGGCTTGCCGGCGCGGTTCAGCTCCTCGTAAATCGGCCACCGGTCGGCCTCGGTGAAGCCCCCGCCCGCATACGCTGCCCGAAGCGCGTCCATGGCCATGTCCCTGTATGCGTCGCTCTCCTTCCTGTTCCGCGGCTCCAGCCACTCGGCCATGCGGCTCGCGGCCCGGAAGAGCCACTCCCGGCCGTAGGCGCCCTGTTGAAATCCCTTTGCCGCCTCCCGGAAATACTCCGCGGCGTCCGCCTCCCGGCCGAGCGTGGACAGGGTCCGGCCGCACCCGTAGTAGATAAGCGGGTCCCGGCACCCGGCATTGACCAATGTGCGAAACCGCGAGGCCAGATCCTCGAGCGGCAGGGTGGAAGGGAGGCCGGAGGAGACCCGGGCGAACTCGGTGAGGCACAGCAGGGCCTCCTCGTCCCAGGCCTCGTCTTTCATGCCCGAGGCGGTATAAACGTCGGCCCCACGGCCGCACTCCCGCTCAAAAAGCCTCTCCGCGCGCGACGCCCGGAGCCCCGCCACGTCCTGGGTACTGGGAAGAGGTTGCGGCGCATAGTCCGGAGGAACCGCTAAACCCGTTTCCGCATCCCTCTCCTCTTCTCTCAAAAGTCTGCCCGTTGCGCCCGGACCTACCTCGATTCGGAAGGTTCCCCGTTGCTCCGTCACACCAACCGATGGCCGGGGGATGTCCCAGGATTCCTCCTCGGTCTCCTGGGCCCATAGCGACTGGCTAAGCGCCGTGCA
>JAZDLH010000148.1:0-10654 GCA_043802275.1 Planctomycetota bacterium
CTGTCAGCATTCACGCAGGCAAGCACCACCCGCCCTTCGGCCAAAAGCTCGTTCGCCTCATTGTAAATCACGGTCAAAAAGGCTACGCTTGCGGTTCGCACGCGCGTCATAACCGTCACGAACGTTACGAGGTCGTCATAGCGCGCCGGACGATGATACCGGATCTCGCAGCTTCGCACGGGAAGGAAGAGGCCTCCCTCCTCCACCGAGCGATACGGGAGGCCGATCTCTCGCAAAAGCTCGGTCCGGCCGCGCTCGAACCAGGCCGGGTAATTTCCATAGTACACCCACCCCATCCGGTCGGTCTCCGCGTAATAGACCCGGTGGCGGATCGTGTTGGCCCGCGGATCGTCCGGCAGGGGAAGGCGCGCATCCGGCATGTTCGGCTCCTGGACATCGGGCAGGGGACATGACGTTTCGCTTTATTTTATCATGGTAGCCGGATGCGGCGCGCGGGTCAAGGCTTGACAGGAGGGTCCCCAAGCCAATACTCAGGCCAGGCGTGGAGGTGCAGAGACAGAGGCGCGGCTGGAGGCAAGGGCCATGCTCTCCGAGTGGATTCGTCCCGTGCTCGAGGACCTCAGGGCGAAGAGCCTCTTGCGAGGTCTCGTGACGGTCGAGGGCGCGCAAGGCCCGCGCTTGGCGATCCACGGCCGAACGCTCGTGAATGCCGCCTCGAACAACGCACTGGGCCTGGCACATGACCCGCGCGTGTGCGAGGCCGCCATTCGGGCCACCGAGCGCTTCGGCGCGGGCGGCGGGGCGAGCCGCCTCGTCTCGGGCCACATGGCCGTCCACGAGGCCCTCGAGGCGCGCCTGGCCGCGTTCAAGGGCGCGCAAGCGGCCATCCTCTTCCCCACGGGCTACATGGCGAACCTCGGAACGATCTCCGCGCTCGTGGGGACCGCGGACGCGGTGATCCTGGACAAGCTCTCTCATGCGAGCCTCATCGACGGCGCGCGCCTCTCCGGCGCCCGGGTCCGAAGCTACCCCCACTGCGACCTCGACCGCCTGAGCGTTCTCCTCCGAAAGGAGGAGGGCAGGCGCGTGCTCGTGGCCACGGATTCCCTCTTCAGCATGGACGGCGACCTCGCGCCCCTCCGGGAGATTGTGGGGCTTTGCGAGCGACACGACGCCGTGCTCATGGCGGACGAGGCGCACGCCACCGGGGTTTTGGGCGAGAGGGGCCGGGGCGCGGTCGAGCTCTTGGGGCTCGAGGGCCGCGTGCCGGTCATGATGGGGACCTTGAGCAAGTCCCTGGGCTCGCTCGGCGGGTTCGTGGCCGGCTCGGCCGAGCTTATCCGGTTTTTGCGGAACCGCGCGCGCGCGTTCATTTACACCACGGCCTCGCCGCCGGGAGTGGCCGCGGCCGCGCTGGAAGCCCTGAAGATCGTGGAAGAGGAGCCCTGGCGGGGCAGGGCCGCCTGCGCGCGCGCAAAAAAGCTCTGGCAGGGGCTTGTGGAGGCGGGGTTCATCCCGGCCGGCTCGCCTTTGCCCGCCGCGCACATCCTGCCGGTCGTGGCGGGATCGGTTGAGGCGGCCCTCGCGCTCGCGGAGCATCTCTTCCGATCGGGCGTGTTCGCGCCCGCCATCCGGCCGCCCACCGTGCCCGCGGGCACGGCCCGCATCCGCCTCTCCCTCATGGCCACGCACACCGAAGAGGACGTCGGGCAAATCCTCCGGGCCTTCCGGTCGTGGCGCAATCTACGATGATCGTTTGGGTTACGATGCGCTTGATCGTTTCAAACCGGGCGCGAATAAGATAGCCGCGCTTCGCTTTTTTTTCGGGATTTAACCCAGTTGCGTCAGAGAGGAAGGGGGGAAGGAGCGAGAAGAAATCAAGCAGCGGGGACTTCTTTCTCCGGTTTCGTCTCCGGTTCTTGCGGCGCATCCGTCAGGGTCGTCAGCACATAGACGAGGGCATGGTAAAAGAGGAGGGCCACGATTAGGATGAGCATGATAAAAAGCATTGTATCAAACTCCCTTCCGTGCGGAAGAAGCCCTTTTTGTCCCTCATACCACGGTTTGATGATCCATCCACCGAATACAAGCGCGCTAACCGTGGAGATTGCCTTGATCGCCCGGACGGAAAATCTCCAGACCAGGAGATAGGCGATCCAAACCAAGTACCCGCCAACCAGGAAAGGAATAAGAAGTACCAGGAAGTGAATAAAAAATTCAGCGACGGCGAGCAAGTCGAAATTCCTCGGCCAAATGGATAAAACCGCAGGGAACATCATGACAATTATAGAGACCCCTATGATTCCGCCCAGGATGCCGAAGCATCGGAGGACCAGCCGCGAAACCGCCGGGATGCTGAGCCAGTCCCTCTTCATGGCCTTCTCCCCGACAAAACAGCTTCGGAACGCCTTGCTCGCCAATGAGTTGCCTGCCGGAACGCTACGGCAATATTAGCCAGGGGGATTCCCCTTGTCAAGCGCGAATCCTCGCGCGCGGTTGACAGGCGGGAGCCGTTCCCTTATAAATCTTCGGATGCGCGAGTGAGCATCGGTTCTTATGCCCATACGAATCAGGAAGGAAACAATATGGCGAAACGCAAAGGCAACGCCGTGGTCTTCACCCAGGGGGGGCCGACCGCGGTCATCAACGCCTCGTGGGTCGGCATTGTTGAGGGCTTGAAAAAAGCCCGGGAGGTGACCGGCATCTACGGGGCGATAAACGGCATCGACGGGATATTGAAGCAGACCTTCGTGAACCTGAAGGGGCAAAGCCCCCAGGCGCTCCGGGCCATCACCCGCACGCCCGCCACCGAGCTCCGCACCACGCGCCACAAGCCCGCGCACGAGGAATGCCTCGCCATGCTCCGGGTCTTCCAGGCGCACCACATCCGCTACGCCTTCGGCATCGGCGGGAACGACACCTCCGAGACGCTCGACATCATGAACGACGCCGCCCACGAGGAGGACTACGAGCTGCGCGTCTTCCACGTGGCCAAGACCGTGGACTGCGACCTCGTGGAGAACGACCATACCCCCGGCTACGGCTCGGCCGCCCGGTACGTGGCGAACGCCTTCCGGGGGGTGGACCTCGACAACCAATGCTTCGGCGGCGTGTACGTGGGCGTGTGCATGGGCCGCCACGCGGGCTTTCTCACCGCGGCGAGCGCCCTCGGCCGCACCACGCCCGCGAGCGGGTCGCACCTCGTGTACCTGCCGGAAATCCCCTTTGACGTGGAGCGGTTCTGCCGGGAGGTCTTTGCGGTCTACCAGAGGGAGGGCCGGTGCGTGGTCGCCTTAAGCGAAGGCATCGAGGACAAGGATCACGCGCCGATTTTACAGGTGCTTTCCCAGGGCGCGCTCGAGGCCGACAGCCACGGCAATGTCCAGCTCTCCGGCACGGGTGCCCTGGGGGACGCCCTCGTCGAGAGGCTCAAGGCTTATTTTGCCGGGAAAGGCCTCGCCAGGCTCCGCGCGCGTGGCGACACCCTGGGCTACATCCAGCGCTCCTTCCCCGACCAGAGCGAGGTGGATCGCAGGGAAAGCCTGGGCCTCGGGCGGTTTGCCGCCCGGATGGCCTTAAGCGGGGATATCGACGGCTCCTCGGCCATCCGGCGCGTCTCGGACAAGCCCTACAAGATCCGCTACGCGCTCGTGCCCCTCAAGAGCGTGGCGGGCAAGACCCGGCACATGCCTCCGGAGTTCATAAGCCCCCAGGGAAACAATGTGACCGAGGCCTTTCTCCGCTGGGGCAGGCCCCTCATTGGAAAGCTCAAGGCATTCGGCCTCCTGGACTTGACCAGGACCATCCCCCCCAAATAAGCAAGGCATTCCGATTCCTTTTCCGGAAATAAAAAGGCCCGGCGCGAACCGGGCCTTTTTTCTACGGAAGTGCGGACGGTCGTTATCCCGGCGGCCAGGTGAACTTGCGCCCGCCGAGGATGTGGAGGTGGAGGTGGTTCACGGCCTGGCCGGCCTCGAAGCCGCAATTGACCACGATCCGGAAGCCCCCCTTGGAAAGTCCCGCCTCCTTGGCGATGTACGCCGCCCGTTCCAGGAGATGCCCCGCCATGGCGCGGTCGGATTCCCGGATCGTGTCGAGGCGCGGGATGTGGGACTTGGGGATGAGGAGGATGTGCGTGGGGGCCTGGGGCCGGTTATCCCGGAAGGCGAGGCAGTAATTGTCCTCGTACACCGTGTCGGGATTCAGGTTCCCGGAGACGAACTTGCAGAACAGGCAACTCGGATCGACGGGCACGTGAGAGATCTCCTATAAAAACGGCAAATCCATGCTTCGAAACCACAATCCATTGTATTATGGTCAAAAGACCGCGCGAATCAAGCGGATTCGGTGTCCCATGGTGCTGTTCATGAGAACGGCGCTGCGGGCGTTCTTGATGGCGGAGTGGACCGTGGCGTGGGAGCGGCCGCCGAAGTGGGCGCCGATCTCGGAGAGGGAGGCCCCGGTGAGCTCCTGCGCGAGGAGCATGGCGGCCGCGCGCGCCTCGCGGAACCTGCGGCTGCGCCGCGCCCCGGTGAGCTCCTCCGGCAGGACGCCGAAGGCCTCGGAGACGGCCCCGGCCACGGCCTCGATCGTCCGCCTCGGAGCGGAGCGCGCCGCGGCCTCTTCCCTGGGCCCGAGCGCATGGCGGGCCACGTCCGGGGTGATTTCGATGCCGCCAAAACGCGCCAGGCCCGCCAGCCGGCTTACAAAGCCTTCCAGCTCGCGGACGCAGGCGCCGTCGCTTTGGGCCGCGAGGGCCACGATCTCCTCGGAAAGGTTGAGCGACCGCTCCGAGGCCTTTTGGCGCACGATCGCCTGCCGCATGGCCGGGTCGGGCAGATCGAGCTCGAGCGCGAGCCCGGAGACGAAACGCTTCGCCAGCCTCGGGGCGAGGCCCTCGATCCGCCGGGGATCGGTGTTGCAGGAGAGCACGATCTGGCTCCCGCGATGCTGGAGGCCGTCGAAGGTGTGCAAAAACTCCTCCTGCGTGGCGGCCTTGTTGCCCTGCGCGAGGATCTGGATATCGTCGACGACCAGAAGGTCCATGGAGCGAAAGCGGTTTCGGAAGGCCTCGCGCGAACGTCGCTCCACGGCGCGGAGGAATTCATTGACAAAGGTCTCGCCCGAGAGGAAAAGGACGCTCCTGCGGCGGCCCGTATCCCTCGCGGCGTGACAGATCCCCTGCAACAGGTGCGTCTTCCCCAGCCCGCTCGCCCCGTAGATCAGCAGGGGATTGAACTCGACCGCGTCGGATTCCACCACGCGGAGGCTTGCATGAAACGCAATTCGATTGGCGCTGCCGATCACGAACCGGTCCAACCGGAAATCGGCCCTGAGAGGAGGCTCCCTGGACGGGGGGGCGGAAGGAGCCCCGCGGTCCCGTGCCGTCAGGGAAGGATCCGCCGGATGCGGGGGGAGGTCGGCCGCTTCCTGGGCCTCCCGCAGCTTTTGAAAGGGCTTCGGCGCCACGCGGAACTGGATTTTTGGCGAGAGCTGAAACAGGTCCTGCACCACGGCCCGCAGCTCCGGAAGATGATGGTCCCGGAGCCACTCCTTGATGAAGGCGCTGCCCACTCCGATCACCATCTCTTCGCCGGAGAAGGCTTCGAGCGTCGTGTAATTGGAAAAGGTGACAAACGCCCCGGGCGACACCCTCGATTGGATGCGATCGAGAATGCTGCGCCACTGCTCGGCAATTTGAACGGACAATGCCCACCCCCCCACGGCGGCCCTGTCCCGGTCCGCTATGATCGAGCAGTATGGATGGAACCAGATGAACCGGAATCGCGCATGATGCTTCCCAAGGCATGAATTCGTCATATAAGCGCGATTGCAGGTCACGTTGGATAATAGCCGCCGCTCCGGGCGTGTGCAACGGGAAAAAAGAAGGGCTTTCCGGTGGGCGGTTGAGAAGGGCCTCTTCCTTCCGGCAAGCCCAAAGACTCCGACGGGTTAGGGGGAGGGGTCCGGAAAATATACTGAAAAATCATACGAAGAAAGTTGAAAGATTTTTTCCGATCTTGGAGGCGTCAGGGGATGAGGGGTGCATCGGCAGGTTCGTCATAACCACAACTCATTGAGACGAAAAAAGATCCGAAACTCCTTGAGAAGAAGCGGCGGCGGGCGTTTGGCGCGGGCGGCTTTCCCGGCGGAAGGGACAGAGCGTCCTAAGCGCATCGCGAACGCGGAGGGCCGATCCGTATCTTCAACTTTCACCGAAAGTTGCGATTCCCCGTTGACGGTGCGCTCCGTACGAATTATGATCCTGTCATGGTGGCCAGGTTCTTGGTGTGCCGCTCAAAGCGACGGATCGGTCTTATGCGATTGAACTGCTCCCCAATCCCAGGATTCGGGCTGTTTTTTTTAGGGATACTGGGTCTTTTCGTCCGGATCGCCTCTCCCGGTTGCGCCGCCGAAACGGTCGAACCGAAGGCCGCGGGGGAAGCCGCCCCTTCGTCCCCGGTTGAGCCGGGCCCGCCGGCGCCTGTTTACGAAATGAGCCTTGCACAGAGCGAGCAATGCGCCCTCCGGTATTCCTTGGCCTTGGAAGCCGCCGGTATGGGGCGCAAGATCGCCGAAGGACGCATCCTGTCCGCCTGGGGAGAGGCCCTTCCCACGATCTCCGGGCAATATTCCAAGTACCTCACCGACACCTACGACCGAGAACCCAGCCCCGGGCACAGGGATCGCTGGAGCGAGCTCTACACGGCCAAAATCCAGGCCCGGCAGCCTCTCTTTTCCGGCGGCCGCATCGGCGCGGGGCTTCGCGGCGCGCGCCTGTATCGGGAAAGCGTCGAGGAGGATGTCCGCGAGGCCCGCCAGACCCTCCTCTACAACGTGCGCGTGCTGTATTACCAGATCCTCCTGAACGAGGAGCTGATGCGCGTGGCCCGGGAGCAGACCCATCTTGCCGAAAAGTATTTGGAGGACGTGCGGAAGCGAAAGGAGGTGGAGGTCGCCACCGATTACGACGTGCTCCGCGCCGAGGTGGAGCGGACCAACGAAGCCACGGTCCTTACGCGGCGGGAGAACGACCTCGCCAATGCCAGGAGCGCCTTTCTCCGCCTGCTGGGACTGCCGCTATCGAGCGCCCTCGTCCTCACCGATCGGCTGGAGTTCGATCCCCTTCCCACGCCGGACGAGGAGGTCTTCTACCGACGAGCCCTGGGTCGGCGGCCCGATGTGCACAAGAGCAGGCTCGGCATCGACATGCAGGAGCAGCTCATCCGCGGCACGCGTGCGGATCTCTTTCCGAATATCTACCTCACGGGCGAGTACAGCGGCACGAGCGACGATTTCGAGCGCCCCTTCAAGGACTACGACAAGTCCTGGACGGTGGGGCTCGTGCTCGACTGGAGCCTCTTCGACGGCCTCCTCGTGCGCGGCCGCCTCCAGGAGCTCCGCGCCCAGAAGGAGCAGCTGGAGATCCTCTACCGCGACCTGTCCGACGAGGTCCGCCTCGAGCTCCGCCAGGCGCTCCTCGACATCGCTTCCGCCCGCAGCGCGGTCCTGAGCCAGGTGCGGAACGTCGAGCAGGCCCGGGAGAGCCTGCGCCTCGTCATCGAGCGGGAAAAGCAGGGGGTGAACACCCATCTCGACGTGCTTACGGCGCGGCAGATCCTTGCGGTCGCCGAGCAAAACCATTACCAATCCGTCTTCGCCTACCAGATCGCCGGGGCGGACCTGGAGCTCGCCCTCGGCGCCATCGGGGAAGAGCCCATGCGCCGGGAAGAAGAGGAGAGCGATGCGCCGGATAGCGCGGCCGTTCCAAGCCCAGTCACCCCGTAAGGCCCTGCCCTGTTCCTCGAGGGCGTCTCCCGTGCCGCCGCGCC
This sequence comes from Planctomycetota bacterium, assembly GCA_043802275.1. Classification (GTDB taxonomy): domain Bacteria; phylum Planctomycetota; class SZUA-567; order SZUA-567; family JAFGNG01; genus JAZDLH01. Next base: position 7,794 of record JAZDLH010000148.1, read on the forward strand.
CGCTTCTTTCAAGACCGTATCCGTGTTCCCGATTCGCCTCGACAGTTCCCCCCAAGCCGCAGTAAAAAGCCCGTGTGCAATCGGTTTGCAAGAAACGGCTTGGCCCCTTGACCCTCATCCGGCGGTCGCTTACCATCCAGCTCGATGAGGGACGTTGACCCGTTCGGGAGCAGGAGGCCCGGATCACAGAAAGGAACCCGGCATGGCAAACCCGGAAAAGGAAATTGAAACGAGAATGTCCCTGTTCCAGAAGTTCGGGCTTCTTGTCGCCAGCGTTTTTTTTCTCGTATCGGTCTTCTACGTGCACTTCATGGGTCCCACCAAGGTGGAATACGAGCCGGGCATGACGATCCTGAACCTCGCGCATTGGCAGATGAACACGGGCTTCCGCGAGGGCTTCGAGGAGATGGATCGGGAATTCGAGGCGATCCAGGCCAAAAAGGGTCGGAAGGTCAAGATCATCCAAACTACGATCCCGGGTCGAGGTTACCAGCAGTGGCTCATCACCCAGCTCGTGGGGGGAGAGCCGGCTGACGTGATCGAAAATCCTTATGAGGGCGCCATCCGCGACCAATACTTCACCGCTCTATCGCCGTACCTCGGCAAGCCCAATCCGTTCAACAAGGGAACGCCTCTCGAGGGGATCCCCTGGAAGGATACCTTTATCGACAACATGGAGGGCGCCTTTGACGTCTTCTATGCCGACTACTACGGGTTGGGCGTGGCTTTCTTTGCCCAGCGCCTGCACGTGAACGTCGATCTCGTCGAAAAGGCCACGGGCAGCCGGAAGCTGCCCACCGATCTCGTCGAATGGGTGGAGACCTGCCAAAAGATCCAGGAGTACGGCGAACGGATCCGGAAGCCGATCATTCCCATCGGCGTGGAGGGTCTGGACCGCAGCACCTTGAATTTCCTTTTCGTGCAATATTACAGCCAGACCTCCGGCAACCTCATGGATCGGGACAGCCGTTTCTGCGAGTGCTTCGTCTGGGGCGCCGACATCCTCCAAGGGATCAAGAACGGCACGGTGAACACGGATCGCCTGCTCGCCGTGGTCGACATCCTGCGCGAGATCGGCCAGTATTTCCAACCGGGCTTCACCACCATGGGGCTGGAGCAGACCACCTATCTCTTTCACCAGGGCCAGGTCGCGTTCCTGCCCGGGCACTCGGCCAATTCCTATTCCCTGATCGCAAATTCCGACTTTCCCGTGGAGATCATTCCCATTCCGCCCATCGGCGCCCGGCACAAGTATTCCCCGTTTTTCACGGGCCGCGTGACGGAATCGGGCAACAAGGTCGAAGGATTGTTCGGAATCCCGAAGGCGACCCGGCATTTCGACCTCGCGCTGGAGCTTTTGCAGTTCATGACCTCATGGAAGATCAACCAAGAGACCATGGCCTCCTGCAACTGGGCGCCGGCCGTGAAGTTCGCTCATTACTCCGGCTTCATGAAGGCCTTCGAGCCGTACCTGGGGGGCAACCCCGTGGTCTGGGATCCCTGGCGCCACGTGTGGGATTCCCGCTCCCATCGGAAGCGGAACGAGATTATCGAGGAGATCATCCAGAAGAATATCCTGCATCCGCAGGAGTATTTTCTCGAGGAGTTTCGCAAGTACAAGCATTACATGGTCGAGGAATTGGGGGAGACCCTCACCGAGTATCAGCGGGCGAACCTGATGCGGGAGATGCGCAGGTCCCAGCTGACCGTCGGACTCTGGCAGCCGGACCTCGATGACGCGGAGCGCGGGCGGGTGACCTTGCGCGGTGAGCTCGTGCGGGAGGATTATGCCGAGCGGAACATGTGGAATTGCATGTACGCCCTCCAGAGGAAGGTGTCCGAGTCCTTTTGACAACCCGCGCAGGGGCGGGGCAGGAAGCGGATCCGCGCACAAAGAGGTCTTTCCAAGAGGCGAAAACGCCCCAAGGAAGGAGCCGAAGGGCGGCGCGCCGGGGCGCGCAAGAGAGGGTTCTCATGGCGGAAAAGTTCGAGAGCGTTGAAACGCGGATGTCCGTCTTCCAGAAGTTCGGCCTGGGGTTGGCGGGGCTCTTTTACCTCGTTTCGGTGTTTTACGTACATTTTATGGGCCCGGACAAGGTGGCCTTCGAGCCCGACGTAACGGTCTTGAACCTCGCGCATTGGCAGATGAACGCGGGCTTCCGCGAGGGCTTCGAGATCATGGGCCGGAAGTTCGAGGAGGCCATGCTGAAGCAGAACCGGCGCGTCAAGGTGGTCCAGATCACAATTCCCGACCGCGGCTACAAGCAATGGGCGCTCACCCAGCTTGTGGGAGGCGATCCGGCGGACGTGCTCGAGGCCCCTTTCGAGGGCGCGCTCCGGGACCAGTACTTCACGGCGCTCTCGCCGTACCTCGGCAAGCCCAATCCCTTCAACGACGGCACCGTCCTCCAGGGCATCCCCTGGAAGGACACCTTTATCGACAACATGGAAGGCGCCTTCGACACCTTCTACGCGGATTATTACGGCGTGGGGACGGCCTTCTTCGCCCAGCGCCTGCACGTGAACGTGGACCTCGTTGAGAAGGCCACGGGCAGCCGGGAGTTGCCCAAGGATCTGCCCGAGTGGATCGAGATATGCCGGAAGGTAAAGGACTACGGGGAGCAGCAGAAGGAACCGATCATCCCGATCGGGGTCGACGGCATCGACCGCGCCACGCTCGACATCCAGCTCTGGCCCTACTTCAGCCAGACGAACGGCAACCTCATCGACGAGGACAGCCGCTACTGCGAATGCTTCGTCTGGGCCGCCGACATCTTCCGCGGGATCAAGAACGGCACGGTGAACACGGATCGCCTGCTCGCCGTGGTCGACATCCTGCGCGAACTCGGACAATATTTCGC
>JAZDLH010000149.1:0-11973 GCA_043802275.1 Planctomycetota bacterium
GCTTCCCCGGCCGGGGCGCCGAGCGCGTGGATGCCGAGCAAAACAAGAGCGAGAAGAAAAGTGTTCATCCGCATGGGATATCTCCTTCGGGAAGGAGCGAAGCGTCGAGGAACGACCCCCTTCCCCTTTCGTGGCGCATCCCGGCTCCCTTCCATAAGGTCTGCGCGGGCGCATGTATTGTCAAGCGGGAAAGGGCCGGGGAAAATGGGAATTTTATTCGCCCGACGCCTCGCGTTCCGTACAATGGGAGGACGACCGAGGCGAGACGCGTGCGCCCGCTCCGGGCGGATTCGGGTCCGGAGCACGCCGGGAGAACGGGATGATCCGAAGGACCAAGATCGTAGCCACGCTCGGGCCCGTCTCGTCCTCCCCCGAGGCCTTGCGCGCGCTTCTCCGGGCGGGCGTGGACGTCTTTCGCCTGAACTTTTCCCACGACACGGCCGCCGAACACCGGGCGAGGATCGCGCGCCTGCGCGAGGCCTCGGCCGAGCTCGGCCGGGAGGCCGCGATCCTCCAGGACCTTTGCGGCCCCAAGATCCGCACCGGCGCCATGGCCGACGGCGTGGTGCCGCTCGTGGCGGGGCGCGAGGTCCGGATCACCACGCGCGAGGAGCTAGGCACCGCGGAGCGCTTCTCCACCATCTACCCGCGCCTCCCCTCCGAGGTCGCAGCCGGGAACCGCATTCTCCTCGACGACGGCCGGATGGAGCTCGAGGTCCTTTCCTCTTCCGCGGACGAGGTGCGCTGCCGCGTGGCGCGGGGGGGGATGCTCGCCGGCCACAAGGGCATGAACCTGCCGGGTGCGGCCCTCTCCGCGCCCGCGCTCACGGAGAAGGACCGCCTCGACCTCGCCGTGGGCCTCGAGGAGGGGGTGGACTTCGTCGCCCTCTCCTTCGTGCGGCGACCCGACGACCTCCGCGAGGCGCGGGGACTCATTGACGCCTCGGGCCGGGACGCGCGCCTCGTCGCCAAGATCGAGAAGCCCGAGGCCGTGGCCCGGATCGACGCCGTCCTCGAGGCCGCCGACGGGGTGATGGTCGCGCGGGGGGACCTCGGCGTCGAGATGGACCTCGCCCGCGTGGCGCTCCTCCAGAAGGAGATCATCCGGAAGGCCAACCGCCTCGACCGGTACGTCATCACCGCCACCCAGATGCTCGAGTCCATGATCCGCGAGCCCGCGCCCACGCGCGCGGAGGTGAGCGACATCTCGAACGCCATCCTCGACGGCACGGACGCGGTCATGCTCTCGGGCGAGACCGCGGTCGGCGCCTTCCCGGTCGAAACCGTGCAAATGATGGACCGCGTCGCGCGCGCGACCGAGGCGTACCTCGCGCTCCACCGCCCCCCCTGGGACTGGGGGCGCCTCAACCCGGTAAAACCGGTGGAGGACGCCATCGGGCACGCGGCGTTCCACTTCTGCCGGGACCTCGACATCCGCGCGATCGTGACCTATTCCGAAAGCGGGGAGACCGGGCTCTTCCTCTCGAAGAGCCGCCCGCCCGCGCCGATCCTCGCCCTCACCGCGAACGGGGCGGCCCTGCGCCGAATGCGCCTCTTCTGGGGGGTGGAGCCGGTGCTGGAGGAGAAGCCCCGGGACCTGGACGCCCTTCGCGCGCGCGCCCTCGAACTCGCGAAGGAGAGGGGCCTTGCCCGCTCCGGGGAGACCGTCCTCCTCGTGGCCGGCAAATGCTACGGCCAGCCCGGCGCGGTGAACAGCATCGAGGTTTTGCGGGCATAGGCGCCGGCGCCCCGGAAGGAAGGCGCCTCAATCCCCTCGCACCGCCGCGTAGACCTTGAAGTCCGCATCCCCGTACACGAGCGCGTATTCCCCGGAATCCTCGATGGCGGTCGTGCGCCAGACCGGGTCGGCCCGGTCCAGGAGGATGGCACGGACGCCGAGCTCGTTCCGCACGCGCCGGATGATCCCGGCCGAGCTCTCGCCCGAGAAGGCCTGAAGAACGAGCCGCCAGGCCGCCTCGCGCCGCTCCGGCCGCTCGGTGTTCGTATAGTTCTGGGCCTTGTGCGGGTGGGAGAAGGCGTGCCGGCGGTCGGAGAAGAGGGCGTAGGGCAGGTTGCACGGCCGGAACCCGAGCCCCTGCCAGGGGACGTAGTCCGACAGCACGACGTCGCGCGGCCCGGTGTGGGCCCGGACGACCTGCCAGGCCTCCTCCTGCCTGAGAAACCGGCGGTGAATATCCCACTGGGCGGAAGAGAGACCGTCCGGCCGGCGGTACGGCACGTCCGCCCAGAGTAGAGCGCCCCCTATCCCGAGCCCGATGCCGACGAGGGCGAAAACGCTAAAAACCCGGCGGAATCGCAAAAGAATCGACCCCTCCCGCCACGCGACCGCTTCCGGCCTCGGCCCCAGCGCCTGGGCCCACGCGACCGCGGCCCACACGAGGAGGAAGAGGATCGGCACGAGCGCCGCGCGCCAGCCGAGGTCGTTCGTGGTGATGACGCTTCTAAGAAACTGGCTCACGAGAAGCATCCCCACGACCGCCGTGGCGGAGAGGGCGCGCAGCGCTCGCTCCTCCGGGTCCCCGTGCCGCCGCTCCCAGAGCGCCGCGAGCCCGAGCGGGAAGGCGATGCCGAGATGCAGGGGCAGGCGCTGGATCCAGTAGAGCAGGATGTTCGCAAGCCACCCGAAGGCGGAGGCGTAACGAACCTCCGGCGCCCAGGGGTCGGTCCCCAGGGTGTGCTCCACGAGAAGGGACGCGGGCTGGTTCCAGACGCCCACGGGGAAGCGCCCCCCGCCGGGCGCGCCGCCGGAAAGCTCGGAGAGAAGCACAGGCAGGGAAAAGAGGGCGGCGACCGCCGCGATGGGCAAGAGGGCCTTGAGGAGGCGAAGGAGCCCCTCCCGGCCCGGCCGCAGAAAAACCAGGGCGATTCCCACGAGCGGGAGGATCAGCGCAAAGCTCAGGCTCACGAAGACCGACGCGCCAAAGGACGCGGCCAGGGCGAGCCCCGCCACGAGGGAGAGCGGCCCCACGCCCTCCCGGCCGGCCAGGAGCCTGGCCCCGGCGAAGAGAAAGACGAGAAGCGCGCACGCGGAATACACGTGCTGGGGCGCCCAGGTCGCCTGCATGAGAAGCGTGTCCACGCCGTGCGGGACGGGTTTGTCCAGAAGCGTGCGGAAGCCGGGCCCGAGGACGCGAAGGAGAGGCTCGTAGGACCGGCCGGCCAGGGAGAGGAGCGCCACCGCCGCGCCCGCGGCCGCGCGGCCGGAGAGTCGCGCGGCGAGCGCCGAGAGAAACGCCACGGTCGAGAAGGCCGTGAACCAGGTGAGGGCCGTGTCGCTCTCCCATCCCGTGATGCCGGGGAGGAGGAGCTTCGTCTCCGCCGCGAGGAAGTGCCAGAGGTAGTAATAATTCAGGGCCACGGGCCCGCCGCCGCGCGAGTAATCCGGCGCCGCGGGCGGGAGGCCCTCCCGCGCGATGGTGTCCACGATCGCCGCCTTGGAGTGGTCCGAGACCATAACGCCGATGAAGAGCGCCTTCTTCTCGACCTCCGGCGCGTCGGCCGTACGGTAACTGTGGACAAACGGGACGAGCATGGAGACGACGAAGGTGGCGGATAGCGCGGCCCCGCAGAGAAGCAGCGCCGCCTCCCGCCACGCGAGCGGACAGAAGGGCTTGGCCAAAGAGTCGTCCGACTTCCGGCCGGCCAGGACGAGGACGAGGAGGAAGACGAGCCACGAAGCAAAGAGGACCGGCAGCGTAAACCCGAAAAGATAGCACGCGCCCAGGGAAAACGGCCCAAGGGTCGCTGCCCCGAGCGCGGGCGCCACGAGAAGGCTCGCGGGTTCGAGCCTGGGGCCGGCGCCCTTGAGAAGACGGAGCGCCAGCGCGCCCGGGATCCCGAAGAAAAAGCAGGAGAGGACGATCGCGGCGAGCGTGTACAGCGCAAAGAAGGCGATCAAGGTCTTCTCTCCTCCCGCAGGGCCCCTTTCCAACGAATCATACCGGCCCGGCCGGGGCTCGGCAAGGAGTCTTTGCCCGGCCGCCCTCGCGCGGGACCGCCAAAGGCCCCGCCTGATTACGCCGGGGATGGAGCGGCCGCCCCTTGTTTTTCGCCTTGCGGAAGAGAAGCGGGCGGATACCATACGGCGGACGGGAGTTCGTCAGGAGAGCTTGCGCCGCGACCTTGGGCGCGAGGGAGGAAGGGATGCGCGCGTTTACGGACCGGGCGGTATGGATCACCGGCGCCTCCTCCGGGATCGGCGCGGCGCTCGCTCGGGCGTTCGCAAGGGAGGGCGCCTGCCTCGTCCTCTCCGCGCGGAGCCAGCCGCGTCTCGCGGAGGTGCAGGCCGCGTGCCAAGCGCTCGGGGGCACGGCGCATCTGCTCCCGCACGACCTTGCGCAACACGCAACGCTCCCCCACAAGGCGCGGGCGGCCCTGCGCCTCGCGGGCCGGATCGACCTGTTGGTGAACAATGCCGGGATCGGCCAGCGCGCAACCGCCCTGGACACCTCCCTGGCGGTGGTGGAGCGGATCTTGTCGGTGAACTTCCTCGGCGCGGTGGCGCTCACCCGAGCGGTCCTCCCGCACATGATCGAGCAGGGGGGCGGCCACATCGCGGTCGTGACGAGCGTCCTCGGAAAATTTGGCGCGCGCACCCGCTCGGCCTACGCCGCAAGCAAGCACGCCCTGCACGGCTACTTCGACTCCCTCCGGGCCGAGCTCGGCGACCGGAATATCCGCGTCACGCTCCTCTGCCTGGGCTACGTCCGCTCCGAGGTTTCGATCCACGCGCTCGATGGGGACGGCGCCGAGCACGGCCGGATGGACCGGGGCCAGGCGCGGGGCATGGACCCGGACCGCTGCGCCCGGGCCATGATTCGAGCCGTCCAAAAGGGCCGGGAGGAGGTCGTCATCGGCGGCCTTCTCGAACGCGGGGCCGTCTGGCTCAAGCGCCTTGCGCCGGGCGTCCTCTCCCGCCTCCTCGCCGGCTGGGACCCGGACTGACGCCCGGGCCGCCTTCACGCCCTCCCGCTCTTCCTTCACCCGGTTTCAAACGGAAAGATGCCGGCCGCGGGGCCCGCCGTATGCCGGCCGCCACCGTGGCGTGGCGGACGCTTGCCTTTCTCCGGGAGGACCATGAAGCCAAAGCCTCCGGCCGGGGGACGGCTCGGTATGGCAGGCGACCGGGATAAAGACTCCCCTCCTGCGTTACCCGCTTCAGCGACCGCTTGTGGAAGATTCCCCCGTCCCTTCGGAGAAGGAAGGACGTGGAGAGGCACCCTCGCCTCCCCCTGTCGGCGCCTGCACGGGCTTGTCCCAGGCCGCTTCCGGATGGAGGGCGCGCGCGAGATTTTCCACCAGGCACGCGAACCGCGGGCCGGGGATCACCACGAAGTCCTCCTCGAAGAGGTAGACCCGCCCCTCCCGGGCCGCGCGGAGGCCCGGGAGGGCCTCCCATTCCCTGCGCAGGGCCTCAGGGGCGAACCCGCTTTCGCGCAGGCCCGGCACGAGGTCCACGATAGCGTCCGGATCCATGCGCAGGATCCCCTCGGCCGATACGATCGGGAAGGGTATCTCCACGCTCGGCCGGACGTTCTCCCCGCCCGCCAAAACGAGGATCTCGCTGTAGAGCGTGCGGGAGCCCGCGATATAGACCTCCTGGAGCGTGCCGGAACCGAAGCTCCGGCCGATGGAGATCATGACGCGCGGCTTGGGAAGACCCCGGGTCTTCTCGGCCACGGCCCGGAGGCGCGCCTCGATCGATCGGACCATCTCTTCGGCGCGTTCTTTTTCGCCGCAGACGCCGCCGATCGCGCGGATCGAATCGAGAATGTCGGCGATGGTGCGGTGGTCCACCGCCAGGGTCCGGATGCCGAGGGCTTCGAGCCGGGCGCGAGGCTTTTCATGCTCCGGGAAGAGGATCACGAGATCGGCCTCGAGCCCCACGATCGCCTCGTAGTTGGGGTCGTAAAACCCGCCGACCTTGGGCTTCGCGCGCGCGGCCTCGGGGTAAAGACAGAAGCGCGTGACCCCCGCCACGCGATCCCCCACGCCCAAGGCAAAGAGCGTCTCGGTGATGCTCGGGGCGAGGGAGACGATCCTGCGGGGCAACCCCGCCGCTTCCCCGCCTGTAGCAAAATCGGCGTAACCGATTGAAATAAAAGCAGTTAAGAATGCCAGGCGCAAGGGGACGCTCAACGGTTTCATCGCCTATTCCAGATCGTAGAGGCTGTCATTGTCCGATAAAAAGCCTGTCCCGGGCGCCAAGCTTGTGACCCCGGCGGCGTAACGATCCTCGAGAGACTCCACGTGCCCGTCGCAGAAGGCGGCGTTGGTCCGGCCCCAGTGGCGGAAGGCCTGGGTGCCGGATTCCGGCCAAGGCCAGCTCGAGGCGTGCGGCCGGTCGGCCTGGGGCGCGCGCATGAGGCGGTTGAAGCCGAGCGAGCCGAAGTTGTTGCCCTCCGCATCGCCGAACAGGGCGCACTCGGTGGGCTTCCGCACCTGGACGGCCTTGGTAGGGATCTCGAGGGGATGGCCGTCCCGGTCGCGCTCGCCCTTGCCGTGGCCGAGATAGGTGACGTTATAGTTGTATCCCTGCCAGATCCCCTTCACATCCTGCGGCAGATCCACGGCCGGGCACTTGTGAATGGCGGTGTAGTTGTCCTCGACGGCATAGAGCGCGCCCGGGCCGGTCTCGGTCACGGGCCAACCCTCGGTCTTGACGTTCCAAAAAAACATGTAGGAAAAGTCGTCCGGGTAGTCCACGCCGGGCATGTAGAACCCGTCGAAGTCTACGAGGTAAAGGGCGGTAACGTTCGTCATTTGCTTGAGGTTGTTCACGCACTGGACCGTCTCGGCCGCGGCCTTGGCCCTTTCCAGGGCCGGGAGGAGAAGCCCCGCGAGGATGGCGATGATAGCGATCACCACCAAAAGCTCCACCAGGGTAAACGCCCTTGATGTCCGCGTTTTTTCGCCCATCCGCGTGCGCTTGTAATGTTTCATCGCCCCCTCCTTCATATGTTGCGGCCGTTTGATCTTTGTCCCGCTCCCATCGCTCCGGCGTCCGCGCGGTCAACGGAATAAAAAAAACCTGTCCCCCGGACGGGGGACAGGGCGGTTGCCTGAGCGAAACCTCCCGCGGAAAGGCGATCGCCTTCTTCCGCAGGGCCTTGGCTTTGCAATCGCCGCTTCATCCCCGCTCGCGAGGGTTGAACTCGGCCGATGCATTCCGGCGGGTCTTCTGGCTCCCGGGGCCTTTTTATGCGCGCACCCTTCCCAGGCCGCATGGCCCAGTGGATGCGCAAGGATCTGTCCCGGTTACAGCAGCGCGTCTGCGACGGTTTTTCACCGTCTTCCATGACGCCGGAACGCGCTCGATTGTGAAAGAACTCCGGCACGCCCTGGTGCCGCATGTTCTTTCTATATAGACCGGGCCGCCTCTTGTCAAGGGGAAATAGGAACGGGTCGCTCCCTTAGCTTTCGGCTCCTCGCCCCGGCTAATCCCGGGACCGGGCGGGTCGGGCCGCATCACTCACGGCTTTCCCCTTGTCCGGCCGCGCGTTTGGCGCTATAGTGTCCGGAAAGAACTCAACGAAACCCGGAGAGGAGCCCCAGAGGGGCATGGAACAGGAAAGCCGCACCGTCTTTTTTTCCGGAGCGGTTCAGGGTGTGGGCTTCCGCTGGACCGCGCGCGACCTCGCCGCGGGTTTTGCCGTGACCGGATACGTGCGCAACCTTCCGGATGGCCGCGTGGAGCTCTTCGCGGAGGGCTCGCCCGCCGAGATCGACCGCTTCCTCGCGGCCCTGCGGAGCGCCATGCGCTCGTACATCCGGGGAGAAAACGCGGAGCGCGGCCCCGCCACCGGGCGCTTCGGCTCGTTTTCCATCCGGTTTTGAAAAAAAATCGGCCCTCCCCCGTCCTAACCGAAATAAATAGGGTATATTACCTTATTAGGTAATTGCCTTAGAGTCACCGGATTTTGCCGCAAAAAGCGGACTGGAAACCGGCGCGGGGTTTGATTCCGGGAGCGGTTCATGCGGTACGCCATCCTTGCCGACATTCACGGAAATCTCGAGGCCTTGACCGCCGTGCTGGAGGCCGTGGAGAACGAGTCGGTCGATCGATGTTTCTGTCTCGGCGACATCGTGGGCTACGGCGCCAATCCCGAGGAATGCGTCCGTCTCGTGCGGGAGGCGGGGTGCTCGTGCGTGGCCGGGAATCACGACCACGCGGCGATCGGGCGGCTGGATCTTCGGAATTTCAACCTCTTTGCGCAGCATGCCGTGGTCTGGACCGGGGAGCACATCTCTTCGGAGACGCGCGAGTTTTTCCGGGGCCTTCCCCTGGTGGAATTCGCCGATTCCATGGTCCTCGTGCACGGCTCGCTCATCGCGCCGGAGACCTTCAATTACATCCAGACCGTGCGCGACGCCACGAACAACTTCGCGATCCTCGACGAGTTCCTGTGCTTCTGCGCGCACAGCCACGTGCCCCTCACCTTCTTTGACAGCGATCCCTTGACCTATTCCCTGGAGGACTCTATCGAGCTCGACGACGGGGAGCGGGCCATCATCAACGTGGGCTCCGTGGGCCAGCCGAGGGACCGCTGCCCGGACGCGGCCTACGCCCTCTATGACACCGAGGCGGAACTCGTGGAAATTCGGCGCGTTCCGTACGATTTCGAGACCGCGGCGGAAAAGATCCTCGACGCAGGCCTCCCGGAAGAGCTCGCCCTGCGCCTGCCCCTTGGCCGCTGACCTTCCGGACCCCTCCTTCCCGGTCCGTCCCGGACCGGGAAGGAAAAATCCGCCTCTAACGGGACGCCGTGTCTCAACCAGCCCCGAATTCTTTCCGAAAGCCTTGCGCCTAAAAAAAAACCGCGGTAACATGATGATCGCATGTCTTGGCCTGATAAGGGTGTTTTTCGCCTATGTGGTGAGAGGGCAAAACGTTAACGGATGGGAGAAGAACCATGGGGGCGAATGAGATCGCGGCTGAGAGGAAACCGGGCATGTTTATTTTTTGCGCTGTACGCATCCTGTCTTGTGCCCTCTTCCTCGGGACCACGGCCGCGCAGGCGGCCACGTACTACGTGGACGTCAACACGGGCAAGGATGAGAACACGGGCGCAAGCATCGAGGAGGCGTGGCAGCACCTCCCGGGCACGGTGGACGTCACGGGAACGGGCTGGACCGTGCTCCGGGACGGCGATTCCGTCGTGGTCAAGGGCGGCACCCTGAACAAGGTCCAGGTGGCCGTGACGAGCGACTACTACCAGGGGGAAGCCCGTTACCACTCCATTCAAATCCTGGGCGGACACCTCGCGACCCCGGCCTGGGGCCGGGGTCGGCCGGTCTTCGACGGGGAGATCGAGCGCACCTTCGGCTTTCACCTGGGCGGTAACAAGGAAGTCCAGGGCGTGACCCTCGACGGCTTCGAAATCCAGAACCTGAAGCCCGGCGGCGTGGGCGACGGGTTCGACCCCGACAACGGCAACTCCTGCGTGGTCGTGGGCGGCAACAAGCCCGCGACCTACTGCTCGGTCCGGCGCTCCTGGCTCCACCACTCCCTCCGGAACGCGAACGACCGGGGCCACGGCATTGAAACGGGCGGCGGCGACCACCTGCTCGTGGAGTTCAATACCGTCGGACCTACGATCGGCACCAAGGGCATCGAGATCTACCACACCGACTGGTCCATCCTCCGGAACAACTACGTCTACAACGTCGGCGACCACGGCATCGTCATCACCGGCAACCGATGCGACGTGTACAACAACATCGTGGAGATGGCCCCGCCCTACGTGCACGAGCACGTCAAGGCCATGAAGGTCTATGTTGAGGGAAGCGATATCTGGAACAACGTCTTCTTCCAGCGGGACCTCCTGCCACTGGAGCCCGGAGCGAACCGCGCCCAGGGGGTGGTCTTCGTGGGCGTGAAGAAGGCCCGCTTCTACCACAACACGATCTACGGCTTCGGCCGCACCGAGGCGGGGGGCGAGAACGGCGTGGGCCTGGTGGTGGGAAGCGAGCGCAAGGGATCCGAGGACATCGACCTCCAGAACAACCTCGTCTGCGACTCGGAGAACGGCGAGGGCGGCATCCAGCTCTTCCTCCAGGACGGGAACAAGAACACGATCCTCCGCTGGAACGACTTTTTCTACCGGTCCCCGGACGAGAAGGTCGTCACCCTGAACGGCGCCTTCTACACCGTGGCGGAGTTCCAGCCGGGCCTCATCGTGAACGGCGGCGCGTTCGAGGGAAACGTCCAGGCGGCTCCCGGCTTCCGGATGGGCGCGATGCCCAACGGGCTGGACGGCCGGTGCGGCTTGAGCTCCCAATATTTCCACCTCACGGCGGAGTCGCCCGAGGCGGTGCGCGCCACGAACAATCCCCTCCGGGGCGGCGGCGAGTGCGGCTGCCGGCCGGAAGAGGACAAGTTTTCCAGGGACATGCTCGGACGGCCCCGCGCGGCGTGGTCCATGGGCGCGTTCGAATGGAGCGAATGAAGGAACGGCAACCGGTAAGAGCGAAGGAGGAATGAGCCATGGGAGCGCATCGAGGCGGGCTTGCGATCGGGAGCGCCCTATTGGGGCTTGCTCTTCTTATGAGTCCGGCGGGCGTCGGCCGGGCCGGGGAGGAGCTTGCCGAGAACGCCAAGTTCGTCTCGCCCGACGGCGATGACCGGGCGAACGACGGGTCGCTCGAAAAGCCCTGGCGCACCATCCGGCACGCGGTGGACCGTGGGACGGCGGGCGTCACCGTGTACGTGCGCGCGGGAGTCTACAGCGAGGTCGTCCGGATCAACCAGAAGTACGGCAATCCCGAGAAGGTCTTCACCCTCCAGAACTACCCCGGCGAGCGTCCGGTGATCGACTTGAATTACGAGGAGCAATACGCCATCATCGTGGCGAGCCGCTACGCCACGGTGCGCGGCTTCGAGATCCGGCGGCTCAAGGGCGATCCCACCTACCGCTACAGCATGGGCGCGATCCAAGTCCTCGACGACTGCCGGCACGTCACGATCGAAAACAATCTCGTCCACGACATCGTCGGGGGCCGCAAGGCCGCACGCGGCATCTCCGTGGCGGAGAACTGCGACGGCGTCCTCATCCGGAACAACACCGTGCACCACATCACCGGCCATCCCGAATCCACGGGCATCCACGTGGACGGGAGCTTCAACGTCGCGATCCGCAGGAACCTCGTCTACTTCGTGGACAAGGAGGGCATCCGCCTCATCACCCAGGACACGGATACCGACAATGTCATCGAGGAGAACATCGTCCTCCACTGCCACTACGGCATCGCCATCAACCACGCCCGCACCTCCAAGCAGATCGTCGCCCGCAACAACTTCTGCGCCTGGAACTGGGGCCGCGGCATGAACCCCAAGCACTGCCGGAACGTCCTCGTGGAGCACAACGACTTCATCGGCAGCGGCGAATTCGGCTACGACAGCCACGGCAACGGCACCCTGGACGGCGACGTCGTCTACCTCACCCTCAAGAACAACCTCTTCAGCCAAAACTGCACCGAGTGGTGGCTGGATGAGCGGGAGGTCCTGTACGAAACCGTGGACTATAACTTCTACCACCACACGGGCGCAGAGCCCCTGGCGGCCTTCAACTGGAACGCGGCGGACAAGTGTTACACGCTGAAGGACATCCGGGAGAAGACCCGGGACAAGGGATCCCTGAACGGTCCGTACGAGTCGAACGGCAGGGAGGGCGACCCCGGCTTCGTCGCGCCGGAAAAGTGGGATTATCGCCTCAAGCCCGATTCCGCGGCCCGCGGCGCGGCCGACGACGGCAAGGAGGTGGGCGTGATCGAGGGGACGCTCGTCGAGGTCGGAGCCGACAAAGCCTACGGCCTCGGGAACATCCCGGACCTCGGGTGGCTCGCCTACACCATCGAGTCGGTCTCCTCCGAGACGGAAAAGGGCCCGGCCGAGAACCTCCTCAAGAACTTCAAGACCCTGTACTGGGAGATCGACGCGGCCAAGGACGCCCG
>JAZDLH010000150.1:0-2840 GCA_043802275.1 Planctomycetota bacterium
GCGAGCGAGATGAGCCCGATATCGGCCCTTGCGAGCGCGGGCCCGAGCGCCGCCTCGGGCAAGAATCCGCCGAATTCCACCCGGTACTCCACGAGGAGCGGAAAGAGGCGCTTCTTCACGAAGGACGTGGCTTCGCCGTAATACGTGACGTGCAGCTCGTGGGCGAGAATAGGGTCGCGCGCATAGAGGATTCGATACGCTTCGCAAAAAACCTGGCCTTGCGTGCTCTTGTCCGTTGTCCCAAGATAAACCGCCTCGAGCTTGCCCTCAAAGGAACGGGGCCGCACGGCCGGAAGCGGGCCGGCAAATCCGCCCGGCAAAAGCATCGCCGCCTCGCCTTTCACGCCGTGTTCGGCCGCGAGACGGTCCTTCGCAAGGGCGCTCGGAACGACCACGGCGTCCGCCCCCCCCACGAGAATCGCCTCCACGCGGCGAACCCAATTTTTGAATATTTTTGACGATATTTTTTGAGTCGAGGGGCCTTGGAGATAAAGCACGAACGGGCATCTTGCAGCTTTTGCCGCATGGAGCCCGACAAGCCCGGCCTCCCAGGGGGGCGCAATGGCATACACCATGCCCGGGGCTTCCTTCAGGCGTCTTGTTAGAATCCGCGTGCGCCTCGCCCATGCCGCAGCGTTTGGAAAAAGACCGTGCAGGACCGGAGCAAAGAGCTTCCAGACCCGTGAATGAGGGGGAAAAATAAGGAACCGCAGCTTGGTCGAATCGCGCGGGATCCTTGAAGCAAGCAGGAGGTCTTCGGAGCAAAAGGTTACGTTAATTCCTTGCGCGCCAAAGGCTTTTGCAAAGTCCAGCGGTTCCATGCGGATCGAGGCCGTGGGTTTCCGGAGATCCACGAGATACAATCGTTCGAACATGCGGGGAAGGCCCATCTCTTGATAATAAAAGAGGTTACGTGGATGGAGCCCCGGGCGTCCCGCCCCGAAGGCTCATGCGATTGGGGCCCCAGGCCACGGCCATGTTGCGGCCGTTCTCCTTGGCGTGATAGAGCGCCTTGTCCGCGCGGCTGATGAGCGTCTCGATGTCCTGAATGTCGGGCGTAAGATGCGAGACGCCGAGAGAGATCGTGATAAAAATCTCTTCCCCGGTTTCGCCCTGATGCCTCATCTCCGCGGCATTCTTGCGGATGCGCTCGGCAAAGGCCAGGGCCTTGCGGCCGCTCTGTCCCGGCAGGATGAAGCCCATCTCTTCTCCGCCGTACCGGAAGGGGATGTCCGTGGAGCGCGCGACCTTGGCGAGTTGGCCGGCCAAGCCTTGCAACACGCGATCCCCCGTCAGATGACCATACGTGTCGTTTACGCGCTTGAAATGGTCGATGTCCAGGATCACAAGGGAGAGGTCTTCCCCCCTTTTGCGGGCGACGGCAAGGCATTCGGCCAATTTTCCATACATGTAGGTTTTGTTGTAAAGACCTGTCAAGCCGTCTGTTACGGCCTGTTCCCGCACCTCCTGGCCACGGAGGGCGTGCGCGATGTGCTGCGCGGAGCGGACCAAGAGCTCTTCCCACACGGGCGCCTGTTTGCCGACATTGACGCCCTGGATGTCGAATCCGGCCTTGAGAACGCCGATCAATTCGGTTTCCGTGGCGATGCGGCATGCGAGCTCGAGTAGCGAGTGCTCGCTGTCGAGCCGCTGGGCGACCGGGCGGGAGAGGGCCGTCCCCACGTTACTTGCGTCGAGCGCGACCTGCGCCACCTCCGCCTTGAGCCGCTCGCGCGCAGCCGCCTCGTCGAACTTGAGGTCCGGGTCGAGGTGCGCGAGGATCAGGAGGACCGTGCCCACGGCCTCGCGGGCGCTCTCCTCCAGGGAGAACCCAAGCTCGGCATGGATGCGGCATTCCATGCCCTGGTTCTCGACCCTGGGGCCGCGGATGCCGAAGCGCCGGGAGGGAAGGGGTCCGCCTTCCATGGCCTGGGCCAGAATCGAGCCCCCGCGATGGGTGAAGAGGAGGAAGATCTCGGTCTGGGGGGTGACCTGATACTGGGCCAGGGGCTGGATCAAGTCGCCCTGCGTATCGGTCCGGAAAAGGGTGAGATTGCGCACGCCCGGCAGGGTCGTCGCCACCATCCGGGCGAGCGTAAAGAGCGTCTTGTCCAGGGGTTCGTCCGCTTCCGCCGCGCTGGCGAGCGCTTCCTGCGGCCTCAGGCGCTCCACCTCGTCGCGGAACCGGTTGCGGTCGCGCTCGAGCCCCTTGACGAGGCTTTCCAGCCCCTCCCGCTCGAATCGCTCCTCCTGGGCAATCTCCACGGCCTCATCCCGCTCCTGGGCCAGCCCCCTCAGGAGATGTTGAATCCCCAACAGGGTGAGGCAGGCCAGGGCCATGGCGATCTGGGTTTCCTGGCCGAGCGTGACAGTGGGTTCGACCGCATACCGGCTCTCCGCAGCCAAAAATCCGAGAAAGAGCGCGAGCAAGACCGAAAAGATACGCAGAAATGCCAAGGCCATGCGCGGATCCGCCCTTTCGGCCGTGGAGGCAACAGGGCTCGAACCCCCTGGACTCCCCCGCTTTCTATTTATGTTGCATTTTTCTTCTGGCCGGGAATCCTCCCTCGAACACATCCTATGGATGTTCAAGTCCCAAGTCAACAGGACAAGGAAACGTCTTGACAGCGGTCGTGTCGCGCGGGCTCCTCGAAGCAAGCAGGAGGTCTTCGGAGCAAAAGGTTACGTTACTCCCGTGCGCGCCAAAGACGTTTACATCGTCAGGCGGTTCCATGCGGATCGAGGCTGTGGGTTTTCGAAGATCCACAAGATACAATCGTTTGAACATGCGGGGAAGGCCCATCTCTTGATAATAAAAGAGGTTACGTGGATGGAGCCCC
>JAZDLH010000151.1:0-12760 GCA_043802275.1 Planctomycetota bacterium
GGCGCATTGGGCGAAGCGGGGCGCGCGCCAAAGGCGAAGCCCGGCCAGGACCGCGAAGGCCGCGCCGGTCGGGCAGAGGTACAGGCACCAGAAGCGCCGGAAGAGGACGCTGCCCCCCAGCGCCACGAGAATGAGCGCGCCCATCGCGGCCCGCGCGCCCGCTAGGGACCGAAGCGTTTCGAAATCGGTCAGGGACTTGAAGGTGACGGCAAAGGGATCGTAGCGATCGGTCGGGAGCATGCCCGCCGCGAACAGGATCCCCCCCGCCCAAAGGAGGAGGAATGGGAGGAACCGCAATACCCTCTCCACGCGCCTGGAAGGGCCGAGGCGCAGCCGGAAGACCTTCCACAAGAGGTCGCTCAAGGCGCCGAAGGGGCAGAAGCTCCGGCAGAAGAGGCGGCCGAAGAAAAGGGTAAGAACCGCTGCCGCAGCCATCGTCAGCCACCAGTCCGTCCGGCCGGGCGCGCGCTGGATGGCGCGGAAGATATCGGCCAGGCCCAGGAACCGTTGAAGCATCGCGCCCAGCACCCCCGCGGCCAAAAGATGCGTGAAGGTCTCGGCCCAGGCGCTCGTCTGCCAAAGCGCCAGCCCCGTTCCTATTATAATACATCCGAGGAAGAGAAGATTCTTCCGGGAAAACAGGCGCGCCCATGCGGTCGGGGCCGCCGGGCCCTCCACGGGCCGCCCCAGGACCTCTCGGAGAAAGCCCCTTCCGCCCAGGCGCACCGCGCTCGCCACGGCCTCGCTGGTATAGGTGGCGCCGGTCACGGCGTCCACGTCCCTGCCCGGTCGGAACGGGGAGGAAAGGGGGCGGCCGATGTATTTTTGAAGCGCCTCCGGCCGCTCGACCCATTCCAAAAACTCTGGCGTCTCCTGATTATCGAGAATCCGCACGCTCAGTATCCTGCCTTCTTTATCCGCCCCGACCAGCACGGGCACCTCTCCCTTGTATCCGCGGCCCTCCTTCCGCTCGTCCGGGCTCATGAATTCCTGGCAGACAAAGGCATAGCCAAGGATCGGCCCGCCCCTTTCGCCTGGAACGACGTAATATGGGTGCGTGTCTTCCCTTGACTCGTAACCCGTAAATCCGGGGAGAACGGAGCGGATCTCCCCGTCGGAAGGCGCGAGAGCCCCCTGGGACGCGCCGCGGACCGATTCCGCCCCCGGCGGGGCCTCGCCCGACCGGGCCAGGGCTTCCGTGGCCTGGAAGGCGAGGATGAAGCTTAGGACCAGGGCCATGGCGCCAGCCGCCAGTCGCAGCCGCTCCCGGTCAAGCGCGCGGAGCACCCGCGGCACCGCGATCAGGGGAAGAAACAGGACCGAGGTGCCGAGGAAGAAGGCGAAAAAGTAGAGCATCCCATTCCAGGGGCTTGCCATCTTGAATACCGCCGCGGCCGCGAGGTAAAAGGGCGGGCAGAGCGAGAAGCCCGTAAGGAGCCCGACAACGAGCGGCCCTCGTTTGCCCTGCGCATCGGCCGAGGCGAGGCAGTGCCCCATCCAGCCCTTTGCCACGCCATGGCGGGCGATGCAAAGGCCAAAGTAGGCGAGGTACCCGGCCAGGACGAGCCTCAAGACCTCGAGGGCCCATTGCACGTCCTTGACGAGGAGATACTGGCCGAGGCTTCCGATCACGAGCCCGAAGACCATGTACCCTATGCCCCTTCCCAGGAGAAAGCGTCCGAGCGACCTCGCTCCTCCGGCCACGGTCCTTTCCGGCTCGGCCGCGAGAAAGGGAAGGACCATGGGCGCGCAGGTTGAGAGGCAGACCGGCGTGCTCACGAAGCCGAGAAGAAAGCCCTGCAGATACATGGCGGCGTTCATGAGAAATCCTCAACCGCCCCGGTGGGGGAAGCTTGCTTCGCATCGGCCGCGGCCTTTGCCCGAGGGGAGATGCGCCCCCATCCTGTTAGGAGGACGAGCGCGGCGGCCACGAGGAGGGTGATTAGGAGCCGGCCGAGCGTTTCAATGCCCATGAGGGGCAGCAAGACCGCTCCGCCGATCAATCCTCCCAGGGCCGAGCCCGCGAGGTCCGCGCCGAAGAGGTATCCGATGCCCGTCTCCCTGCGCAGACGGCAGATTCGTAAAAAGGCCGTTGCGCTTAGCCCCCCCAGTGCGGCCTGCAATAGCGGCAGGGCCATCCAGGAGAGCCGCGGAGCGGAGCTTACGCAATAGGGAATGATCCACAGGGCGAGGAATACAAGGCCGGAGAGGCCGAGCAGGATGAAGATTAGGCTCGCAACGCGTCCTCCAGCCTCGCGGTTTGAAAGCCATGCCGCGAGCGTCAGCCCCGCCATGAAGGCCGCCACCACAAGGCCGAGCATGAGATAGACCGCGCCCGTGGCCGACTGGGCGGCCAAGATTACCATGCCGGTGAACGAGAGGTTTGTAAACCCCAGGGCGGCCGCGGTAAATACAAGGGCCATCCAATGGACGCCTGCTGAATCCTTGCGCGCATGAGACAACTGGAGCAGGATCATGAGACAGGCAACGCCCCCCAAAAGGGCGAAAACGTGCCGGGGCCTGAGACGAAGGAGCCGCTCCCCCGGGTCCGCTCCGCCGGAGAGGCGCTGCATCCGCGCGAAATAGGCATACAGAGGCGCCACGGGGAAGAGACCGGTGTTCTCCGGAGTGGGCGGCACGGCCTGAAGAGCCCGGTTGAGCTCCTCCGCGTGGAGCGACGTGTCGAGCGAAACAAGGAACTCGGGCGTGAACGCGCCGTACTCGGCCCCCAGGCGGTCCCAGCGCTCGGCCAGGACCCTTCCGCTCGGCAGGGGCCGGTCGGAGCAGGCGACGATATTGCCGGCTTCCAGCCCCGGATAAACGCAGGTATAAGGGAAGACGTCCCCGGCGGTTCGCAGGACCACCGCGAGGTAACGCGCCAGGGCCGTGGCCGTGCGGTTGCGCGAGGCGGGAAGAGCGAAGCTGAAGACTCCTCCCGGCGCGAGGGAGCGGTTGACGCCGGCAAAGGCTTCCCGCGTGTAGAAGCGGTTGGCCGAGACGGTCTCGGGCGGGGGCGTGCCCAGCACGATTAGGGCGTAGCCCTTGGCCGCGTTCGAAGGGAGGGCGTCTCGAAGGATCTCTTCGAGCCTCTTCCCGCGGCCGTCGCGGAGGTCGCGAGGGTCCTCGATCATCCCCAGGACCTCGAGCGTGGCGAGGTTGCCCGCTGCCCGGATGGGCGACCACTTCAAGGCGCCGCGCATGCCCTCCTCGTTCCAGACGCCATCCACGACCATGGCCGGGTAGGGCATCTCTTCCCGCATGGCGCAGAGCATGGGCAGGACCATGCGTTCATAGGCCTCGGGCCGGTTCTCCCGGTCATAGAGGAGGGAGCCGCTCAGGTACGCCCGGTCCAGTCTCCTGGGAAGCGGCTTGTCGGAGTCGATCCATACAAGCTGGCCCTCGGGAAGCTCCTTCACGCGGTAGCGACCGGGAGGGACGGCGTTTTGCGCAAGGTAGGGATAGCGGTTGGGCAGGGTCTTGCGCTCCATCCAGGCGGTGAGGCTCGAAGACCGGGCCTCCAGGACGAGGAGAAGGAAAAGGGCGGCGAGAATGCCCCTCCGAAGGGTCTTGCCTCCGCGGAACGCGGCGGGGGAGGGGAGGGAGAGCTCTACGCACACGGCCAGGGCCGCCATCGTGGCGAGGAGAAAAAGAAACGGCGTGGGGAGGCTTAAAAACCGGAGAACGAGCGTCAGGCCGAGCGCGCCCAGGGCGGCGCCGACCCCCTCGATGAGGTACAGGCGACGCACCGGGGCGTGGGCTTGTTCCGCCGGGCCATGGAAGGCTCCCGAGGCCCGGCCGCAAGCGATGCCGAGGGGGCAGAGCGCGCCGGCCAAAAGGGCCGGCGGCGCCATGGCAAAGAGCGCGAGGCCCAGGAACTCCGTGAGGGCGAGGGCCATGCCCGGGGCGGCAAAGAGAAAGGCGCGCGCGCCCCGCAGGAAAAATGTCTCGAAGAAGAGCGCCGCGCCAAGGCACAGCCACCCCGCCGCATATAAAAAACTTACCGCGCGGGGAGCCCTTTGCGCCAGCTCGTCTCCGAGGAGGTTCCCCGCGGCCACGAGGAGAAGCCAGGCGCTCAGGCCCACGGCCAGGCCGATCTCCTGCCCCCCGCTTTCGCAAAAAAGCTCGCGCAGGGCCAGGATCTCCGTGACGGCGGCGATCGCGCCGAGGCAGAGGTAGCTTCGGTCAAGGATTTTCGGGTCGATCGGTGTTCGGCTCATTCGGTTCGGGTTCCGCGCCGAAGACCTCGGCGTCGAAGACTTCGATGACGGTCTCGGGGTCCTTGTACGCGTCGGGCTCCAGACCCGCCTTGTCCCGGCAAAGATGATCGAGGAACTCCTCCAGGCCCCAGCCCGTCTCGGTCGCTACCTGGGGGAGGAAGACCCCGCTTCGAAAGCCCCGCCGGACCACCACGCCGTCACGGCCGAGCCGGACCTCCTTCCAGGAGGAAACGCGGCGGCGCGGGCTCAAGGCCGAGATCTCGATGCTGAGCCGGGGGAGCTCCGACAGGCGCACCGGATCGTAGCGGAAACGGGAGTCCTCGGTGGCGCTCGCGCGGGCCATGCGGGAGACGGCCTGGTAAAGGGGAAGGTCCGCCTCGAACCGGCCGAGGCACCCCCGCAGCCGGCCTTGATTCTTCAGGGTGACAAAGCATCCCCCCCGCTCGAGAAGCGCCGCGCGCTCCGGCCGCGAGGGCTCGTAAGGGAGTCCCTTCAAGGCCGCCTCCACGGACGCGCGCGCGATGGCCAGAAGCTCTCCCCGCGCGCCGGGATCGAACCGGGCCCCTTCCGACTCGGGCTCGACCATCTCTTCCCCCTCCTTGCCTGGGCTCTTTTTGAAGATCGCCACGGCTCCGTATCCCACGATGGGCCCGCCCGGCGCGTCCGATTGCGCGGCCGAATTGGCGTAATAAAGCACGCGCGCGCCGGTGAGGCCGAGCCTCCGCGCGGCGAGGAGCGACACGTAGACGGCGTCCTCCGCGCAGGCCGTGCAGCGGACGCCCGGATGGTTTTGCGCGAGCTCGTGGCGGCTCGTGTCCAGGAATTTTTGCGGATCCAGGGCCAGGATGCCGTCCAGGGTCTTCTTATCGATGGCGCGCGCGAGCGTTTCCGAGGTCGGATAGTGCACGAGATCGGTGCTGACGACAAGCACCACGCCCTCCTTTTCCAGCGCGCGGACCAGGGCCGCGGCGAGCTTCCCGGCCGCCTCGCTCGAGTGGAGCTGCACGAGGATGGGCACGATCTTCGCCCCCGGCGCGACCACCTGGAGGAAGGGGACCTCCACCTCCAGGGACTGCTCCCCGCGATGGGCTTCGGGGTCGGCAACGCCGCCCGTCTCCCGGGAAATTTCCCGGGCGAGCGCCAGGTCGATGGGCATGTCCCCCAGGGGGGTGCGGAAGGGCCCGCCGGTCCACACCGCCACGTCCCGGACGGCCGCGCGGTGGGGCGAGCCCATGAGGATCACGGTCGTGACGTCCTTCCTTTCCTGCAGGAGGCGGAAGGCATGGGCCGCGGTCTTGGCCGAATAGACGTATCCCGCGTGCGGAGCGATCAGGATCTTCACCTCGCCCGGCACGGCGGGCGGCGAGGCGTCGGCGAGGTAACGCCGCACGTCCCGGTCGAGCGAGAGGCGGTCGCCGGGGTAGAAGGCCCCTGCCACTGCCGGAGGCCGAGCCTCTTGCGCGGATTCCTCTCCCCAAGCAAGCGGGGCCGCGACCGCCAGGAAGAAGCCGAGAAGCAAGCTTTGGACAATCGTTTTCTTCATCATCATCGTTCCCCCTATTTTGTTGTCTTTTGGCTGACACGCGCCCTGCGAGAGCCGGCAAGGCTTCAAGCCCCTGACCGGATATATTATACAGGTCCCTTGGAGAATGACCAACGGCATATTGGAGGAATGGGAGGGTAAAATCCGAGCGGGCGGCACGGGTGAAATCGCTTGCGCAAAAGGCTGAAAGCTCCTCTTATATCCCAAGGCGCGTAATTCCGAAGAAAGACGCACGGTCATTATTCAAACGACGGCCGTGAGGAGGGAGTGCGCGGCGCGATATTTTTCCTGCCGGAGGCGCCTGGCGCGGGCCGGGACATGCCGGAAGCGATTTGGGAGAAAGGCCCCGAGGGCGGCAAGGGGTTCGCTCCCGGTAGGCTGCGAAGGATGCCCGGCAGGCCATTGCAGGCGCCTTCAAAGGATTCCAAGGAAGAAAACACCGTGAAAACAGCCATGCGCATGGCGACTTTTTTGCTCCCTGTCTTTTTCCTGGGGCTCCTGTCGGGGCGGCCCGCCCTTTATGCGGCCGAGGGAGCGGCGCGGCCCGCGCTCGATGCGGCCCCGGCGTCCCGGGAGAACATCGCCTCGGACGTCGGCGCGCCTCCCGCCAGGGAGGAGATTGAACGTCGCATCCGGGAAGCCGGCCGCACCAAACCGGAGTGGTGGGACAAGGTGGCGCTCGTCTATCCAAAGACCCTTGACCTTTCCTGGTCTGCGCCCGAGAGGGGATGGGACGAGCGCAAGGACCTGGAGCCTTACCTCCTTGGCGTGGTCCGCCGCTATCCGGAGAACTGGAAGGCGGGGATCAAGCTCTTGTACCGCGTGCTGGAGGTGAACAAGGCCAACCCCGCCGTCAGCCAAAAGGCCTGGCAAAACCTGGGGATCCTCTACGCTTACCTCGAGGACTGGCCGCGCGCGGCTTATGGTTTCCTGAAGAGCTCGAACAGCGCCCTGGACCTCGCTCATTCTTTCTGGGCGCTCGGAAGCCGGGATCTCGCCGAAGAGACCCTCCAATTCATCCGGCCCAGGACCGCCCACGATATCCAGCGGGCGGTCGTCCTCTGGACCGAGATCGAGAGGCCCGAGAAGGGCCTTGCGCTCGCGCAGGACCTGATCCAGGGCGATGACGTCGTCCTCGGACACTATATGACCGGCTACGTCCACCGTCGTGGCGGGGAGTTCGAAAAGGCCCTTTCGTGCTTCGAGGAGGCCCTGTCCCTCCAGGAGCAAACCCCCGCCTATCGCAAGAACGACCCCGGCGCCCTGGCGGAGCATCGGCGCATCCGGGACGGGGTCGAGGCGATGAGGACCCTCGCCGGAGCGGGCCTTGCCAAGCTTCATGATGGGACCTATCGCGCCGCCGCGCTCGGCTTTGACGACCTCGTGGAGGTGCGCCTTACGGTGGAGGGAGGCCGCATCCGCTCGGTCGAGGCCGCGGGGCGGAGCGAAAGCCTCGCCTCCCATTCCCTCACGGTCGTCCCAAGAGAAATCGTGAGGGAGCAGGGCATCCGGGGCGTGGACGCGGTGACCGGCGCGACCGTCACGGCGGAGGCCGTCATCCATGCCGCGGCCCAGGCGATCGCCCAGGCCACCCGGCCCGAGCCGTAACCCCTCGGCGCAAGCCGTGGCGCAGGCGAGCGGCATGGAAAACGAAACGGCAAAAGGCGGGGCGGTGCCGAGACGAGGGATTCCTTAAGGTCGAAGCGTCTTCAACCCTTGTCTTGCCTCCCCAAGGTGTGGTACATACACGTAGTCCTATAGGCAAAGGAGGGAACGTACGATGAATATCCTGCTCCTGTCCGCAAGCCCCAACAAGGAAAAGGGCAACACCTTCCGCCTGGCGCAGGGGGTCTTGGAGGGATGCGCCGGACGAGAAGACGTCCGGACGGAGGTTGTCCAGCTCGCCGACTGCGACATCGGGTTTTGCCGCTCGCTCGAACGATGCCACGAGAAGGCGATGGATTGCCCGATCCGGGACGACGTACCCGGGATCCTTCGGAAGATGCTCGCCGCGGACGGCATCGTCCTCGCCACGCCGAATTACATCGACCACGTGGCGGCCTCGCTCAAGGCCCTCTTCGACCGGTCGAGCCACTTCATCCACTGCCGGCGGTTGCTGGGCAAGTACGTCGCGGCCGCTGTGAGCTCCGGGAGCGGCGTGGACCGGAAGGTGCTCGCATATCTCAAGCACTACTGCCTCGTCTGCGGGGCCCAGTTTACGGGCGGCGTCTCGAGCGCGGCGCGGAGCGTGGAGGAGAAGGGCCCGGAGGCGGTCCGCCTCGGCCGCAAGCTCGTCTCCGACATCCGGAAAAAGAAGATCTACCCTCGCCAGGCCGCGGCCATCGAGGAGAGCGAAAAGCGCTTCGCCGCGATCATCCGGGCGCGAAAGGACGAGTGGAAGGACGAATATCGCTATTGGTCCGAGAAAGGGTGGCTGTAGGCGCGGGGCTAAAGAGCTCGATCGCTTGCCTCCGCTCCCGGGAGAGGAGAATGGTGACGCATTCCCGATACGAAAGAAAGGGGATTTTCTACAATCCTGCCGCGCAGGACACGGCGGGGATGATCCTCGCGCTTGCGATCTCCTTCGTCCTGCGGGCCTGGGCTCTCCACCACCGCGGCGTGCTGGAGTATGATGAAACCTACTTGTATATCCTCGGGCACAACTTCTTCTCCGGTAAGGGATACACGCTGAACGGCTTGCCGCACGCCGCCTTCCCGCCGTTGTATCCGCTGCTCGTGGGCATCGCCGCTCTTGCCGCGTCCGGCATCTATGCCGCCACCTCCGCCGTGTCGCTCCTCACGGGTTTTCTTCTGCCTTTGCCGGTCTATTGCCTCGCCCGGGACATCCACGGCAGGGGCGCGGCGCTCTTTGCGGCGCTCGCGGCCGCGGCCTGGCCCGCGCTCTTCTTCTATGCCAACAACGCGGCCTACGCGGGCAGGCTCTACATCGCAACGGAGCCGCTTTACCTCACGCTCGTGGCGTCCGGAATAACGTTTCTATGGCTCTTTGCGCGCCGAGGGGGGTGGGGGAAGGCGCTCCTCGCGGGCGTCTTCTTCGGGCTTGCGTCGCTCGTCCGCACCGAGGGGCCGGTGCTCTTCGCGTTCCTCTTCCTGTGGCTTCTCTTGGATCGGATGATTGCGCGGCGGCTCTGGAAAAGAAAGCCCCTCTTCCAGTCCGGTCTCGTGGCCGTGGCGATGCTCTTCGTGATCTCGCCGTGGCTGTGCCATCTCCGCGGCGTCACGGGCGAATGGACCCTCGGCGTCAAGATGTCGGGCAAGGTCCATATCCGAGACGCGTTGTGGAGCTGGGTCGCGACCGACGACAGCGAGGAATTCATGAAGATCAACTACAAGCTGAACATCCCCACCACCTGGATGGAGGAGCCGATCTGGGGGGTCTCGCCTTGGCACGTCGGGCAGAGGGGGGAGAACGGAAGCGATCTCTTCACCGGCCTGGCGGCGGTCGCCGATCCCGACTGGCGCTGGCTGGGAAAGCTGTGGGAGTATCTCGCCAAGGGGCCCGGAGCGCTCCTGCCCATCTATGCGTGGTTTTTTATCCTCCTCGGGCTCCTGGCGCCGCCCTGGAGCTCGGTCCGCCGCCGCTGGTGGCTCCTCTTTTTTTTCAGCCTGTTGCCCATGCTCCTCATCGCCGTATCCGTGGGGGTGCTGCCCCGGAACGTCCTGTATCTCTTGCCGCTGGCGGCCCTGCCCCTGGCCAAGGGGCTGGGAATCGCCGGGCACCTCCTACGCCTTTCGGCCAGGCGGACCCGCCGGCTCAGGCGATGGTCTTCCCTTGTCGCGGCGATGCCGGCCGTGGCCGTATTCGTCTTCATGATCGGACGGGGCGTCGCGGATAACGAGACGAACCGATGGCCCGTGCGGGCTCTTTATGAAACGGGCGACCAGGTCCGCGAGCGGAAACTCGCGCAGGATCTGCGCGGGACCCTCGCGCCCGGGCGCACCCTCATGGTCCACAAGCCGTGGATTGCCGCCTGGGCGGGGCTCGACTGGCGGGTGACGCCCTTCGCAAGCCCGAATCGGATGCTTGGCTATGCCCGCAACCGCGGCATCGACTATGCGCTCCTCGAGTACTGGCAGTTCCAGCCCGGGTTCGAGCCAAGGGAGTTGGCGCCCTATCTCGTGGCGGTCTTCGATGTCGGAACGAAGATGTACCTATTCGATTTCTCGGGGGAGGACAAGGCCCTGGGAGACGGCACGCCGCCTGTCATGGCTTTCGGGGGGAGAGAGGCTGGTTCGCCCTGAGACAGGCGGGTCTTTTAGCGCCGGGGCGGATTCCTGGCGCGGGGCTCCCTGGGCATCGCCTGACAGGGAAAAGGCCGGGCGATTTATTTTTCCGGCACGATAGAGCCTCAGGGAACCGTTGGGACCCAACGCCGGACAGATCCTAATGACGGAGCAAGGAGTCCTTGTGAGCGCATTCCTTATCCCGGCTTGCAGCGCGCTGCTTTTTTTCCGGCTTCGGGCGCGACGAGCGGCCCGGCAGGAGGTCTTTTGCTGGCGCACGGCCTGTGTGCAGGTCCTTCTTGTCCAGGGGGTGCTGATCGTTTTCAGCACGGAGGCGTTAAGTTGGTTCCAGGCCATTACATTTCCGGCCGTGTTCTCCTTTTGGGTTCTTGTAGACACGGTGCTGCTCTATCGCGTGCTGCTATCGAAGCATCTCCCCCTCACCTTCCCCTGGGAATTTCTGAGGCGGCTCCCCCGAGCGGAACAAGCGCTTCTTGTTCTTCTTGCTGTTCTCTTGTCGGCCACCCTCGCCTCGGCCGTGCTGGCGCCGCCCAACAATGCCGACGCCATCCAATACCACATGACGCGCGTCCAGTACTGGGAGCAGAACGCCGGTCTGCGATTTATCAGCGGGTATTTCGGTTATGTTTTTCGGCAGAACGAAATGCAGCCGTTGGCCGAATACGCAATTCTTCATCTTCAAATCCTTTCCGGAGGGGATCGTTTCGCCAACCTGGTGCAGTGGGTTTCGTATATCGGATGCCTCCTCGCCGCCTCCCGGATCGTCCGGCATTTGGGCGCGTCCTTTCGGGGAGAGATTCTGACCGTAGTCTTTGCCGCGACTCTCCCGATGGCCGTGTTGCAATCCTCCGGGGCGCAGAACGATCTGGTGGCCGCATTCGGATTGGTCTCGGTCGTTCTGTTCGGGATGCAATTCACCCGGGAACCCAACGGGAACTCCGCCCTGCTCTGGGGGGCGAGCATCGGGCTGGCCACCATGGCCAAGGGAACGAACTGGATCTTCGCCTTTCCCTTCGGTTTCTTTTTCTTATGGCGCTCCCTCTCGTTCCGGAAGCCGCGTGTTTTCCTGCACGGGCTGGCGATCGTCCTCGCCATCCTGACGCTGAACGCGGGATACTTTGCAAGGCAGGGTTATTATAACGGCTACCTGAGAGGCAACACGCAGGCGCGGGCCATCCTGTTCAATTCCGAGATCGGCGTGAAAAGAACCCTGTCCAACCTCCTGAAGAACATGGCCCTGCACATCGTCGTGCCCCCCAATCAGGCCGACTGGCTCGGGCGGAAGCTGGGCGAGGCGCATACCCGGCTCGGCATCGAGCTCGACACGCCGGTCGGCGTGGTCCCCTGTCCGTTCGTTTGGCCAAGAACGCCTCACGGATTATTGAGTGAGCAGGTGGCAGGCGGGCCCTTCCATTTTTTGCTCGTTTTCCCCTTCAGTCTGTATATCTTGTTGAAAAAAAACCAAGCCGCCCGCAGGGAGCGAATCACCCTGCTGGGCTGCCTCCTGGTCGCCTTTGTTCTCTTCGGCATCCTGCTGAACGCCCACATCTACAATGCCCGGAAGCAAATCCCCCTATTCGTGACGTTTTCTCCGCTCGCCGGCCTGGCCATGCAAGAGGCAAGAGGACGCTCCGCAATCCATTGGTGCGCCGGTTTCCTTCTTGTGTTCTCTCTCCTCCCCGCGTTCGAAAATATTTATCGCCCGCTCATCGGGGCCACGAACAAAGGGTTCCGGAACCTCTTCAATATGGAGCGAACCGAGCTGTATTTTTATCCCCGCTTCCTCGGCCGGGAAAAAGGCTATCAAGCGGTGTGCGATTTTGTCCTGGCGCATCGCTTCCGACGGATCGGCCTGCTCTTCTATAACGTTCAATACGAATATCCACTGTGGGCGATGCTGCGAGACGGAGGCGCCGGGAGATTGGACATCCGACAGATACCGGTTGACCAGGAACCGGGGGAAAGGGAGGATATCGATCATTTCTTCTACCATGACTATGGAGACATGAAGGAATGGACCCCCGAGGCGATCCTGGTGATAGGGGAGAACGATCGGGAGACCATACGTAGCCGGGGGAGAATCTATCGACTGGCGGTCGACACCCCGTGGGCCAAGGCTTTTGTGCCAGAAGCGGTCTTGCTCCCCTAAGGGAGTCGGGGCCCTATCTCGTGGCGGCCCTCGATGTCGGAACGAAGGGGCACCTATTCGATTTTACACGGGCCCACAAGGACGGCCCGGGGAAGCCGTCCCTGGAGGTTTCCAAGGGTGTAAAAGCAGGCTCCCCCGAGGATAGGCAGGCCCCATACCACGCGTTCGAGAGTTTTTGACGGCATGAGCCGCAAGCCTCGCTTGACAAGGGCGCTCCGTCGCAATAATGTTTGGCATGTTGTGCGGAGGCGATGCCTGATGGATCCTCCAGGAGGAAAGGCGGGATTTTTTCACAATCGCCGCGTGCGGGACGCGACGATTCTTTTTCTTGTGCTTGCGGTTTCCTTCGGGGTTCGGGCGTGGGCGCTCTACCGACGAGACGCCCTGGACGGTGAAACCTCCTATTATATCCTCGGACATAACCTCTTCTCCGGCAACGGATACACGCTCAACGGCCTCCCGAACGCCGCCTTTGCGCCATTATACCCGATACTCACGGGCATGATCGACCTCTTTACTTCCAATGCCAGAACCGCCACCTCCCTCGTATCGCTCTTCACGGGATTCCTGCTGCCTCTACCGGTC
>JAZDLH010000152.1:0-9682 GCA_043802275.1 Planctomycetota bacterium
TCTTCGGCATCCAAAAGCTGAACCTCCTCCGGAGCGACCTCCCGGCCATCACCCACGTGGACTATTCCGCCCGCGTGCAGACCGTCCGCCGCGAGGTCGCGCCGCGCTATTACAACCTCATCAAGGCCTTCGAGCGGAAGACCGGCTGCGGCGTGATTGTGAACACCTCCTTCAATATCCGGGGCGAACCCATCGTGTGCACGCCCGAGGACGCGTACCGGTGCTTCATGTTCACGGACATGGACGCCCTGGTGCTGGAGGACTGCCTCTGCCTCAAGGAGGACCAGCCCCCCCTCCCCGGCGCGGAGGAATACAAGAAGAGGTTCAAGCTCGACTGACCCGGACGGGGCGAAGCCGCGGCCGATGACGGGTCTTCCGGAGAGGAGAGCGAAACGGATATAGGCTGTCAGGAGGGAGACTCTTCACTATGGCGAGACGCACGGGGATTCTGCGTGAATTTTTCCTCTTCCTCTGGGAGACCGGGGCTTACTGGATGATCCCGATCATCCTGGTGCTCCTCTTGCTCACGTTGCTTGTCTACTTCGGCGGCAGCGCCGTCGCTCCTTTCATATACACCTTGTTCTGATGCAAGGACTCCTGTGTCAGGAGGTTGAGCGCCCATGGCCCTTGTCACGATCAACTGGAAGCCCGGCAGGCGCGAGCTTAAGGCATTTGGCTGGGCCATGATCCTCGGCTTTGGCCTGATCGGCCTCGCCTTCGCCTTCTGGCCCTGGGCCCGGCCCATCCGGCCGAACCTTTCCATCGCCATTGGATGCTGGGCTTTTGGAGTTTTTGCGGGGGTCTTGGGATGGAGCGGCAGCCGGGCCGCGCTCCTCGTCTATTGGCCCTGGATGGGTGTCGCTTTTGTATTTGGCAATATCCTAAGCCGAATTCTCATCGCCGTGTTTTTCTACGGAATGATCACCCCCATGGGCCTTTGTATGCGGCTCCTGGGGCGAGACCGGCTGCACCTCAGGCGCCGCGGGGACGAGACGACCTACTGGCGCGATGTTCCACAAGCCGAAGACAAGGCCAGGTACGAGCGGCAGTTCTGATCAGAGAAAATGATTGGATTTCTTCTTGTCACCCCTTCCCTGTGGGGAAGAGTTTTTGCCGGTTTATCCGCCCAACACCGCCGACCGGTAAAAGACGAAGGGGAAGCCCTCTTCGAAAGGGCTATCGCGGTCCTTTCGATGAGGTGGACGCGGCCTCGATGATGTTGACGAGATGGGCGCCTACGCGGTTCAAGTTGAGGAGCACGTCGAGAAAGACCACGCCGCTGCGGATGTCGATCCCTCCCGCCTCCTGCCGCGCGACGTGCGCCTTCCGGTAATCGTGCTCCTGCTTCTCCAGCATTTGCCCGGCCAGGCGAGCCTCGGCGGGACGGTCGACCCCAGGACCTGGCTCGGCCGCATGGCGGTTGAGGAGCGAAGCGGCGGTGTCGAACAGGCTTTCCACCGTGCGGAACATCTCGCGCATGTGGGCGAGCGCGACCTCGGAAAAGGGCAGGTTCCGCTTGCGGACGCGTCGCGCGAGCCGGATGAGGTGCACGCTGTGATCCCCGATCCGCTCGGCGTCGTTGACCGAATGGATAAGGTGGGGGATCTGGTTGCTTTGCTCCTCGGTCAGCTTCTCCATCGAGATGGTTCGAAGATACTGGGTGATCGCGGACTGGAGCTCGTCGGTCTCGATCTCCTGGGTGCGGACGGAACTCGCCAGCCTTTCCCAGTCCGGGTCCATGGCGTCCACGATGGCCCGGAAGCCCTCCCGGTGGGCGTTGCGGCTCTTCTCGAGCATGAGGCCGAGCTCGAACCAGGCCTGCTGCAGGGCCAGCGAAGGGATCGAAAGAAGGCGCGGGTCGAGCATCCGGAACGCCGACTCTTCCGTGGGTTCCGACCCGGGGAGGAAGGTTCGGCAAGTCTTGGCAATGAAAGCGACAAACCAGATGAAGACGGCGGCGCAGGCGACATTGAACAGGGTATGCGCATTGGCGAGAAACCGCTGGATGTTTTCTCCCTCGAAGGCATTGCCCGGGGTGATGAAATTGACGAGCTCGAGGAAGACGGGGCGGTGAGTTTTCGGATACGGCAGGTAGAAGAAAAAGATCATGATGAACGTCCCGGCAACGTTGAAAAGAACGTGCGCGCAGGCCGCGCGCTTGGCCGATAGAGAGGAACCGATCGAGGCGAGCACCGCGGTGACCGTCGTCCCGATGTTGCAGCCGAGAAGAACGGCAAAGGCCGTGTAGACATCGACCAGCCCGGCCGCCGCGATCACCAGGAGCAGGCCGATCGTGGCGCTCGAGCTCTGCACGATCATGGTCAGCGCCGTGCCGGCCAGGATGGCCTTGACCATCCCCCCGAGCGGGATGGTTCCGTCGGCCAAGGGCGTGCACGAAAGCCCCTCGAAAAAGGTCCGGGCCCACAGGGAATCCTTCAAGCCCTTGAGCGGGCTCCCCATCATCATCATGCCGAGGAAGAGGAGGCCGAATCCGATCAGCACCTCCCCCAGGAAACGTGTATGGCTCCGCCGCGCGAGGAGCGTCATGGCCACGCCCACGGCCACGGCCGGAAGCGCTATGTCGTCGAGCTTGAAGGAGACCATCTGGGCCGTGACCGTGGTCCCGATGTTGGAGCCCATGATCACGGCAATGGCCTGCTCCAGGCGCATGAGGCCCGCATTGATGAAGCCGATCAACATGACCGTGCAGGCGGAGGAGCTTTGAATGAGGCCGGTGACCCCGAGGCCCACGCCCACGGCCGCAAAACGGTTGCGCGTGAGAAGATTCAAGAGCGCCTTCAGCTTGTCGCCGGCGATGAGCTGCAGCCCCTGGCTCATCAGCTTCATCCCCAGGATAAAGATGGCGAGCCCCCCGAAGAGGCTGACCAGCAAGCCCCAGCGGTTGATGGCGAAGCAGCGGGCGATCAAGGTCTGGTACGACGCCTTGGCGCCGAGCGCGCTCGTTAAAAACTGGATCCCGATCTCGTTCGATCCCTGCTCCGAGCCCAGTTGCACCAGGACGGAGGCCATGCCATCCTCGTCCGTGACGGCATCGGCGAGTGAAAGACGCGTTCCTTTCGTCGCGGAGCGGAGATCGAAGCGGACCGCCGCGCCCTGCTCATGCACGCCGGGCGCGCGCTCGATCCGGACCGAAAGCGGATGCTCCAGCGCCGTGTCCACCCAGCCGTCCTGATGATCGCCGGAAACAACGACCCCACCGAGGACCGTTACCACGACCGGAGCGACCGATGGGCAATCGGGAAGTCGTGCGCGTATTTTGTATATCCCAGGCCGGAGGCCCACGAAAAACCGCAAGGAAGCCATGCCTCCCGCATCGGTTCGGGTCTCCGTTTGCCCGAGGCGGGCCTGCCCTTCGGGAGGTTCTTCCGAAAGTTCGAACGCGACGCGGACATTCGTGGCCGGAGGGGTCCAGCTGCCGCCCAGGGCGGTGGTCTCCTTCCGGCCCGTGACCAGGAACCGCAGCGGAAGATCAAGATCCTTGCTCAACGCGCCGGCCATGACGCTCGGGCCCAGGATCTGAATCTTGTATGGCGTGGTCGCCTTTTCCCGTCCGCAACCGAACAGAACCGGGGAGAGCAACAATGCCGCGATGAAGAAAAAGGGACGCTTTCCTCGTCTCATGGATCCCTTCCCATCCGATCTTTCCGGGCCTTACGTCGGGGAAAAGGCACAGGACCGGCTTCACAGGCTAAGGAAAGAAGACAAAAAAGGCAACTGTTTTTTCAACGGCAATCGTAGACCTGGGCCAGTCCCTCGGGAGCTGTATTTCAACCGGATCGGAGGAGCCCGGAGGCGCTGACGCAGGGACTTGCGTCGATTGAGCGGCAGTTATTTCAGAGCGGCAAGAGCCTCTCCAGCGTTGCTGCATGGTGGTTTTCTTCCTTTTCCAGCCGTGTAAAAAGAGCCTGGAGGGAGGGAAGGGTGGCGGAGCTTGCCAGGGTTTTGTAAAAACGGGCCGTCTCCCGCTCCTGCGCGACCCATTGCCGGAGGAGGGACCGGCCGTTCAGGCCCATGGCCTGGATGCGGGGAAGGAGCTCCCGCTCGGCATTTGATAAGAGCCGATCTTCCTGCAGGGCGGCAGCCTCCCGCAGATAACGCATATGTTCTCGTTCCGCGTCGTGTAGCAGGTGGAGCACTTTGCGCAGGGCCTCGTCCTCGGCCGCTTGTGCCCCCCGAAGATAGTCTTCCGCGATCCGCTCCTCGAAATGTACGGCCGCCTGCAAGGCCAGTTGCGCGACCCATCCGCCTCCCCCGGCCGGTGCGGGCGCGGCCCGGGCTTCCCCGAGCAACGCCCGGGACAGAAAGAAGATGCCGAAGAGTATGAAAATAGCGCCGGCCATCGCCTGGATCACGTTCCGGGGAATCACCCGTTCAAAAGCGCTCCCGAGCAGGACCGCCAGGAGGGTGGAGAGAACGAGCGCCGCGGACGCGCCGGCGAAGATCGTCCCGGGCGCTCGCGAGCCGGCGGCGCTCGCCATCGCGGCAAGCTGCGTCTTGTCGCCCAACTCCGCGAGAAAAATCAGTACGAAGGTGCTTAAGAAAAGCTTCCATTCCATAGGACTCCCTCTCTATCCCGTGCGTCCCGGATCCGGAGGCGAAGCGCCTCGCCTCCGGGATTGGGAAACCACTGGAGCGTTGCCTCCTCGTTGTCGACGACCCTGTCCCGAGTAGTTTCACGCGCCTTGCGCGCGGCGACGATTGATCTTTCGCGGTCCTGGCGGGGAGGCGTGGCGCAAGGCAATCGCTTCCCTTTCCCCCTGGTCGTTCTGTAGGATCTGGGGAAAAATCCCACGGAGTATTTTAGTTTTCTTGGGCATGGAAATTAAAAGAACATATTTTTTTCTTGACTTCGTGTTGCGCATTATTAGGTTAATAGGTAATGTTAATTATGTTTTTGTCAATGGAAAGGCGAGGAACGGCGCGGGAAAGAAAGATATCCGCGCGACCGCCCGTGAAGGGAAAGAAAAGGAGACTGCAATGCCGAATATCGCCAAAGTGTTGCGCGAGGAGATCCGCAGGCTGGCCCGAAAGGAAGCGAAGTCGGCCGTGGTCGAGGTGCGAAGGGAGCAGCTCGCTCTCAAGCGCTCCGCTGGTCTTTTGCAGCGCCGGCTCGCGCGGCTTGAAAAGAAAAAAGGCCCCCTCTCGATAAAGGCCCGCGCAGCTAAGGCCGTAGGCAAGCACGCAGCGCCGGAGAAACTTCCGCAGTTGCGCATGACCGCGAAATCGATACTGGCCCTCCGGAATAAACTGAAACTCTCTCAGGCACTGCTGGGCAAGCTTCTCGGCGTAAGCACCCATGCGGTCTGGCAGTGGGAGCAGAAGAAAGCCCCCTTGAAGCTCCGCAACAAGACCAAGCAGGCGCTGCTCGATGTCCGGAAGCTCAAGGCCCGCGAGGCCAAGCGCCGGCTGGCCGACATGGAATAGGCGCCAACGCCTCGTTGCACGCCTCGAAAAGGCCCGGTTGCGCAACGCCTCGCATCTTAAAGGGGTTGGGGCCCAGACGCCTTCTTCTCAGGGGTTTTTGGCGCGCACCGTGAAGAAGAAGGTGGCGCCGAGCCCGACCGCCGCCTCGGCCCAGATCTTGCCGCCATGGCGCTCCAGGATGCGCCGGATGGTTGCCAGTCCCACGCCGGCCCCCTCGAATTCGCTTGGCGGGTGGAGTCGTTCGAAAGGCCGGAAGAGCCGGTCCGCCTTCGCCATGTTGAATCCCGCGCCGTTGTCTCGAACAAAGTAGATGGGCTCGCCCATGCGGTTGTCCGTGCCGAATTCGATGAGGGTCTGGGGCGCCTTGCGGGCGAACTTCCATGCGTTGGCGAAAAGGTTTTCCAGCACCACGCGCAAGAGGCGCCGATCCCCCCAGGTCGAGAGATCCGGCTGAATGCGGAATTCCGCCCGGCGCCGGGGCTCGGATTCCGTAAGCTTCCGGGCGATTTCCTCGGCCTCCCGGCTTAAAGCCACTCGTTCGATGTTGAGCTCGCCCCGCCGGATGTGCGCCAGGTCCAGCAGGTCTTCGATCAGGCGGTCCATGCGCCGCGTGGAAAGTCCGATCCGCGCGGCATACTCCCGTTGTTCCGCCTGCGATATCTCCACGCCGCCCGCCGCCAGCAAATCGGCGAATCCTTGAATGGTCGTGAGGGGACGCTTGAGGTCGTGCGCGACGCCCTGGGAAAACGCGTCGAGTTCCCGGTTCGCCTCTTCCAATTCCCTTGTCCCTTGGCGAAGACGCTCGTTCGCCGTGCGAAGGTTTTCCTCGCTGGCCTTGAGGTCCCGGAACAAGAGGCCGTACGGCTGCCGCAATCCCGTCTCGATGATGGCCTTGTAAATGACGCAGAACGAACCTATCCGGAAGAGGTGGCCGATCAGGATGGAGTATCCGTACACCTCCGCGGATACCGTGAAGGCCGACTCCGACGCCATGGTGAGCAAAATCGCCAGGCTCATGAGCATGAAGGTGTCGCGCGGGAACCGGCCGCGCACGCGATACAATAATCCAAGCGACACGGCCAGGATCCCGATGATGGCGTATTCGTTCCACACCTTGAACCGGGTCAGGCCCCCGTCCGGGTCCACGCACGAGGGGAACGCTCCGAATCCCATAAGACCGAGGATCGCCCCCGTTGCAACGGCGTATCCCAGGAGAAGCGTCTCGGTCCGGAAGGCCCTCCGGATCGCGAGGGGCGCGAGAAGAAAGGCAATGCTTTCGAGGTATCGGCCCCCCATCCAGAACTGTGTCGTCAAGTTTCCGTTGTCCTCCCGGAAGACTCCCATGCCCGGGTAGGAGAGGGTGTGAAACAAATCAATGACCGACATGAAAAGAAAAGCGATGCCCAGGAACATAAGGTATTGATTGGCCATGAAGCCGCGGCAATTCCACGCGATGATGAAAATGCCGCAGGCGATAACGAGTGTGAAGATTTCGGCGACGGTGTGGAAAAACAGGAAATTAAACAGGCTTAACAGGGATACGACGCCAAGAACGATAAGGATCTTGGCCAAGGTCGTGTAGGATAGCGGCGGATTCGTTTCGGTGGTCATGAGAATCGGCCGCCTCATGCCTGCCCCTCGTTCCCATTCCACCCGTCAGGGAATGATGGCTTTTCTGGCGGTTTGCTTGCACAAGACCCTACCGCAAGGCGGATGGGGTGTCAACCGAATTATCGCCCGATCCTTCAAGTCCTTGCATTTTGCCCGTTGAAAGTCTTACCGGATATTATACCATACATAAGTGACCCGCACCTCGTTAGGTTTGTGGATCGCGTTCTTTCTTTCGTTTCTAAGGATTGTCGCATGTCGCTCCCAGGAAACGAGAAGGCTTCCCCCCGTGCGGTGGCGATGGCCATACCCGCCGGGGAGTTCCGTTTTGAGTTTGCGCGCGCTCCCGGCCCCGGCGGCCAAAACGTCAACAAGCGCTCGACCCGGGCGACGCTTTGCTTTTCCCTCGCAGGGAGCGAAGCCCTCTCGGAAGAAGAGAAACGCGTGCTGTCCAAGGTCCTGGCCAACCGGATCGGAAAGGACGGTGTGTTGCGCGTAACGGCCCGGGGGTCTCGCTCGCAATCGGAGAATAGACAGGCCGCCCTTGCGCGGTTTCGACACCTCGTGGCGGCCGCCCTGCAGCCGCGCAAGGCGCGCAAAAAGACTCGGCCCGGCCCTTCGGCTCGTGAAGGGCGCCTCAAGCGAAAGCAAAAGCGCTCCCGGATCAAAATCGATCGGAAACGAACCCTTCCCGAGGATTGATCTCCCCTTAAACTTTAAGTCTAAGCAGTGCGATTTTCTTTGCGTTTGGGGTGTATGGATTTTCCATGCAACAGGCGAGTGTTATTTATTGCGATGGAGAAGGTTGCGTAATAGGCAATAAAAAATCAAGACCGAGCCATCAGGACGAGCTTGGGATCGAACCGGGCGATGATCTCCACGAGATCGGCCTGCGCGATCATCACCTCTTCAATGTCTTTGTACGCCATGGGCACTTCGTCCAAGCCGGCGCTGATGAGCGAGACGCCCCGCTCAGTGAGGAAGGCGCGTGCCTCCTGCCAGGTATAGCGCTTGAGGGCCGCTTTCCGGCTCATCCGGCGGCCGGCGCCGTGCGCCGCGGAGTGGAGCGACTGGGCATTGCCCCTGCCCCGCACAACGAAGCCGGGAGTGGCCATGGAGCCGGGAATCACCCCGAGGTCGCCCTCGTGGGCAGGCGTTGCGCCCTTCCGGTGGATGATCGCCTCCTCGGCCGGAGCGTTCCCCTTCTTCGGCAAGTACTCCTTCCAGGCGAAGTTATGATGGTTTTCTACTCCCAAGAGTACCGCCACGCCCAAATGCCCGGCAATGGCGCGGTGGATAAGCGCATGGTTCGCGGCGGCGTAGCGCCCCATAAGCTCCATGGCAGCCCAATACTCCCGGCCTTCCTGGCTCTTTAGGTCGAGCCAGGCCAGGGCCTTCATCTCCCTGGAGAGGCCGGGATGCCGGCCGGCCGCGAGCCTGCTGTAGTGCCGGGCGACTTCGGCGCCGGTTCCCCGGCTTCCGCTGTGGCTAAGAAGCGCCAGATACTCGCCTTTTCTCAGCCCCAAGTTGTCTTCCTTGAGCGTCAGGACACCGAACTCGACGAAGTGATTGCCGCTTCCCGAGGTGCCGAGCTGCTGCCAGGCCTTGTCCTTTTCTCTTAAAAGCACGGGGCTGATCGTCCAGTCCTCGTCCATCACCGGGTGCTGGCGCCTGTGCTTGAAGGCCGCCCCGACTCCAAAGGAGGTCTCCTCCATCAAGGCGCCCCGTAACCGGTCCTGCTCGTTTTGCAGGGCCGAGACAGGCAGATCGAGCACCGAGAGCTTCATCCGGCAGGCGATGTCCATGCCCACGGCATAGGGTATCACGGCGTCCTTCGTGGCCAGGACCCCGCCGATGGGCAAGCCATAACCCATGTGAGCGTCAGGCATAAGCGCACCGGCCACGGTCACCGGAAGCCGGCAGGCGTTCTCCATCTGAAGAATAGCCTCCGGCTCTATGTCTTTGCCCCAGCGCCGGTAAGATATGGGACTCGACCGCTCCTCCTCGCTACTTGCCTCTGCATCCACGGGAGGGAAATGTATCAAAAGCTCTGCAACCTCTTTGAAATACTGGTCTTGTGCATAAGCAGAGGGGTTTTCCACAACCGACTCCACCATAGCTTCAAGGGTTTTGCCTTTAATGCCTGCTGCAGAAGCCTCGGCGACCGCGCTCAAGGCCGCCTTCATGGCCTCTCCACGAGGAATGCCGAGACGGGCAAGATCCATTGTCTTCACGGAACTTCTCCCGTGGAATTTGAAACCTGCATGCCAGATGACACGACATTGGAGCCACCCCAAAGACTTATTTCCTCGGAAGATTGTTTCGGTTTTTCTTTTTCGAGACACTGAGACAGCGCGTCGGCAATTGCCCGCGCGGCCACATCGTGACCATGCATATTCCAATGCGTGTCCTGAATGTGATAGGTGTTGGCCTTTCTTTCGGCATCGCGCAAAACGGGAAGAAGATCAAGAACGGATAGGCCCTGCTTGGAGCAGAACTCTTGGATCTCACGTTGGGGGCGATTTCGGTCGTATCGTCCTGTTTCTTCGATCAGTTTCTCCGCCATCAACCTCTCGTAGAGCAAGTCATTCACCTGGTACTCGTCCGGGATCAACACCACGAACATTTT
>JAZDLH010000153.1:0-14133 GCA_043802275.1 Planctomycetota bacterium
GTAAAAACAGACGGGGGTTTCCAGCTTCCCGACCCCGCCCTCCAGGGCGATGCGCAGCCAGAGGTCGTAGTCCTGGCTGTGCAGGAAGACTTCGCGGTAACGGAATCCCTTCTCCAGCGCCTGCCGGGAGAAGAGGACCGAGCTGTGGCAGAAACGATTCCGCTCAAGCAGGGCCTGAAAGGAAACTTCCCGGGCCTTTTCCACGGCGAGCAGGGAGAAGAGGTGCGGCTCGGTCGGCAAATGGAGCCCGAAAAACTCGATGTGCGACCCGCCCAACAAGACCGTCTCGGGATGAGTCTCGAGGTAGGCCATGCCGCGCATGAGGCGATCGGAGAACCACACGTCATCCGCGTCGATCCGCGCGATGTATTCCCCGGCCGCCGCATCCAGCGCATGGTTGAGCGAGCGGGCCAACCCCTGATTCTGCGCCTGCAGAAGAACCCGCACCCGCGGATCCTTTAGGGAATGCAGGTACCGGCCGGTTTCGTCCGTGGAAGCGTCGTCCACGACCAGAAGCTCGAAATCCTTCCAAAGCCCGTTCAAGACGCTCTCCACCGCCTGAGGCAAAAAGGGCATGCCGTTGCGCACGGCAAGGATGACCGATACTCGCGGCGAATCCATAGAGTTTCCCTTTTATGGAAAATCCCCTCCCATTATCCCGATGCCCGGCCGGAAGTCAAATCTTGCGTCCTTCCTAACCGGAAACAAGACAAGGGGATGGATGGCCCGGACCGTTGACAGGAAGAGGGCGTTCGCATTTAATCGGTCTTCCGGACCGCTCTCCCGCGGAGCCGAGCGATCCTGGCAGGGGAACGACTCCATGAAAATCGCCTTGCTTCAGCCGCCGCCTCTCCGAATCCGGCAGTCGCACGACGTCAATGCCTACCCCTCCCTGGCCCTGGGCTACCTCGCCGGGTATC
Source organism: Planctomycetota bacterium (assembly GCA_043802275.1). Classification (GTDB taxonomy): domain Bacteria; phylum Planctomycetota; class SZUA-567; order SZUA-567; family JAFGNG01; genus JAZDLH01. The sequence continues at coordinate 921 of JAZDLH010000153.1, forward strand.
TCGAACGGGCGGGCTTTACCGACCTATTGATCGTCGACGGCCGCATGGAAAACATCCCCCTGGACGAGGCGGTCCGGGACATCGTGGACTTCGAGCCCGACCTTTTGGGCATCACCGCCAAGACGCACGAGATCGGACAGGCGGCCCGGGCGGCGCAGGAGGTGAAGGCCCGTCTTCCACGGGTGACGACCGTGGTCGGAGGCTGCCACGTGACCGCGGAGCCGGAGGCCACGCTGCGGCATTACCCGGCCTTGGATTACGGACTGGCGGGCGAGGGCGAGCTCTCGCTCCACGAGATGTGTCTGGCCCTGGCGCAGGGCCTTTCGCTCGAATCGATCCCCGGGCTCGTGTACCGCAGGGACGGCCAGGTTCTCCGGAACGCGCCCCGCCCGTTCCTGGAGGACCTCGACTCCCTGCCCTTTCCGGCCTGGCACCTCTTCCGCAAGCGGCGGAAGAGCTACATGATCTTCGGCTCCCGCGGCTGCCCCTACGACTGCGCCTTTTGCATGCGCGTCCTTGGGAGGAAGCCCCGCCTCCGCAGCCCCGCGAACATCCTGGCCGAGATCGACCGGCTCGTGCAGGAATTCGGCATCCGCGCCTTCGACTTCGAGGACGAGACCTTCGGCCTCCGGCGCGACCACGCCCTAACAATCTGCCAAGGCCTCGTGGAGCGCGGCTTTCACGAGCGCCTCGTCTGGACGGCCAACCTCCGGGCGAACCTCGTGGACGAGGAGCTCCTTCGCGCCCTGAAGGGGGCGGGCTGCGCGCGCGTGGCCATCGGCGTGGAATCCGGAGACCCGGCAATCCTCCAGGCCATCGGGAAGGGCATCACCCTCCCCCAGGTCGAAGAGGCCTTTCGCCTGGCGCGGAAGGCGGGGCTCGAGACCGCGGCCCTCTTTATCCTCGGGCATCCGAACGAGACCCGGGAGACCGCCCTACGGACCGTGCGCCTGGCCACGCGCCTCAACCCCACGAGCCTCTCGGTCGGCATCATGGTCCCCTATCCCGGCACCCGGGTCCGGGAGATGGCCCTGCGGGGCGAAGGGGGCTACCGGCTCTTGAGCGACCGGTGGGAGGACTATGACAAGTACCTCGGGAACGCGCTGGCGCTTCAAGGTCTCAGCCGGCGTCGGCTCGAGCTGCTGCAGGCCTGGGCCTATGTCCGGTTTTACCTTTGGAATCTCCGGTTCCGCGATCTCGTCGCCTTTCTTGCCCGTCACGCGCGCGAGGCTTTCTTGCTACTCCGAAAGATATTCATGCCCTGAAGCCCCCACGGACCGGCGCCTCCCCTCCCCCGCCATTCCGAACAAGACTGTTGAACCATCCGGCGACAGTTGATACAATAGAGCCAAGAGCGCCAGGGAGACAGGTTCCTTTCACCGTTCCTGTGTTGAAGCGGGGCATGGATATGCCGGCCGATCCCCATCACCCCCGGCGGCAGCGGCGCGCCACGATCTCCGAGACGGTCTCGGAAAGCGCGGTCGATCTCCTTACGCCGGGAGTGGTGTCCGAACTCCTCACCCGCGCGATGGAGGATTCGGATCCCTCCGACCGGGACTTCGGCGAACGGTACGAATGCCGGGGGGGTGCTCGGCGAAGGCGGACAGGGCATCGTCCTCGAGGTCCACGACCGCCTCCTCGAGCGGAATGTGGCGCTCAAGACCCTGAAACGCCACACCACCCCCGCCCACGAGGAGTACCTGGCGCACGAAGCCAAGATCTCGGGGGTTCTCGAGCATCCCAACATCCCTCCCACCTACGACCTCGGCGCGGACGAGACCGGCACCCCGTTCTTTGTCATGCGCAAGGTGGAGGGCATCTCCCTCGAGGAGATCCTCCGCCACGGCCATCGCTCCTCCAACTCCCCGGAACGAAGGGAAGATTCGCAATCGCTCGACAAGCCCGCCGAGGAAGGGGCGAAGCCCCAGGAATATTCGCGCCTGAGGCTCCTCTCCATCTTTGAACAGGTCTGCCACGCCATCGAATACGCCCATTCGCGCGGGGTTTTGCACCTGGACATCAAGCCGGGCAACGTCAAGCTCGGCCCCTACGGCGAGGTCTTCCTCCTCGACTGGGGCTTCGCCGCGCGGAAGGACGAGGCCCCCCGCGTCACGGGCGGCACGCCCATCTACATCGCGCCCGAGCGCCTCCGACGGGAGACGCCCGACGAGCGGGCGGACATCTATTCCCTGGGGATACTCCTCTACCGAATGCTCACGGGCGCGCACCCCTACGACGTCTCGCGCCTCTCCTTCAACGAGTACCGGGAGCAATTCGACACGCTCCCCTGCATCCCGCCCCGGGCGCGGGACCGTACCATCGCTCCGGAGCTCGATGCGATCGTCCTGAAGGCCATCGCCCGGCAGCCGGAGGACCGGTATCCGCACGTGCACCAGCTCGCGGCGGATCTCCAGCGGTTCCTCGACGGCGTGCCGGTCACGGCCTACCGGGCGGGGATCGCGCGCCGCCTTTGGAAGCTCTTCCGGCGCCACTCGACCATGAGCCTCCTCGTCGGCGCCCTGATCCTCACGCTGATCCTCACCGGCGCCGTCGTCTATCTCAACAGGCAAAAGGACCGCCTGGAGATCGAGCGTCGGGAGGCCAACCGGGAGAGGGAGCGCGCCGGCCGACTCCGCACACTGGCCTCGATCCCGTTCGAAAAGGGGCGGGAGCTCATGGCCAAGAATCCCCCCAACCTGGAGGCCGCGCGAGAGTTCCTCTCGCAGGCAATCAGCCAGGACCCGGCGTTCCCCGATGCTTTTTTCGAGCGCGGACGAGTCAACATGCGGCTGGGGGCCACGAACGCGGCCCTGGCCGATTTTCGACAGGTGCTCGCCCTCTACCCCTCCCGCATCATGGCGCATTACTACGCCGGCACCATTCAGATGGATGTGCTCAAGGACACGGCCGCGGCCGAGGCGGAGTTCGCCGCCATGCAGGCCATCGACCGGGACAACGAGTATTCCAACCTGGGCCTGGCGCGCCTCCACATCCTCGCGAAACGCTACGCGGAAGCCCTGGACCTCTGCGACCGCATCGAAGAGCGGAATCCCTCGCTCATCGACGTCTATTACCTCCGCGGCATCATCTACGGCAAAAAGGGCGAGGAGCTGTACGACCCCCAGAAGGCCCTGGCCGCCTACGACCGGTATCTCGCCACCCCCTCGGAGACCGCTTCGAGCTACGCCAACCGCGGGGACCTCCGCCAGAGCACGGGGGACATCGAGGGCGCCCTCTCCGACTACGCCGCGGCCCTGGCGATCAATCCCGATTACGTCTGGGCCCTCAACAACCGGGGGTGGATCTATTACGCCGTGAAAAACGACCCGCAGCGGGCGCTCGAGGACTTCCACCGCGCCGCCCGGGCCAAGCCGGATTACTACTGGACCTACATGAACCGCGGGGCCGTGTACGAATCCCTCCGCGACTGGACCAAGGCCGGGGAGAATTACCGCACGGCGCTGGAGCTCGAGCCGGGCGATTATCGGGTCCTCCAGCGGATGGGCGAGTGCGCCTTCCATCAGCGGAAATACCGGGACGCCTTCACCCTGCTCGGCCGGGCGCTCGATTACGCCCCCCCGCCCGCGCAAGGGTCGCTCTTCTACCTGCGCGGGCTGGCCTCGTATGCCCTGGGGGAGGATGCCGCCGCGGTGCGGGATTTGGAGCGATCCCTGGGCGCGGCCTCCAACCATTTCCCTGCCGCGATCCTCCGGCATATCGCCCTTCTCCAGATGGGGCGGGAGCACAGCCCCGCGGATCTTTTGATCCTGGCCCAGGCCGCGCCGGAGAAGCCCTGGTTCCACGCGGTGGCGAGCTTGTGGTGCGGAGCCCTTCCTCCCGAGCGGGCCCTCGAGTCGGTCCAAACGCCCGAGGCGCGAAGCCGTACGCTCTTCTATGTCGGCCTCTATTGCCATCTCGTCCGGCACGACCGGACCGCGGCGGTGCGGAGTTTTGAGCGTTGCATCGACGAGGCGGATACGCATCTATCCAACGAATACGTCCTGGCGCGGGAGTGGCTCGAGCGCCTGGCGGATCGCGAGGAGCCTTCTGCCCCGGGGGATGACGGCGGATGAAGCATCGCTGGGACGAAGAGAGCGCGCCGAGCCAGTTCCGCACCACGGCCTGGTCCATCATCGCCACCGCGCAGGACCACGGCTCCCGGGACTACGAGGAATGCCTCCAGCACCTCTGCAAGCGGTATTGGAAGCCGATCTATTATTACATCCGCCGCCGCGGCGTTCTCCACGAGCGCGCGCTGGATCTCACGCAGGACTATTTCACGGCGTTTCTCGAGAAGGACTTTTTGCACAGCGTCGATCCCGCGCGCGGCCGCTTCCGCACCTTTATCCTGACGACGCTCACGCGCTTTCTCTCCAAGGAGTACAAAAAGGCGCACCGCCGGGTGCCGACCGTACCCCTGTCGATTACCTCCCCCGACGCCGAGCGGGAGCTCGATCGCTCGGAGCTGAGCGACGCGGAGACCCCCGAGGACGTCTTCAACCGCTCCTGGGCGCGGAATCTCATCGAGCAGACGGTCCGGCGGATGCAGGAAACCTGCACCCACGGCAAGGCGCGGGAGTATTGCCGCGTCTTTATCGCCTTCATCGAGTCGGCCACGGACATGAGCCCGAAAAGCTACCGCGAGCTGGGGGCGTCCCTGAGCCTTTCGGAGACGGATGTCACCAATTATCTCCACCGGGGCCGCAACATCTTCCAAAAACTCCTGCGCTCCGAGGTGCGCCAGTCGGTTAGCCGGGAGAGCCAGCTCGACGAGGAATTGGAAGAGCTCCGGCGCTATTTTGTCTAAAGTCCTCGTAACCTCTTGCCAAACGACCGGTTTCCGATCATTTTCGAAAATCATTGAAGCGGAGAGATTGATTTTTATCCTGCTTCGTGGTAGAGTCGTCCTTGCATCCATCCGCAGCTCTCGCATAGGGGGGGCGGCCGAGTTCCAACGGGAGCCTTGAAGATGCCATCCGTGACAGCCGTGATTATGGGGGGCGGCCGGGGGACGCGATTGTATCCCCTGACCAAGGATCGCAGCAAACCCGCGGTCCCCCTGGCGGGAAAATACCGTTTGATTGACATCGCCATCAGCAACTGCATCAACTCCGGCATCCGCCACATCTACGTGCTCACGCAGTTCAACTCCGCCTCGCTCAACCAGCATGTTTCGCGCGCGTACCGGTTCGATCTCTTTACCCGCGGTTTCGTGGACATCCTGGCGGCCGAACAGACCGAAAGCTCCGGCGAATGGTTCCAGGGCACGGCCGACGCGGTGCGGCAGTCCTACCAGCACCTGGCCGACGAGCCAGCCGACTACATTCTCGTCCTCTCCGGGGATCACCTGTATTCCATGGATTATTCGCAATTTTTGGAGAACCACATCGCCCACAACGCGGAGATCTCCGTGGCCGTGCAGGCCGTGACCGCCGAGCAGTCGCCGGAGCTCGGGATCCTCAAGACCGACGCGAAAGGACGCATCCTCGAGTTCGTGGAAAAACCCGCCCCCCGAATGCTCCCGGGTCTCGCCGTCGACACCACCGCGTTCGGATTGACGGCCGAGGAAGCGAAGAGGCGGCCGTACCTCGGCTCGATGGGGATTTATTTCTTCTCGTGGAAGTCCCTTGCCCAGATACTCGCGGAGGACAAGGATTCCGTGGACTTCGGGAAGGAGATCATCCCCAAGAACATGCAGCGGCGTCACACCCAGGCCTATGTTTTCCACGGTTATTGGGCCGACATCGGGACGGTGAAGGCGTTTTTTAACGCGAACCTCGACCTGTGCACCGCCCTGCCGGCGTTCAACCTCTTCGATCCCCAGCGGCCCATCTATACCAACACCCGATTTCTTCCGCCCGCCAAGATTCGAGGGGGGCAAATCGAGGACTGCACCCTCAGCGAGGGGAGCATTGTCGACAGCGCGATCATCAAGCGCTCCCTGCTCGGGGTCCGCAGCCGCGTGTTTTCCGGCGTGAGCCTGGAAGAGGTGGTGATGCTCGGAGCGGATTTCTATGAATCCGCGGAAATGGCCCAGAGCTCGGCCCCACGCCTGGGGATCGGGGAGGGCGCGGTCATCCGGCGCGCCATCATCGACAAGAACGCCTGCATCGGGAAGAATGTGCGGCTGGTGAATGTCGACCGTCTCACGGAGTACCGGGACCCGGAGGAACGCTTCGTGGTCCGCGACGGCATCATCGTGGTCGTCAAGAACGCGGTCATCCCCCACAATTTCATCTTCTAAAGCTCCGGAACGGGAAGGTCCCTCCTCGGGGCTTGCACGAATAAGAAAACCGCTCCCGAGAGAGGAGCGGTTCTTTTTTTTGGAGCGGGCGAAGGGAATCGAACCCTCGTAACAAGCTTGGAAGGCTTGCGCTCTGCCATTGAGCTACGCCCGCCCATCCTTCCAATGGATTTTTATAGCACCCGCGGCGCGTTCCGTCAAGGCCTTGGAATCCCCTCCCCGCCTGGAACAGATGCTTGCGGAAAGCCCGGCGATTCTATTTGGCGAAAACAAGCCGCACGGCTCGTGGGGGCCGTGCGGCTTGTGGCTGCTGTTTTCCCGTGGGAAGACGCCTTCTTGCGGATGCTCATTCCTCCGGCGTAATGGCCGGAAGATTTTTCAGCGACTCGAGATCAAGCATTTTCGTCAGGCTGTTGCCGAGAACGCCCAGCAGCTTTTCCGGGCCGGACTGCCCCGACTTCTCCATGACAGCGATGAAGCGCAACAAGAGCTCGCGCTTGTCCAATTCATCCGGGGTAAGGGACGCCGGATGGGATCCGACGAACTCTTTGAAGCTCTGGGCGACATAGACAAGGCGATCGTCGACCTTCTGCAGGAGATAATCGGTCTCTGAGAAATAGATATCGTTTAGCCGTTTGGCCACCACGTCCACGAGGGCCGGCCCCTTCTTCGCCTCTTCCAGTCCGGCCATGGCCTGGGTGATGGCCTCATCCTTGAGCCCGATGAGCTGGCTCATGACCTGCGACTCGATCTTGTCGAGCCCCAAGAGCATATATTTTTCCAGGTTCTTCTCAATCGTATCGGAGACCTGCGGCATGCGGGCGATGAGCTTGTCCGCGGCGAAATCCACCGCCGCGGGAGCCTCGTCTTTCAACGCCAAGACGAATTCGGTTTTGAGCTTATTCATGTCGTTGAGGCCGAGCCGCTCCGTCGCCTCATTCACGGTCATGCGGGCCAACTCTTCCGCGCTATAGCTCTTGATTTTCCCTTCCAGGTACGAAAGGTAAACCATCATCGCGATCGCCAGGATGATCAGCACGATGATCGTGGTTCGCTTCCCGGCCTCCGCGCTCGCAATGTCCGCCCGAAGGACCTCAGCCAGATTGTTGAGATCGTTTTTTGGTTGTCCTACCATGGTTATCCCTCTCCTTTTCTGATCCGGATGGACGATTCTCTCGTATTCCCGTGGCAGAGACTTGCTTCATATCCCATGCTCTTTAACGGTCTTATCGATCACCTCGATGAACTTGAGGATCAGATTTTGCTCCAACTCCTTGTCGTTTTTGTAGTTGTCGATCTCTTGGCGGACCCAGTCCTCTTCCAGCGTATACACGATGTTATAGACGGAAGCCTCGCAGCTGATCAAGTGTTCGTGGATGCGCAACAGAATATTCTTAGCGATCTCTTCCGCCAGCTGGCTGTTGGTGTTTTTCATCAAAAGCTTGATGGCGTCGTCTTGGAGGTAGCCGCTGTATTCCGGCAGGTTGCTCAGCAAGTCGTTCATGTCATGTCCGAACTTCTGTTCCAGCACCCCGGACAAGGTGCGGCTGGCGTAATTGGGGAAATCCGCTTTGACCTTATCGATTTCTTTTTGTGCGGCGGCTCGGATTTCGGGCCAGCGCTTCTCCGCCTGGTCGCGCCCAGCAGCGATGATCGCCTCGGAATTTTCCGCGACGGCTTCCGAAAGAGCCTTTTGGATGGCCGGGATCTTTGACTGGGCTTCTCGCTGGAGCGTTTCGACGAACTTGGCTTTCTCGAAGCTACTGCCGATCTTGTAAAACCGGGTCCCATACACGGCAAGGATGACGATAAGGACGACCGGCACAAGGAGCTTCAGCCTCCGGAGTCCTTGATTTTCCGAGCGCAACCGCGCATACAGCGCCGCGACATCGGCTTCCTTGTCCGTTGCACCGCCAGCACCCATGTTCTTTTCAGCTTCTACCATGCCTATCCTCCCTATTCAAACGAGCAACGACAAATTTCTATTGGAGACGCAAGGGGTGCCAAACATCCCCCTCCACTTTCGTCTCACCTGTATCCAAGATCACCGTTCCCCTCTCTCTCGATAACATGGGATTTCTAGACTATAAGATTAGGGAAATGCAAAATACGCGTCAAGGTAAAAAAATCTTTAGGGCGAACAAAAAGACCGATTCATGGGTCCGATTCTTCGTTTGCAACGGGGAAATGCGGGAAGGCTGTCCTGCGTTTTTTACGTCCGCTTGACGCGTCCTATAAGATGCGCATCGGCGGGCGTGCTTTCTCAATGTGTGGGAAGAAACCTGGGCCGCGGTCGTTTCAGGATTCCGCCTCCCCCTAACGCGGCCTTCTCGATAATCGATTGGGAGAAGGTTGGTTCAGGGGGTGGAAGAAACCTCTTCGGGGATTTCTCCGGCCTTGGATAAGGCGATTTTCGTTGTAATCGGGCCGATGATTTCGAAAAAGACGCAGGTTGCGGTGACCGAGGTGATGATGGCGCTGCCCAGCCGGGTGGCTTCCGGCCCCAGGGCGGCGAATTCGCTTTTTACGATGAGCGCGAGCCCGATGGCCACACCGGCCTGGGAAAGGATGCCGAGGCCTAGGTATCTGCGAATCTTGTCTTCCGCGCCGCTGAGGAGCGCTCCCAGGTACGCCCCTCCCATGAGGCCTGTCGTGCGGCCGAGGATGTAGACAAGGCCGGTCAATCCCAGGGCCGGCAGCAGCACCGGGTTGAGCTGCGCCCCCGCCAGGGCGAAGAAAAGGAGAAACAAGAGCGGCATCACCCCGATCAATTGCTGGCCGACCTCCCGGACCAGGGCTTCCTTGCGCACATTGGCAAAGACGAATCCGACCACGAGGTCCGTGAGAATCAAGGAGAGATGCCAAAGCCCCGAAAGACCGATCCCCAAGAAGATGACCGCCACGACGAGGATGAAGGCGTCCTTCGGATTCTTGAGCTTCCGGACGAGAAAGGAGAACAAAAATCCCAGGGCGGTGCCGACCGTGAGGCTTAAGAGGATCTCCAGGGAAGGGCCGATCCAGACGGCGGCGCCCGACAAGGCGGCTCCGCCGGTCCGGTGGCTGAGGATGGCCTTGGCCAGGGCGGCGGCGAAACCGAAGATCAGGATGGCCAGCCCGTCGTCAAAGCCGACCACCGCGTAGAGCGAAGTGGTGAGCGTTCCCTTGGCGCGGTATTCCTGGATCACCGCGACCGTGCCCGCCGGGGCGCTGGCTGGCGCCATGGCGGCAAAGATGAGGGCCATCGCCGGGTCCCGGGTGACGAGATAGATGCCCAGGAGGACCGCAAAGAACGCGCCAAAGGATTCGGCAAAGATGATCGTCACGATCCCCTTGCCCAGCTGGCGCAGGGCCTTGAGGCTAAGCTCCGCGCCGATCGTGAAGGCCACGAATCCCAGGGCCATCTCGCTCAGGAAACCCCAGGCGTCAAGCTGGGTCTCGCGGATGAGACGGAACAGGCCATGAGGGCCCACGGCGACGCCTACCAGCATGTAGCCGATGATGGAGGGCAGGCGCAGGTATTTCATGGTCGTGCCCACGTAATACCCCGCGAGGGCGAGGACTCCCATGAGGAAAAACGCGGGAAGCGGGTTGGTCAGTTCCCACATAGAGAGATCCAATCGAGACGGTTAGGCATTGAGATGACCGCTGCTGTAGAAAAGTTCCTGCACGACCAGGAGGGTGTCGTTCGCCTTGTCCAGGGAGCCGGTGATCTCCTCGATTCGGCGGATGGTTTCGTTGGTGAGCCTCTTGTCCACAACGGCGATGATGATTCGGTTGAAACCGCGGCTCGAGTCGCTCCAAAATCCGGCAAAGAGCGGAACGCGGGCCAGGTAGGTGGCGGTCTTTTCCGCGTCCAGGACCAGCGTGGAGCAAGAGCCCATCGCGGCGAAGACTTGCAGGATCTCCTTGAAATAATCCTCGTTCTGCACGAAAACGTGGAAAAGATTCTGATCTTCATGGCCTTTTGTTTCCACATCCACGCGGCTGTGCCGTAGGAAACTCTCCCGGACGGCTTCGGCCGTGGGGGCGCGCAAGAGTTCGTCCACCACCCCGGGCATCCGCAGAATTTGACTGACCGCGGAGAGAAGCCGGATGTGCCTGTCGCTCTCCTGTTCCGGTGCGATGATGAAGACGAACAGCCGTACCCTCCGGTCATCCAGCGCCTCGAAATCCACGCCCTCCGCCGAAGTCACAATCCCCATGACGAATTCGGAGACCTCCGGCATCCTGCAGTGGGGAATGGCAATGCCCCCTCCGAAGCCCGTCGATCCCAGGGACTCCCGGTTCCCCAGGGCGGTTAGGATGGCCGCTTCCGCCACCTTGGCCAAGGAAGGGCATCGTCTGGAGATCCGCGCAATCTCATGAAGAAGGGCGGCCTTGTCTTTCGCGACGGAGCCCGGGACAATGCATTCCGTTCTCAAAACTTCTATAAGATTCATCGCTTACCCTCCCTCGACAAAGGACGTGGAAAGCGCCCCAGTGGAGAATGGAAACAACCGTATGGAAGGCCATGCAAAATAGCAAGATAATTTCTAGCCGCCGCTTCTCTCAAGAAATTCCATGGCTCGCCCATCTTTAGTTGCATCAAGAGGTTAAAACGCCCTGACAGAATGGGGAAGGGGGAATTAGAAGAGACTGCCTTTTCGTCATGGCGCTTATTCATGGCCGCAACAGATCAAACCTCATCGCGGTCGAAGAGCGATCGACGAATGGGTTGCAACAAGCACGTCGATCTGACATGCACAACAGAGATATAGGCAATTCAAGACAAAGAGGCGCATTCTTAAGGCGGTTGCTTATTTGACAAAAAAAAGTTCAACAAGAATCGATGTATTGTCAAATTCCTTGCGGGAACACCTCGTTTTCACACGACCATTGTATCCTGCTCGGATGCACCAAAGACAAAGTGAAAATATACATAACTCATCGCTTTTTCAAGTTATTACATAATACTTAATGCCTGACTTCCTGAGGATTTCGGACGTAAATATCCGGATAACACGGGGAAATGCATTGCATACCCCTTGATCCGCAAGATTTTTTGAAATATTTTGTGGGAAATTATCATAGTGGCCATTGACTTTAACTCATCTATCATGTAGGATGTTTGTGTGCCAGATGTGCAGGTAAGAACGCGCATCGGTAACAGCGGAACGGATCTCTTCTGAGGGGACACCCCAAGACGCCTTTCCCCCCTCCCCTCGATGATGACCCGTACCCGTTCCTGAGTCCCCGTCGCCCCCCCGACGGGGGCTCCATTTTTAAGGCATAATCCGTCCCATTCACCCAACCAACAGAGTTGGTGGAATAGCCGCAGGCGTAGCTCCGACAGAGATTTCTCATGTATGCCCGCACACGGAGAACCTCGATCGGGTTTCAGACGCCCAGATATTGGCGGATCGCACCGGCCAACGCAGAGAGCGTGGCGGTCCTAACGTTGTCGTCGCATTCAAGGAGGGTCATGCGGAAGCCATCCCGCTTGCAGCAGAAGCCGGAGAGCGGCACCACGCAGATGCCGGTAGCCCCCAAGAGGTAATAAACAAAGCGCTGATCCCCGGGACCGTTCCGCACTAAGGACTCCACCATCTTGCGGATGTCCGGGTTGGCGATCGGCAGGGATTGGTCGTCCCGCAGGGTTCCTTCCTCAAAGAGCACGGTGAGGTAGAAGGCGCCGCTCGGACAATTGACCCGCACTCCCGGAATTCCGGAGAGCGCCTGGACCGCCTCGTGGGCGCGCGCTTCGAAGATGGCGGCCCGCCGGCGTAGATGCGCGGGATAGCGTTCGTCCCCCAATATGCGGGGGATGGCCATCTGCGGGATGGTCGTGGAGCAAACCTCAAGCATCTTGGCCGCGAGAAGGGAGCGCACGTAGGTGTCGAAGGTCTTGTCGTTTTTCCGGTTGAGCACCTCGATCCATCCGCACCGTGCGCCCGGCCAGGGAACCTCCTTGGAGATGCCCCGCATGACAATGGCACAGACGTCCTCGGCCACCTCGGAGAGGTGCAAGGTCTTATGCCCGTTGTAGACGATGTGCGCGTAAATCTCGTCGCAGATCAGGAAGAGACGGTACTCCCGGGCGATGTCCACGATTTCTTCCAGGACCTCCCGCGGATAAACCGTGCCGGTGGGATTGTCCGGATGGATCAAGAGGATCGCGGCGATGGAGTCGTTGTATTTCACCTTGAGGCGGATGTCCTCGAGGTCCGGCATCCAGTTGCTATAGGGATCGAGTTCGTAGGTAAGGTGCTCGTAGCCGCTGTGCGCCGACTCGGCCGAGGAATGGGTGCTGTAGGCCGGAGTCGGCCCCAGTACCCTTGCCTCCCTCCGGAGAAATCCAAAGACCTTGGAGACCGCGTCGCCGATCCCATTGAAGAAAATAATATCGTCGGCCGTGATGCGAGCTCCGCCTCGACGATTGACCTCTTGGGCCAGAAAGGCCCGGGTTTCCTGAATGCCGGCCGTGGCGCAATAGCCCCAGGAGGAAGGGAGCTCAATGATATTGTGAACGATATCACGTATCCATGGGGCGACCTGTTCACCCTTCTGAATCGGATCGCCTATGTTCTCCCATAGGATCGGCTGTCCGAGCGCCTGGATCCGATTGGCCACCTCGACAATCTCCCGAATGGCGTAGGAAAGGGAGTGAGCACCTATATGAACAATGTTTCTTCTCATGATTTCACCTCTTCAGATTTTTATCCTCTTGAGCGCAGCCAGGTAAGGCATAACGTTAGGGATCTCAAAGAACGGGAAGGAATATAGTAAAAAATCCAATCGGAAAATAACACTTAAATATTTTATTTATTTTCATTTTTTTTAGCAAAACAAAAAAGAAATGACCGTCTTTCGTTTTATGTAACCTTATTACTTGACTTTTCAGGGCGTTAGGTATATCTTATGATACAAGGATAACCATGTTAAATATAAGGCGATAAAGCCGATATTCCGTTTTTTATTTGACTTATTACG
>JAZDLH010000154.1:0-9448 GCA_043802275.1 Planctomycetota bacterium
CGAGGGGCGAGGGCTCCGCGATGGCGGCCCACGCCTCGCCCGGGGCGGGGGAAAAACGTTCCGCGAGCGCCCGGCCGATGCGCTCGGCCGTCACGACCCCGGGCAATACGAACGGGCCGGTCGCGCTCATGGGTTTTTTGCCTCGCTTGCCGGGCGGTCGGGCCCGCCTGCCGAGCCGGGAGGCTCGTGGCGAACGGACGGCCGAAGGGCGCTCCCCAAAAGATAGGCCACAACCTTGCTGTCGAAAAGCGTCCCGGTCGCGAGCTCCTCCCGGAGAAAGGCGCCCGCTCGCGCCCGCGGCAGGCGGACGACCTCGATTTCCTCCCCGTCCTCCGGATCGGGCAGGGGGCGGCGGTTTTCCGGGAGCGACTCGTCGATCTCCACCTCCCCGACATGCACCGCCTCGCCCGAGAGGCCGGGGCTGTTGAAGCTGGCGGGAAGCATCCGGACCACCCGGCCCTGGTAGCCGGTCTCCTCCTTGAGCTCCCGCAGGGCGCACGCCTCCGGGCTCTCCCCCTCGTCGGCGAGGCCGGCCGGGAACTCGACCACCCGGCCGCGCGCGGGCGGCCGATGCTGTCGGAGGAGCACGAGGTCGCCGGAGGGCACGAGGCGCGGGATGACGAGCACCCCCCTCCGGCCGCTCGTGCGCTCGGCCGTCTCCCACGTGCGCGGCGCGTCCCGGCTGTCCAGCCAGTCGATGGCTTGAAGCTCGATGAAGCGGCCCGCCGCGAGCGTTCTCCGCCGCACTTCCACGGGCTTCGCCATGGGTCCCCCCCTCCCCCGCCGCTTCACTCCCACGCCAGGAACGCCGCATCGAACACCGGCCCGTCCTGGCAGACCCTCTGGTAGACGAACCCCTCGGGCCGGGAGGCGTCCTTCACCCGCACCACGCAGCCCATGCACGCGCCGAAGCCGCAGGCCATGCGCGCCTCGATCGAGACTTCGCAGGGACGACCCCGCGCCCCGGCGAGGCGCGCGAGGGCGGAGAGCATCGCCTCAGGCCCTGCGCCGTACACGCGGATCGGGGACGCGCCTTGAAGCTCGTCCAGGATACCGGCGGCCGCATCCACGGCCGTGCCCTGCAGGCCTTCGGAGCCGTCGTCCGTGGCGAGGCGCACCTCGCTCGCTATTGCGCGCAGGTCCTCCGCGACCACGAGCGCCTCCCGCGTCGTCGCGCCGTAGGCCGCGTGCACGGCTGTGCCCCGCCTTGCAAGGGTCAGCGCGAGCACGAGGAGGCTCGGCGCGGCAGAGCCCCCGCCCGCGAGCACGGCCCTCGCGTCCTTCTCTTCCGGGAGCGTGAAGCCCCGGCCGAGCGGGTAGAGCACGCTCACCGGGTCCCCGGCGTGGAGATCGGTCATGGCGCGCGTGCCCCGGCCCACCACCGCGTAGACAAAGGCGAGGCCGCCGGGTTTCAGCTCCGACGGCGCAAAGGGCCGCCGGAGGAGGGGATCCAGGCTCTCCGGGAAGATGCGAAGCTCAAAGAACTGCCCCGGCCGGAAGACCGCCTCCGCGCCCTCGAGTTCGATCTCCATGCGGAAGAACCCCGGCCCCACGCATTCGTTCGACACGATGTGCGTAAGAACGTCCCGCTTGGCCAAGGGGGTCTCTTCCCCGCGCTGGGATTGCCCTTGCTTCACGGGTCCGATCCTCTCTTCGTCTCCGCCATGACGTCGGCGGCCGCCTCGCCCCTTCCGGTGGCTTCCCCGGCGTCCGGGCCCGGCCCGGACGGAAGACGGGCGGGCGGTTCGACCGGACGCTCCTCTTCCGGCCGCGCGGGCGCCTCCGCCGCCGGGGCGGGCGCTTCTCTTTCCGAGGGCGCCTCCCCGGGAACCGTCTCGCCCGAGCGCCGGAGGAATTCCCCCGTTAGGGCCGCATAATCCTCCATGCCCGGGCAGTGCGGATCGTAATACAGGGCGGGCTGCCCGTGCGAGGGGCTTTCCGCGAGGCGCACGTTCCGCCGGATGACCGTCTCGAAGACCGCGCCCGGGAAATGCGCGGCCACCTCCTCCCACACCTCCTGGGCGAGGCGCGTCTGGCCGGAGTATAGGCAGAAGAGGATGCCGCTCACGTGGAGGGCGGGGTTCAGGGTCTTTTGCACGAGCTTCACCGTGCGCACGAGCTGCCCCAACCCCCGCATGGCGAGGTACTCCGCCTGCATGGGCACGATCACCTCGCCGGCGAGGCAGAGCGCCGAGACGGTCAAAAGCCCCAGGCTCGGCGGGCAGTCCACGAGGACGTACTCGTACGCCTCGCAAAAGTCCCCGAGCGCGACCCGGAGCCGCGTCTCGCGCGCCACGAGCCCGGCGAGCTCCACCTCTGCGCCCGCCAGGTCCAGGCTCGCGGGCAGCACGTCCATGCCGAAGGCCTGCCGCACCACCTCCCCGGGCGGCGCGCCGCGCATGAGGACGTCGTAGACCGAGCGCTCGAGGGAGAAGGGGTCGAGCCCCACGTGGTCGGAGAGGTTTGCCTGCGGGTCGATGTCCACCAGGAGCACGCGTTTTCCGTGGCGGGCGGCGAGGAGCGCGCCGAGATTCACGACGGTCGTGGTCTTGCCCACCCCGCCCTTCTGGTTCATGAACGCCAGGATCCGCATGGAAACTATGAGACCGGTTTTTGGCGGGGATTGCAAGGGAAAAGCCCCGCGGCCCAGACCTCGCTCCTCCCTGTCGGCGATACAGAAAAAGGCCCGCGCCATCCGGGCCGGGAGGGCCGGGCAAGGTGGAAAAGAGCGCCATCAATCCGGACCGGTTGACGGGGCGAATCAGCGGACGAGGCCCCGGTCCGCCGGTTCCGGGCGGACCCTCTGCTCCCGCCGGGTTCTACGCGCGGACGCGGTTCGGAGGGCGCGGCGGATTCATGCCGCCGCCACCGCGCGAGCGGCAAACCGGGACAGGGCTTCGATCTGTTCGTCGGAAAGACCGTTGGGGACGTCGTTTCGCATCAAGACCGCTGCCTCGTCGGCCGCGCGTTCTTCGAGACGCCGATGTCCCTTCTCCTCCCAGTCGGACCACCTTTTGCGGAAGAGAAGCCCGGGCATGAAGAGTTCCGATCGAAAATGGTCGAGCGTGTGTTCCCGATCCAGGAACGATCCGGCGATCCCGGTTTCCCGGATGACCTCAAGGGCCAGCGTCTCCTCTCCGACGGCGTAACCCCGCCGGTATCGCCGGGCGTAGGCGATCATTTCGTTGTCGATCACCGCCTGCTCGGGGGAGACGGTCAGCTCCGATTCCAGCTGGCTCACCCCCCAGACGCAACTGACGCCGCTTTGCATGTGCGAGTGGAAACCGAACATCTTCTCCAGAGCGGCCTGCGCGTCGGGGCACATGGATTCCGTGGACACCCACGAAGCCGACGGCAGGCCGTAGAAGCGTCCCATCATGCCGGCGATCTGCGCCAGCAGGGCGTTTTCAGGCCCCCCGGTGACGGCGATGGCGGTGCGCATGTCAAAGACGTGCGCCAACCCCAGGTTGTGAATGCACGGCCGGCCCGGCTCCAGGACCTGGTTGATGACGAGCCCCGCGAGGATTTCGGCATTGCCGACGGCCGCCGCGCCCGCCAAGGTCACGGGGCCCGAGACGCCGGCCATCGGTTCGCCGTTGACCGTGGCAGGGATTCCGTACCCTGCCGTTTGCTTGAATACTTCAAGCGCCAGGTTCGTCCAACGCAGGGGACCGTGGGCGGTGAATCCCACGCTGAACCACGGGGTGTCGCCGACCACGGCCTTCATCTCCGCCAGGATCCGGGCCCCTTGCGCCGAGAAGCAGAGCGCGCGGATGTGCTTGGTGGTGTTCCGGGCCATGATATGGAGCCCCACCACGTCGCGCACGGGCGGGGGGATGTCGTCCAGGGCCATCCCGAAGACCGCCTGCACGTGCTCGAGTTGATCCAGCACGCGAGTCAGCGCGGCCATGTCGCGCGAGGTGAAGAGACGTCGCTCGCCCTTGTGATACCAGTACATGCCCGGGCACGCCCAAAAGACCGGTTCCGACTCGGCCGAGAGAACGGCCTTCCCTCCCCGCCGGTCGGCCAAGACCACCTCGCGCGGGCAGAGCGCCAGATGCTCCATGACCATCTCCGGCGGAAAGCGCACGACCCGGCCGCCGGAGGTCTTCGCGCCGCGGGCCTTGAGACGCGAGACGATCTCGTCGTGCTCGACGCGCACGCCGGGGTTTTCCAGAAGGTCGAGGGACGCCTGGTGGATGGCGCCTGCATCGTCTGTCATGGGAGGCGATGGCCCTTCATGAATGGAACGAACCGGCCAAGCGCGTAGCGGCCCCTTGGGTCGATCCTCTCCGCTACCGCTCGAAGGGCGCGTGCACCACGATCGAGCCGATCTCCCGCAGGGTCTCCTCGGGGGAGGCCTTCTCGATCTTGTCGTCCTTGTGTTCGAGGTAGAAGGCGTGCGCCGTGGCGAGGAGATACTGGACGGAAAAGAAGACCGCGTTCGAGAGGAGTATCTTCCGGTCCGCTTCGCCGAGGTCGCTCGGGGCGGCCTGCACGAGCCCGGATTTCTTGAGCGACACGACGAGGTTGTTGTAAAAGTGGTCCGGGGGCCTGCTGATGCAGAGCCCCTCGTCCTTGGCGCGGCGGAGGCTGATGGTCCAGTTGACGTAGTGGCGGATCGAGGCCTCCCAGAAGTGGTCGTCCAGGCGAAGCTCGGCCGCTTCCGGCAAAAGCGCGAGGAGGAAGAGGAGCGGCGTGTAGCTCTCCCGGCCGTGCTGGAGCTTGCCCGAGGCGAGGCTCTCGGCCGCCTGCCAGAGGTTCACGCGGTTCGCCATGCGCTGCGTCTCGTCCCCGGCGCCGAGCTGGACGATGCAGCGCTGGACCGAGTCGGACATGGTTCGATACCAGTTGTTCAGTCCTTCCGCCGCTTCGACTACGTTCATGGCTTCTCCTCCTTCTCTTGGGACTGGGGAGCCGTGCCCCCGCCCGCGCCGGAGACGGGCGCATCGGCCCCGCACGATGGCGTGCGCCGCCGCTTTTTCTTTTTTAACCGCCGCCGATGCCGCCGTTCCCGCGCCTTCCGATGCGGCCTCGGCCTCGCCCCGCAGGACCCGAAAAAGCCCTTGCCGAAGGCGTGGCCGGCCGCTCCCTCACCGCGGCTTCATTATACCCCGCCGGGGGAAAAAGCAAAGTTTTCCAGGAATCCGGCGCGTGGTTTTTATTCGGTGGAGCGGCGTGGAATGGAATAACGGAGGCGTGAATCAGGATGGAACCAACTCGGGGAGACGAACCCTTTCGGTATCGGCCAGGCCGGTGGCCTGGACATAAATTCTATTTCTCATCGTCTCGGAGGAATCCTCGGGTGCGGTTGCCTCGTTTTTCGCGGCGATCAGGAATAACGAAAGAATAAATGCTTTTTCGGTGTTCTGCGATGCGCAACCCAGAAAATCCGCCTTGTATTTTTCCAGCAAAGCGGCGATTCCTTTGATCTTGAATCCGACGATTTGATTGCTTTCCATGGACCTATAGACGGTAAGAATCGAATCAATCCTGTCGAGAACCGGAAGCTCGTCGGTCGCATAGAAGAAAATACAATCCCCATTCGGGTCGTAATAGGCTCCGGGTTTCGATTCTTTGACTTCCTTCAAGATTTCATCTATAAAGTCCATAATCTCTCCTGAAATCTCTCTCTGTGCCCCTCGGGCCAAAGCTCATGTTCCGGTGAAACGGGTAGGAGGCCCCAATCAAAAATCTTCATATCCTCATTTAAAAACACGCAAAACAACCATTTCTTTCTTAAGGGAACCTGATTGCCTAAGGCGTTTCTTTCCGTCCGGTAAAAAACGTTTTCTGGTTTACCCGCGTAACAATATCCGCTCTGTGGAGTTTCGTGTTCTCGCAAGCCGTGCCAAATTGAAACGGGGTTTTGCAAAACTTCAAGCGCGATTTTGAGATTTTGCGCCTTGGTCGGATTGCGGTTCGCCAATTTCCTAAAAGTCGTCGTATCCACATAAGCCGTTATTTGCTTTTTGGGATCTCTTGAGTCTTGAATTGGGACTGGTTCAAACCCTCTCTTTTGCGATTTCAACTACTCCCCTCTCCAACTTCACATTAGCACATCTTTAAAAAATCGTCAAGTCAATCAATAGGATATGTCTCCTAAAATAATTGATCTGTGTTTAAGTATCATTTTTGATGCCGTTATTTCAACCAAAAAAGTTCTAGTTTGATATTTTGCAGAAGATATGGCCATAATGCCTTATAAATCAATATGTTATGCCGTCCGCCCCGGCAAGAACGCTCTTGATTCTTTCTTTGTAGGGGCGTGTGAAGGAATGCGCCGAACCTGTAGTCAAGGAAAACACGTCCTGTTTGCGGTAGAGAACCCTCATCGGGCGCGTGCCCTCGGGCGGCCGGAGGACTCCAGCATTCCCCTCGCGCGCGCCAGGACCTCTTCCGGCCGGATGGACCGGAGAAGGAGGCAGCCCTTTGCCCGGCACTCGGGCGCGAGGCTCCCGCGCAGGGAGTAGCAGGGCGCGCGGCAGGCCCGGGGTCGCGCGGCCGACTCCCTCGGCCAGATCGCCTCGGCCCGGGGGTAGAGCTCGCAGGTCGCGTGCGGGTTCGTGCTCCCCCAGAGGGAGAGCGTGGGGATGCCGAGGGCGCTTGCGAGGTGAAGAAGGCCGCTGTCCGGCGTGACGAGAAGGTCGCAACGGGCCGCGAGGGCCGCAAGCTCCCCCAGGCGCAGCCCCGCGGCCTTGAGGCCCCGGACGGACCGCACCGCGCGCGCAAAGGTGTGGAACACGAGGACCTCAACCCCGATCTTTTCGAGCCCGCGCGAGAGCTCGGCCCAGCGCTCAATGGGCCAGTTCCGCCGCGCCCCGCAGGAGACGGGCTGGAGCCCCACGAGCGGCCGGTCGGCCCGGACGCCCCGGCCCGCGAGCCAGCCCCCGGCCCAATGCTCCCGGGCCTCGGTCACGGTCTGCTCGGGCGCGCTCACTCGCACGCCTGCCGCCTCGCAGAAGAGGCGCACGCGGCTCTTGTCCGTCCGGTGCGCCCGGGCGCGCTCGTATTGGAAGGCGGGGCAGAAGAGGTCCACCACGCGGTCGAAGTCCCGGAACGCGGAAAGGTAGGGCCGGCGCGCTCCGTCGGGCGCGGCGTCCCGGTCGCGCCGCTCGCGCCGCTCCACCGCGAGGTACACGTCCGGCGGCATGGGCCATCCGGCCACGAGCTCCCCGTACTCCGGCAGGCACGCGTACCAGATCTCCGCCCCGGGGTATTGCTCCTTCAAGCCCCGCACCGCGGGCTCGGTCGCCACCACGTCCCCCAGGCCCCCGGCCTCGCGCAGCACCGCGATCTTCATGACCGATTCCCCATCGCCGATTCGATCGGAAGAAATGAGAAGGCTTACAGCATAGCTCAATTCAAGTTCATGCCATGAAGTTTCTGAAAAAATCTGCTGCATATCCTGTGGAAGGTCTGCTTCACGTTCCAGGCAGTGCTACGTAAGCGGATTTTGCAACAGGCTTTTGGAAGTGAACGGGTTTAGCAAGCATCAGGGAAGGGCGATACCTATGGCGAAAGCGACGCGTTTTTCAATTTCACGAAGCAGGAACGGCGTGGCGACGCCGCGCTTGTGCAGTCCGTGCGGATTTCAAAACCGGTACTGACTGTACTGAAGGGATATCATTTTGATACCGATGCTGGCGTAATTAATCGAGTGCCGATTTGGATGGAGGTGATTCTAAATTTTCTTGTATAAGACTGAATATCATATCTCCGAGGGGGGAAGCATTGATATCACCCCTTAGCATCTGCTCAAAAGTACGCCCGCTGGTAGGTTTGTTATCGTCACGCTCCTTGAGAAGTTTGGTATGTGTTTCATTTGTCAGGGCTTTTCCTACGTCGCCCATCATTTCAGCATATCTTTCATCTCTTGATTTCGGGGACATCATTTTTCATCCTCCCTTTTATCGTAGGCTTTCTTATAAGACTCTAAATCCTCCCTGCAACGCAAAAGACATTCTAGATAGTAGACAGTTGGAAATAGCTCTTGGGCCCGTTGTCGAGGGACCCTATAAGTGGTGAAAAATAGCAGCCGTTGAAGTTCTTGTTTTCATAATCCTATCTGTTGGTTTTTGGTAAGCTGCAATATAAGACCCATCAAAAGTGGGATTATAAAAGCGTTGTTTAGTTGAGTGATAAAGCCCTCACTTTTATCCGACACGTATTCAGTGTGTGGCCAATGGCAGGGCCTTGCGCATGCCCACCAACGCCAAAGAAATGCCGCAACCTTATACTCCTGTGGAGTGGGAACCCCGTTTTTTTTGTCGAACAATCCGTGATGTTCGATGTGCCGAGACAAATCTCCGAGAAAAGAAGAAAGACAAAAGGTCAGGTCTTTGCCGTCAAGATAAGCTAGACAAATTTCGGGGCACTGGTGCTTTGCGCCTATTTCTTCAGTAAAATCAAGAAAGGAATTTATGAGATACCCCGCATAGCGTTCTATATTGCTGTTAGTGGCAGAATATTCATGATCGGTTATTTGTTTTGCCGATACGGTCATTTGAATGCCTTTCCTGTAAACAGGACTCCATTTATGCCTTGGTAAAAAAGTAGGGCGCATCCTAATTGACGAACGCGTTTTTGTCAATCTTATTTTCGGCTTTTCTCGCAATTTTCTGAAGGGAGTTGCCACATAAAATGTCCAACTCGTCCCCTGCGCTCCCTAAGCAAATACTATGAATTCGAGGACTTCGTGTCAAGGCAAGGCCAATGGCAAAAAAACCGGGAGGCTCCAGATAAGGCGCGAGTTCAGCTGGATTGTCTCGCGGGGAATAGTTTCCCAATTCCCTCGCAGGGAAATCCCCGAGTTCGATCCCGCCCAGGACGGCACGAGTCATCGCGTCTATCCTTTCGCTATCTTCTTCACGTAGAAGGGGCGGGAGAAGAGCGTGTCCCTGCCGACCCAGAACTCCACGTGGTACTTTCCCTCCTCGGGAATGACGAGGTCGCGGAACTCGAAGATCATCTCCACGATGGCGTTCGGATCCTTGAACTCGATAGGCCCATGAAGAGAAAGAAGCTCCTTCGGCTGAAGGTCTTCCCGCCCCTCCGGGGCCTGCATGGGGCCCACGATCTTGATGCTCGCATCCTGTTGGCCCCTGCCGTCGGTCAGGGTCACGTACACGAAGAGCCGCCGGAGCTGCACGGGCAGGGCCTCGACGTTGATCTGGTTGAAGATGTGGATCAGGCTCTTGTTGCGCGTCCGGATATCGTCGATCACGAGCTCGCAGAGCTCGATGGTGAGGCACACACAAGACCTGGAAGACGTTTTTTTCTCGCTCATGCTTTCCCTATCGACCAGGAACCTCCGACCGCTTAAACCTTACCCTCATCCTATAACCCTGTCAAATGTTTCTTTCGTTTGTTTGGGATGGAAAATCGGCGTTACTTATTGTAACGGAAAGGAATTAGGATAGTTCACCGCGCGAAGAGCTCGCGCTCG
>JAZDLH010000155.1:0-2204 GCA_043802275.1 Planctomycetota bacterium
ATTGTGGTCAACGAGGAAATTGCCGTTGAGCCCGAATCCGAGTTCACGCGCGATCCGGATCGCTTCGATGCTATCGGACACATGGGCTTCCTTGCCCATCCCCTCGAGCCCCTTATCGCTGGCGGCCTCCAGACCCAGGAAGAGGTCGAAGTATCCGGCCAGGGGCCTCCATGCCTCCATCACGTCGGCGCGCCGGGCGATGAGGTCGGCCCGGGTCTGGACCAGGATCCAGCGCTTGTACACCTTGCGCTCCTTCAGCCGGGCGGCCAGCTCCATGCTCCGGTCGGGGTCGTACCAGAAGAGATCGTCCGCCACAAACACGGCGTCTCCGCTGGAGGCCCAATCCTCCACCACCGACGCCAGGGTCCGCTCGCGGCAGGCCCGGCCGTAGAACTGCCAGACCGAGCAGAAATCGCACCGGTATGGACATCCGCGGGCCGTCTCGATGAGCCAGACCGGCTTGAACAGGAGGCAGTGGTAGCCCTGCCGGTTCCGCTCTACCAGGTGGCGGGCAGGGAGGGCGGACCGCCCGAACCCGGTGCGCTCGGGGGGCCGCGCGGTCGTCGTCCAGCCGTCGGGCCCCCTCAGGCGCAGGCCCGGCACCTCGCCGGGGGGGAGGCCCCGCTCCAGCGCCCGGGCCAGCGCCCGCATCGCCTCCTCGCCGTCGTCGAGGCAGATGGCATCAATCAGCGGGTGCTCGAGGGGGGCGGGGTAGGCCGCGGCGGCGTGTCCGCCCACGATGATGAACAC
Source organism: Planctomycetota bacterium (assembly GCA_043802275.1). Classification (GTDB taxonomy): domain Bacteria; phylum Planctomycetota; class SZUA-567; order SZUA-567; family JAFGNG01; genus JAZDLH01. The sequence goes on from JAZDLH010000155.1 coordinate 751, forward strand.
CTCCGGCGCGACCCGGCGGACCTCGCGGGCGGTGGCGATGATGCGATCATACTCCAGCGCGTGGAGGCAGGAGATCCCGACAATCCGCGGGGCCGTCCGGCGTGCCCAGGCGGCCGCCCCCGGACGGAAGCGTAGATCGGCGATCGTCACCGCGTGGCCGGCGGCCAGCAGTTCCGCGCCGATGTACTCGAGGCCGAGGGGCTCGACCCGGAAGAACGGGCCCAGCCCGAAGCTCTCGTTGCCCGGATGGGGTCGCAGGAGCAGGATGTTCATCGCCGGGCGAGACCATGCGACGCTCCCGGGGCGCTCCGCGGGAGCCGGGCTGTCGGGAGAGGCGGATCCGGAAGAAATTGTGTCATCATAATTACCGGGCAATACCATATCATACAAACCCATGCGCGACAAGTTGTCCGCCATTTAAAAATATGATCCCCCATAAGCTAGGGACTGTCCATAGAGGCTATGCCCGCGGTGGAGGACACTTCCGCCGGGGCTGATCTGCGTCTCAAGATGACGATCAAACGGGCGCGGTTCCACTTGGACGCCGACGACCTTTTAAGCGCCGGCTACCGGGAGAGGCGCGGGGTGGACATGCCGGGGCGGTGGGTGTCGGCGGAGGTGACGGCGGGGTTCTGAGCAGGGGGGAGAGGCAATTTTCACTCAGTGGTATATGTTCCTTATCCAGGAGGTAACACCATGAAAATGATCCTTCGTTCCGTTATTTTCGCCGTTTTGTTAGTTCCTCTCGTTGTGTTCGGCAAGGACTCGGTTTCCGGCGCCTTCGTCGTGAAGGACAAGTCCACCCAGTTCAAGTATGTTTATGCGTATCGGAAAGCGCAACGGATGGACCCGTCGAAGTCGGATCTTTACGTGCTGTTGTCCGACATTGCCGTGCCGTCGGATGCCTTGCCGGCCAAGGAGGAGGCGCTTTCGAAGATCGCGCAGCTTGTGAGGGAGAACAAGATCCACGCCCTCGAGCTCCGTTTCAACACGGGCGGAACCGACAAACTCAATGACGCCGAGCAGGGAGCGGTGTACCACAACGCGATCGCGCCGGCGCGAAACGGCGTGTCGGGTCCCCTGATCTATCGGCAGGTGTCCGATGACGGAAAAGTTTTGCGCGGGGAGGTCAAAATGGATAAAGACATGGCGGGCATGCTCGGCTGGACCGCCGACGCCAAGTTCGAGGTTGCGCTCCCGCCGAAGTAATCGCCTGCACCGTTGATCCGCCGTAAGCCGTAGGGGCGGACCCGTGCATCCGCCCATTGTGATGATCCCGAATCCAACCGATACGAACACCGGGCGGACACAGTCGGCCGTCTGCACCGCCATCCTCCGGCCCGTCCAGAGCAATGGGAACGCCCTGCTTTTCTCCTTGACGGAATTGTGAAAAATGGCGCATAATGTTGCCGACTAATACATCTTTCTCTACTGGAGGTTCGGCATGAATTGTT
>JAZDLH010000156.1:0-2126 GCA_043802275.1 Planctomycetota bacterium
AGACGAGAACCGCCCGGAGCGGCTCCTCTCCCCCAGGGGAGACGAGGCCCGAGGGAGGGACGCCTCCCAATGGGGGCACACTCCCCGAAGGGAGCCCGGCCTCTTGCGGGGGGACACTCCCATCGGGGGGCACGGCGGTCGGCGGCCAGCCGCGCGCGTCGCAGGCGGCCAGCGCGTCGGCGAGTTGTCCGGACAGCCCGAGGACCCACTCGCGCATCACCCTCGTTCCCTCATCGGGGCTGCTCATCGCCGCGCACCTTCCGCTCCGGGACCACGCCCCCCTGCCGCGCCCCCGGATGGGGGCGTCCCCCCTCGGGAGGCCGCGCCTCCCGCGGGGGCGGCCCCTCGCCCGCCGTTCGTATCGAGGAGGTGCCCGAGCGCGGCGCGCACCGCGGCGTGAACCTCCTCGGTGGTGGCCTTACGCAGCAACTCATCGGCGAGCCGCCGAAGGTCGACGAGGCTGACCTGGCGCACCAGGTTCTTCACTTCATCGATCTGGAACGGGCTCATGCTCAGTGACGTGCAACCCAACCCCAGCAGCACCGCGGCGCCGGAGGGCGAACCCGACATCTCGCCGCAACTGCTGACCGGGATCCCGGCGCGCCGCGCCACGTCGATGGTGTAGGAGAGGGCCCTCAGCACCGCCGGATGGAATGGATCGTACATCGAGGCCAGCTTTTCGTTAGAGCGGTCGACGGCCAGCATGTATTGGATGAGGTCATTGGAACCGATAGAGAAGAAGTCGGTCTCGCGGGCCAGGAAATCTGCAATCCCCACCGCGGCCGGGACCTCGATCATGGCGCCTCGGTTCATCCGCGGAGCGATGGCGATCCCCTCGCGCCGCAGTTCGGCCGCCGCCTCGTCGGCGAAGGCGTTGGCCGCACGCACCTCCTCGACCGAGCTGACCATCGGATAGAGGAGGTGGACCTCGCCGTGGGCCGAGGCCCGCAAAATGGCCCGCAGCTGCGTGCGAAAGATGTCCGGGTGCGAAAGGGAGAAGCGGATCCCTCGCACCCCCAGGAACGGGTTCATCTCGCGCGGCGTCCCGAGATAGGCGGCGAACTTGTCCCCCCCGGCATCGAGGGTCCGGATGACGACCGGCCGCGGCTTCAGCGCCTGCACCACTCTCCGGTACGCACGGTACTGCCCCTCTTCGTCGGGCAGGTGGGGGCCGAGCAGGTAGAAGTACTCGGTGCGGTACAGTCCGATCCCCTGCGCCTCCGTGCGCACGACGTTCGGGGCATCCGCCGCCGTCTCGATATTGGCGAGGAGGGTCACCGGGTGCCCATCGAGGGTAACGGCCGGGCCGGCGCCGCGCTCGCCGCGCAGCCTCATCCGCCGCGCCTCGTGCCGCCGCCGCGCCTCAAAGTCGTGCAACTCATCCGGCCCGGGCCGCAGGACCACGAGGCCACGATGCCCATCGACCAGCACGCGGTCCCCCTCGCGGACATGGGACGAGAAGTCGATGAGACCCACCACCGCGGGGATGCCGCGGGACCGGGCGAGAATCGCGGCGTGACTCGTGGGCCCGCCGTGGTCGGTGACGAGGGCGCGCACCACCTCCGGGTCAAAAGAGGTGGTTTCACTCGGCGACAGCTCTACCGCGACCACGACGGCGCCCGACGGAACCATCCGCGCCGTCGCCGGCGCCCCCCCCAGGTGCCGCAGTACTCGGCGACGGATGTCGGCGAGGTCGGCGGAACGGGCGCGAAAATACTCCGAGCCGGCAGCTTCCAGTGGGCGAATCACCTCGTTTACGACCTCGCGGAGCGCCACCGCGGCCGGCCGGTGCCGGAGGCGGATCCCTTCGATGACCCGCTGCTGGAAGTCCTGATCGTCGAGAAGCATCCGGTGCACGTCGAGAATCGTGAGCCCCGGGTCGGAAGGGTCCCCGACGAGACACTCACGCAGGGCGTTGATCTCGTCCTGGGAACGACGCACCGCGAGCCGGAAGCGCCGAATCTCACGCCCCTCCTCCCCGGCGGCCAGAGTGCGATCTTCGAATTCCGTCTCCTCCACCGGAATCACGAGATGAGCCGTGCCGGAGGCGAGCCCCCCCGATGCGGGTACGCCGGAACGAATGACGGTCTCCCCGGCACCGCGCGGCGTCCCCCCTTTGGGGGTCG
>JAZDLH010000157.1:0-4843 GCA_043802275.1 Planctomycetota bacterium
TCGGCAAAGGCGATCTTCATGGCCTCCGCCTGGAGGTGGACGCTGTCCGCCGAGTCCACGGGAAGCTCGCCAAGGTTGCGATGGCGGAGGATGCCGAGCGCCATGAGCGCGGCGATGCCCTGGCCGTTCGGCGGGATCTCGTGGAGCGAGACGCCGCGATAGTCCATGGCGATCGGATCGACCCACTCCGAGGCGTGCTCGGAGAGGTCCTTAAGCGCCAGGGCCCCGCCCTGCGCGGCCGCGTGCGCCACGATTCGCTCGGCGAGCCTTCCCCGGTAGAACGATTCCCCGTGGGTCTCGGCGATCGAGCGGAGCGTGTCGGCCTGCCCCGGGCATTGGAAGCGCTCGCCCGGCATGGGCGGCCTTCCTCCCGGGAGAAAGGCGGCGGCAAAGTCCGGCAGCCGCTCGGGCAGGCCTTCGTATTCCCTCGCATAATCCGCCCAGAGCCGGGCCGTCCTGGGCGAGACGAGGAATCCCCCTTGGGCATATTCCACGGCCGGACCGAAGAGGTCCGCGAAGGGTAGCCTTCCAAAGCGCCTGGAAAGGGCCCGCCATGCGTCCACCGCGCCGGGGACGGTGACCGAGTCCCATCCGAACTTGGGCATCTCCTTGCGGCCGGCAAAGCGCTCCGGCGTCCAGGCCATGGGCGCGGGCCCCGAGCCGTTCAGTCCATGGAGCGCGCGGCCGTCCCAGACGAGGGCGAAGGCGTCGCTCCCGATCCCGTTGCTCGTGGGCTCGACCACCGCGAGCGCCACGGCCGCTGCGAGGGCCGCGTCCACGGCGTTCCCGCCTTGGAGCAACATGCGAAGGCCCGCCTGCGCGGCCAGGGGTTGCGAGGTCGCCACCACGTTCTCCGCAAAGACCGGCATGCGCCGCGAAGGATAGGGAAACTCCCACGAACAGGGCACGGCTCTTCCCCCTTGCGCGCCTCTCGATCCCCGCGCGCTTCTCGCTCACGGTAAAAAACTTCCTGCCGAACTGGGGGCACACCGGCCCCCGAAAGATATTCCTGAAGGTACCGTAGCAAGCTGTCGAAACATCGTCAACAAAAAAGCACATCGCCGCCGGATCCAATGATTTTGACCCCTGCGCGCAGGAAAGGCCTATAGAAAATCGAGCATGAACACGGTGGCGCCATCATGCTGTTCCTGCCTAAGCAAGCCGGGGAGACACGGGCTTTTCAAAATCTACGCGCGCAGCGCGTGAGGAGGCGTCGGAGTGGAGGAATTGCCAAGGGCGTTTCCGTTTTGATCGGAGGATTGGGAAGGGATACCGAAAAAGCATCATAGCGGCCGCGACCGGGAAGGCCGCGCCGGAGGCAGCGATGCGGCGCACGGCCTCAAGGAAACGGAAAAGAGCCGCCGGCTTGCTCGCCCGTTTTGTTTCAGGAAAAAACAGCAGGGAATCGTCTGATCTCCGCCGCGCCCTTATTGCGCCGGGGCGGAAGAGAAAGGGTTTGACAATCTCCCCGCGCGCATACATTAATAATGTTTGCGCGTGCCGGGAGCGCCGAGGTCGGGGCGCTTCCGGCAGGCGGATTCATCGGGGTGTAGTGCGGCTTGGTAGCGTGCTTGACTGGGGGTCAAGAGGTCGCCGGTTCAATCCAGTCGCCCCGATTTTTGCCCCGCAGGGGCAAAAACAGAGCAGGAGTAAAGGAGCAAGTGGAGAGGAGAGCAAATCGCGGCTTACGCCGCGATTCGAAGCACCCTCGCCAAAACGAAGCGCCCTTTCTCCCGTGATCTCCTTTCAACTCTCCACGTTCTACCGCTGGGGGCAAAGGGCTTCTCCGGTGAGAGCGCCTCCGATCCGTCGGCCCCGAGGGGGTTGCCACCATGACCCGGATGCTGTGCGAACCCGCTTTTCGCCCCTACGCTCTCGGAACCGTCAAGCCGGCGGGCTGGCTCCAGAGGCAGCTACGCATCCAGGCCGCGGGACTCGGCGGTAGGCTCGACGAGTTCTGGCCCGATATCAAGGACAGCGCCTGGTTCGGCGGCTCGGCCGAGGGCTGGGAGCGCGCGCCTTACTGGCTGGACGGGGTCATCCCCCTGGCGTGGCTCTTGGACGACGACGCCCTCAAGGCCAAGGTGTCTCGTTACGTCGACTGCGTCCTCTCGTCCCAGCACGAGGACGGCCGGCTGGGGCCCAAGCCCAAGGCTTCCGAACGGCCCGACATCTGGCCGCTCTTCCCGGCGATGAAGGCCCTCATCCAGTACGGCGACGCCACCGGCGACGGGCGTGTCGCCGGCGCGGTCGAGCGCTGCCTTCGGCGGGTGGACCTCCACATCGACAAGGCGCCGCTCTTCAACTGGGCCCAGTTCAGGTGGTTCGAGGCGCTCATCGCCATCTGGTGGCTCTACGAGCGCTCGCCCGAGCGGTGGCTCCCGGCGCTTGCCCTAAAGCTCCGCTGCCAGGGCTTCGACTACACCGCCTTCTTCGAGGACTGGCCGCTCACCGGGCCGACGCCCAAGGGCCGGTGGAGCTACATGTCCCACGCGGTCAACCTCGCCATGGCCCTCAAGGCGGGGGCTCTGTGGTGGCGGCTGAGCGGCCGGGAACGAGACCGCCTGTCCGGCCGCGACATGATGGAGAAGCTCGACCGCCATCACGGGATGGTGACCGGGGTCATGAGCGGCGACGAGTGCCTCGCCGGCCTTAGCCCGATCCAGGGCACCGAGCTCTGCGCGGTCGTCGAGTACATGTACTCCCTCGAGGCGATGCTCTCTCTCTCCGGCGAGGCGGATCTTGCCGACCGCCTGGAGCGGATCGCGTTCAACGCCCTCCCGGCCGCCTTCTCTCCCGATATGTGGGCACACCAATACGACCAGCAGGTCAACCAGGTCGAGTGCAGCCGAAACGACCGCCGGCCGTGGACCACGAACGGCCCGGACTCCAACCTCTTCGGTCTGGAGCCCCACTTCGGATGCTGCACCGCGAACCTCGGCCAGGGCTGGCCCAAGCTCGCCGCCCATCTCTGGGGCCGGCCTGCCGGCGGTGGGATCGCGGCACTTGTTCCGGCGCCGAGCGTCGTGAGGACAAAGATCGGCGGCGTCGCCGTCACGGCGGGCATCGAGACCGACTATCCATTCCGCAGCTCGGCGCGCGTCACGGTGGAGGTCGGAAGGCCCGTCCGCTTCCCGCTTTACCTGAGGGTCCCGGGCTGGTGCGGCGGGGGCACCCTCGAGACCCCGGGCGGCGAGTTGGTCCGGCTTGTTCCGGGGCAGTTCTACCGTGTCGAGAGGGAGTGGCGCGGCCGGACGGAGCTCGTCCTCGAGCTGCCCATGAAGGCCCGGCTCGTCGAGCGGCCCGGGGGCGCCGGTGCGATCGAGCGGGGGCCCCTGGTCTATTCGCTAAAGATCGGCGAGCGATGGAAGCGCATAAACGAGGACAAGCCGCACCGCGAGCTCCCCCATGCCGACTGGGAGGTTTATGCCGCCACCCCATGGAACTACGCGCTGGATGTCTCGGCCGGTACGCTGGAGGGCGATCTCCGCTTCTCCGAGCATCCAATAGGCGAGGCGCCGTTCTCGCCCGCAGGCGCTCCGGTCTCCTGCGCCGTCCGCGCCCGGCGCCTGCCCGAGTGGGTCCTGGTCGACGGCTCGGCGGGAGCCGTCCCGGACGGCCCCGTCAGGAGCGGCGAGCCGTCAGAGGAGGTGACGCTCATCCCCTACGGCTGCACGAACCTTCGGGTTACCGAGTTTCCAATGCCGGCGCGAAGCGGCCCAGGCATTGAAAAGGTATCCACCACACAAGGACCGAAAGTGCTTTGAACAATTTCTCGCCGATTGCCGCCGCGCTCGGATGCGCGTCGAGTACCGCGGTGCGTGTCCACCGGTGGAACATATTTTCTACAAATGGCTCGGGTGCCCATTGGTTCATGAGGATGATTTGCCGCCAGACATTCGGTTCCTGGCTGAACCGCGCCAGGATACTATGTCGGTTAGAGCGGGCGGAAAGCCGGAGTACATTCCAAAGATCGGGATCGGTTGGTTCGATCATTTGATTGGCAGCGCAGTCACGGTCCCGGAGAACGGAGATCTGTCCTTCGATTTGACAGGATGGGCAAGCAATTGTTTCCAACCGATGCGGAAAACCGCGCGGTTGAAATATTCGTTGTCGCCATACGACAATGGCAAGGATAAAGACTCGTGAGCCCGGTGAGCCCGGAATGAGCCTCATGCACCTGGTGAGTCTTGACCATGAGCCTGTTGACGGCATAACCATGCCGACCGCCGCATGAGGCGCTCCACGGTGACGACAAACGGTTCGGTCGAGCCGGCGAAAAGCACCGTGATGGGCGCGACGAGTTGGGGGGAAGATTCAAACGAGCGCCGGTCGCCCCGACCATAGATCCGAAATCCGGAAAACTCATTTCCCTTCCCCCTTACCGGGAGAGAAGCGAGCCCCAAGAAAATCCTCCCGAAGGAGCCTTCCGGCCCCTTCCCAAGCCGCGGTTACTCTCCATCCGAAGAGGGCTCCACCCTCATGCATTCCAGCCGTATCAAGGGGGCATGATGTCTGAACCACTTCCCAACCCTTGGAAAGAAAGGGCTTGACAATCTCCCGGCGCGCAGACATTAATGTTGTCACGTGCCGGGAGCGCCAAAGCGGGGCGCTTCCGGGCGGGTGGATTCATCGGGGTGTAGCGCAGCTTGGTAGCGCGCTTCGTTCGGGACGAAGAGGCCGCTGGTTCAAATCCAGTCACCCCGACCAGCCTTCGCCAAGGCTTCGGCCGGCAAGCCGGCCTTGGATGGAATATAGACGTGACGGGCAACCTTGAAGCCTCCGGCGATGGCGTAGCGAAGGCTGCCCGCCGAAGTTCCAATCCAGTCGCCTCAACCATCAT
>JAZDLH010000158.1:0-2530 GCA_043802275.1 Planctomycetota bacterium
GGCGCCGATGAAGAAGCCGAATCGGTCCCGGATCTCCTCTTCCGTTAATTTTAGGACTTCGAAGACCTTGTGCTGGATTTCGCTGTCGTGGATACGGACCGAGCCGCTCGCGAGCTCCACGCCGTTCAGCACGAGGTCGTAGCTGCTCGAGCGCACCACGAGGTCCGTGGAATCTTTAAGTCTTTCCAAAAGCGGGACGTCGTCCGGGTGCGGCATGGTAAAGGGATGGTGGCTCGAGTCCCAGCGCTTCTCCTCCTCGTTCCACTCGAAGAGCGGGAACTCCGTGATCCACGTGAAAGAAAAGGCCTTGGGGTCGTAGAGCTTGCACTCCCGGCCGAGGTGGCTTCGGAGGAGCGCGAGGGAGGGGTTCACGATCGTTGGTTTGTCCGCGCCGAAGAGGATGCAGTCGCCCGGAGCGGCCTCCACGCGCGCGGCCAGGGCGTCCATGACCTCCGTGGAGAAGAACTTGGCCACCGGGCCGGTGTACTTGCCCGGGGCTTCGAGCTTGATGTAGGCGAGGCCCTTGGCGCCGTGCACGGCCACGAGGGCCGCGAGGTCGTCGAGCTGCTTCCGGCTCCAGGCGGCGAGCCCAGGGCCGCGGATGGCCTTGACCACGCCGCCCTTCTCGAGGGCGCCGGTAAAGATCTTGAAGTCGCTCGCGCGCACGAGGTCGCCCACGTCCTCGAGCTTCAGGCCGAAGCGGAGGTCGGGCTTGTCGCTGCCGTAGGAGCGCATGGCCTCGGCGTAGGGCATGCGCGGGAAGGGCGTGACGAGGGTTTTTCCCAGGGAGGCGAAGATCGCGGCCATGAGGGTCTCGCTCGTGAGGAAGACGTCGTCGGGATCGGCGAAGGACATCTCGATGTCGATCTGGGTGAACTCGGGCTGCCGGTCGGCGCGCAAATCCTCGTCGCGGAAGCAGCGCGAGACCTGGAAGTACCGGTCGAGGCCGGCCACCATGAGGATCTGCTTGAAAAGCTGCGGGCTTTGCGGGAGGGCGTAGAACTCGCCCGGGTGCACGCGGCTCGGGACGAGGTAATCGCGCGCGCCCTCGGGCGTGGATTTGGCGAGGATCGGGGTCTCCACCTCGAGGAAGCCCTGCTCGTCCAGGCATCGGCGCGTGGCCTGGAGCATCCTGTGGCGCGTGACGAGGTTTTCCTGCATGCGGCCGCGCCTGAGGTCGAGGAAGCGGTATTGTAGGCGCAGCTCCTCGCTCGTCTGGGAGTAGTCGTCGATGGGGAAGGGCGGGGTTTTGGCCTGGGAGAGGACGGAAAACTCGCGCACGCGGACCTCGATCTCGCCCGTGGCCATCTTGGTGTTCACGGTGCCCGGGGGCCGGGGCCGGACGAGGCCCGTGGCGCGCACCACCCACTCGCCGCGGACCTTGCGGCCGAACTCGACCACGCCCGGGGCCTCGTCGGGGTCGAAGACGACCTGGGTAAGGCCGTACCGGTCGCGGAGGTCGATGAAGAGGACGCCGCCGTGGTCGCGGTGGTTCGCCACCCAGCCGCAGAGGGTCACGGTCTGGTCGACGTGCGCGGCGCTAAGCTCGCCGCAGGTGTGGGTGCGTTTCATAAGGGTTCCTTTGTTTCGACGCGGTTGTCTTGGCGCGGGCTTTTTAAAATCCCGTCAGGGTCCAATAAATCCCCGTCAGGACCCAAGCGAAGGTCGTTTGTTAACAAAAAATCCTGCACATAATCCGGGCCGCCCGAACTCCCCTCGCGGGGGCACCGTTCGGCGACGGAGTCCACTATGATAAGCAAAACCGGCCTTTTGGCAACAGGAAAGAAACGCCGAGGTTGACACGCGGCCGGCCCCTGAATAGGCTTAGCGCATGGGCTCTGCAAGAGGATAGGGGGCTTCTAAAAAACTAAGGGAAGGATTTTGTGAGGAATAGTGCCGGGAAGGAGGACAGATGAAAAAGTCGCAAAAGACAGGTCTAATTAAAATCCTCATTGTGCTGGCGGTCGCCTCGGTCGGCGGACTCATTCTCCTTGGCCGATTGAAGCAAAAGCAAAAAGGCGAGTGGGAAATGCTCGACAAAGAAGTTAGCTCGCTCTACCGGCAAGGCGAGTACGATCGCGCCATGGTCGTGGCCAAGAAGGCGCTGGAAGTTGCTGAAAAGTCATTCGGGCCTGATCATCCATTTGTGGCAGCCTCGCTCAACAACCTGGCTTTGCTGTACAGTTCTCAAGGCCAGTACGCGGCGGCGGAGCCGCTCTACAAGCGCTCGCTGGCGATAAGCGAGAAGGCTCTCGGGCCCGACCATCCGGACGTGGCGACCTCGCTCAACAACCTGGCCCTACTGTACCAAAGCCAAGGCCAGTACGCGGCGGCCGAGCCGCTCCACAAGCGCTCGCTGGCGATAAGCGAGAAGGCGCTCGGCCCTGATCATCCGGACGTGGCGACCTCGCTCCACAAGCTGGCCCAAGTGTACCTAAGCCAAGGGCAGTACGCGGCGGCCGAGCCGCTCCACAAGCGCTCGCTCGGGAGGTGGGGGGAGGCGCTCGGGCCCGAGCATCCGGGCGTGGGG
>JAZDLH010000159.1:0-2117 GCA_043802275.1 Planctomycetota bacterium
CCCGGTCGCCTAAGAAGATCCTCGTCATCAAGCTCTGGGGCCTTGGAAGCCTGGCCCTCGCGGGACGCGCGCTCTTGAGCCTCCGGAAAGGGCATCCCGCCGCCTCGATCACCCTCCTCACCACGCCCGAGTGCCTGCCCCTCTACGCGGAGAACGGGCTCTACGATGGGACGCTCTCGCTCGATCTCGACGCCAGCGGATCCACGAAGGACGCCGTGGGAAGCCTGGCAACGAGGATCACGGAGCGGGGCTTCGACCTCACGGTCAACCTCGAGGGCCTGAGCGACCTTGCCGCGCTCCTCGCCGGTAAAAGCGGCGCGCCGGCGACCGTGGGCCTCGTGGGCGACCGTGGCCTTCCCGAGCCCTATACCCGGCCTGTCTCCTTTCTCCCCGAGGGGCACGTCGAGGACCTCTTCTACGCGTGCGCGCGGGCGGCCGGCGGCGCGGAGGTCGAGCCAGGCCTTGTGCGGCCGGTCCTCCGCGAGAAGGAGCGCGCCTTCGCTTCCCACCTCCTCGCCGGCGCCGGGGTGGACCAATACACCCTTCTCGTGGGGCTCCACGTGGGCGCGGGCCCGTTCCAGCGCCATCGCGCCTGGCCCGTGGAGAAGTTCGCGCTCCTGGCGCAGTTCTTGGAGGAGGAGAGCGAGTACCGCACGGTCTTCGTGGGCGGGAAGGAGGACGTGCGAAGCGCGGACCGGTGCCTAATGCTTATGGCGCGGCCCGGGCTTTCCTTCGCCGGGGGGCTTTCCCTCCGGGAGACCCTGGCGCTCCTCGAGCGGCTGCACCTCTTCATCGGGAACGACTCCGGGCCCCTGCATCTTGCGGCGGCGCTCGGGGTGGCCACGGTCGGCCTTTTTGGGCCGGAGAGCCCGGCGCGCGTCTTCCGCCGTAGGGACGAGCGGCATGCCGCGGTCTACCGCCCCCGAGCGTGCAGCCCCTGCACGAGCCTCCTCGGCATGGAGCAGGGCCTCTGCAAGGAGGGGGGCCGGTGCGTTTCGGACCTCCCGGTCGAAGAGGTCCGCGCCGTGGTCATGGACATGCTCGACCACCTCTCCGACCCCGAGGAGCCGCCGTGGGCCGCGGGGGCGGTTCCCAACCATCCTTGAACGACATTGTCTTTTTTCATCCAGGTACGCCTAAAAAGCCCCCGGCCGTTTCCCGCCGTCCTTCTTGCCCGAGCGGAGAATATAAAAAGGGACTCGGCAATTGTGTGTAAAAGAGGGGGGTGAAAAGGCGACTCGCCAGACGTCCGCATGCAAAAAAAGGGGGACCGCGCGCGGCCCCCCTTGGCGCTTACCGGGGCGGCTACCTGCACTTCTTGGTGCCGCATCCCTTTTTCCTGGCCGGTGCCTTCTTCTTGGCCGCGGCTTTCTTCTTGGCTGCCATAATCCATGCTCCTTTTCAAATAATCCGCGGGATCCCCCGCGCACCTACTCTCTACCCGCTTGCCTCCATCTATAGGAAAGCAGGCCCCGGAACAACCGGAGCCTGAAAAGGTCGAATCCCGCCGGCACCCCCACTTGCGGGAGGCGATCCGGAAAAAGGAACGGTGCTGTCCTGCTCAATGCCAATGTCGTTTCTCATGCCCTTCTTTCGAAGCATCCTCGATCCGTCATACCCCCATCCCTTTTATACGCAATCCTCCCGCGTAAAAAAATAAATTCCGCCTCCGCCAAAAATATTTTTAAGGCGACTCGGCTCCTCGGGAGTGGAGAGGGCCTCGCAGAAATGCCGCGCCTCGGGAGTCTTGCGCCCCATTCCCGTCTGGCAAAACGCGGCGGAAAAGTGTAGGATAGAGCGCGCCTTGCAGGCTGCTTCCAAACCGCATGATAGTGCAGTCCGCCAAGGCGCATGAGTCATTTGCCGGGGTATGGAATCGGACGTTCAGGGGCTCATGCAAAACCGGCCCTTGGGCCGCCCCCATGCGGTGGAATACGGCGACACGATGGTTTTGCAACGGCGCTAAAAGAAACGGACGGCCCGCGGCAAGGAAGCGGACGCATTAAAAAACCCCATCAAAAAGGACTCGACCCATGGACGTTCGCATCGGCGAGGGATGGGACATCCACCGGCTGCAGGCGGGGCGCAGGCTCATCCTCGGCGGGGTGGCGATCCCC
>JAZDLH010000160.1:0-8855 GCA_043802275.1 Planctomycetota bacterium
CGGAAGCGCGACAGGGCCTCCTCGACCGCCTCGTCGGACAGGGCCGGGACCTCCCTCTCCTCCAGCACGCGGCCCGTGATGTCCTGCGTGTCGGTGACGAGGCCGAGCCGGAGCGTGGTCTCATAGGTCTTGGGAAAGGCCTGGAGATCGCCAAAGAGGCGCGTGGCGTTCCCTGCGAGGATGAGGAGCAGCCCCGTGGCCAGGGGGTCGAGCGTCCCGCCGTGGCCCACGCGGCTCAAGGCCAGGCGCCGGCGCATCCGGGCCACCACGTCGTGGCTCGTGAGCCCCGAGGGCTTGTCCACGAGGTGGATGCCGGGCACCTTCCACAGGAGCGAGCGGGGATCCTCGCGAAAGGCCCGGCATAGCTCCGGAAAGGGGATGGGACGAGGGGCGTTCGGGTTCATGCGTCCTGTCCGCCGGTTGCGACGGCGAGCACGGTCCGCTCGAGCGTCAGGGCCGGGTCGCTTCCCACGTCGTGGAGCGAGGCGAGCCCCTCGGCCAGGGCGTTCAAGGCGGCTCGGATCTCCCGCAGGGAATAACGCCTCGCGGCGGCCTGGAGAAAGAGCGCGCGCTTTCCCCGGGGGCCCAGGCGCGACTCGAGATCCCGAACGGTCCCGCCCCGCGCCGCCAGATCGTGGGCGATCCAGATCTCCCCCAGGCACGAACGCAGGCTCCCCAGCGCGATATGGACCGCGGCCATCGGGTCCAGGCGCCGGCCCCGCGCGTCGGAGAGCCCCTGACGGGAGAGCCGCCTCGCCACGGCAAGGGCCTTCTCCCGGTCGCGCGCCTCCACGGCGTTCGTAAGCTCAAAGAGGTTGAGGGCCAGGGACTCTCCGACAAACGTCCGGATCGTGTCCTCGCCGAGGGTGACATCGTCCCCGGCGTAGAGGGCGAGCTTTTCGATCTCGCTCGAGAGCACGCCGGGCTCCGGACCCCACGCGGCAAAAAGCACGCTCGCGGCCGGGAGCGTGAGTTTGTATCCGCGCCCGCGCGCCTCGTCCCTCAGCCACGCCGTGGTCTCCTCTTCCCAGCGAAGCGCGGGGCAGGGGATCACGAGTCCATGCGCGGACAGGGCCTTGCCGAGCGCGCCCCGCCTGTCCAGGGATTCGCATTCGAAGAAGAGATACACCCCCGGCGTGGGGGCCTTGACATAGTCGGCCAGCAACGCCTTGGGCCGGCGTCGGCCGCGGGGGAGCGGTTCGGCGGCCTTCTCCTCGGGCGAGTCGGCTTCCGAACGAACGGAGGGAAAGAGAAAGCGATCCGCCCGGCGCACGATCACGAGCTTATGGGGGACAAAGAGCCCCCGGTTCCTCAGCTCCGCAAGCACCGACTCCTCGGGCAGGGGCGCCTCGTTCTGCGCGGCGGGCCCGTGAAAGGTCACCACGTCGAGCGAGGGACGGGCCTTCCGCACGGCCCGAACGCAGGCTTCCACGGCCCGGCGGCGGAAGTATTCCTGTCCGCCGAGCACGACGACCAGGGCGGGCGGCGGGTCCGCCGCGAGGCGCTTGAGCGCCGCTCGGTAGGCGCCGATCGTGCCTTGGCTCTGCCTTTTGGGGGCCACGGAGAGGTCTTTCAGTGAACGAATGCGCCTTTAAAAACCGAAGAGAAACGGATCTCCATCGCGCGGACCGGGCGAAAAAGAGAGGCGCCCCGGCGCGGTTTCTTATGGTCCCGCGGGTTGCGAAACCGGGCCGCACAGGTAATCGAATATCCGCGCGAGGGTGGCCCGCATGTCCTTGCGATCCAAGATCATGTCCACCTGTCCGTGCTCGAGCAGGAATTCCGAGGATTGAAATCCCTCGGGCAGCTTTTTCTTGATCGTCTCGCTGATGACGCGCGGCCCGGTAAAGCCGATGAGCGCCTGGGGCTCGGCCAGGATCACGTCTCCGAGCGAGGCCCAGCTCGCCCATACGCCGGCCATGGTGCAGTCGGTCACAACCGAGAGGTAGGGGAGTCCCGCGTCGTGGAGCCTGCCGAGCGCGGCGCTCGTCTTCGACATCTGCATGAGGCTGTAGATCCCCTCGTACATGCGCGCGCCTCCGCCCGTTCCGGAAATCAGCAAGAGCGGGAGGCTGTCCCGCAAGGCGTCCTCGACGATCCGGGCGACCTTCTCCCCCACGACCGATCCCATGGAGCCCTGGATGAAGAAGCTGTTCGTGGCGCCGAAGGCGACGGGGCGCCCCTCCAGGCGGCCCAGGCCCGTGAGGATGGCCGAGGACTCTCCGGTCGTCCGCCAGCTCTCCTCGAGCTTTTCCACGTAGCTCTTGACCCCCCGGAACCCGAGGATGTCCTTGCTGACAAAGTTGGCGTAGCGTTCTTCAAAGGAATCGGGGTCCAGGGTGATTTCCATGCGGCGCCGGGCGGAGAGGCGGTGGTGATACCGGCAATGGGGGCATACGCCGAGATTTTCCTCCAGGGTCTTCTTGATGAGGAGTTCCCTGCATTGGGCGCATTTCGTGGCGGGCCCGTCCCCCTCGGTCGTGGGCTGCGCGCGCAGGGGCAGGCCAAAACTCTTCAATTTCGACCAGGAAATCGCCATGCAGCAGGCCCCCTCTCTCCCTCTTGGCGCACCTTGGAAAATCAAGCCGAACCTAAGAAACTCCGGTCCCTGCATCCTCTAAAGATACCTTGTCGCGCTGAAAAGCCGTCTCCCTCGTCCCGGTCGAAATTTACATTACCCACAATTCGTTCGCCCTGTCAAGCGATCTATCCTCGGATTTTTTACGTGGGGAGGGACATGTCGCGGCGCGGAAGGGCAAAACCCTGTTCTTTTCGGCTTTTTCGTGTGCTTGCGGCAGTATCGCCGACTTGGGATTTCCATGCATCCAGTGAAGCTCATCCTTCGTTCCAGCACTTTTTTCATAAGCAATCCACCTTCTTCCCAAACAATCCGACGAATGAGTCGTTCTATTTATAGCCGGCTTGTCATTTTGACAAGGTCTCCTTTCCCGGTTCTACGGAAACGGATTTTTCCAAGATTCCGGCAAAGACATCCCCTAAAAAGTGAAAACCCATAACTCATTTGTAAATAAATAGATAACAACATCGACGAAGATTCGTCAGGTAACACTTTTTTATAATTGACTTATGGAATAATTATTGCTAATTTCATTGATTTACAGAGGCTCATGCCGTCTTCGGATCGGCGTCGGGCCGGAACTGGTTGAAATAGAAACAGGTTAGAGAAGATGCTTCGCTCAAGCGCTCTCCCAAAGGGAGCGCTTATAACCTTGTGATTGAATCCGTAAGGGCTTGTAAGCGTTTGACCAGTGGATCCGGTCGGACTGGCAAGGAGGAAGAGAAGATCATGGTAAAGCAGCTGGCATTCAGTGAAGAAGCACGCGCCGCCCTGAAAAGCGGCGTGGAAAAGCTTGCCCGTGCCGTGAAGAGCACGCTCGGCCCCCGCGGACGGAACGCCGTCCTCGACAAGAGCTGGGGCTCGCCCACCATCACCAAGGACGGGGTGACCGTCGCCGAGGAGATCGAGCTCGTGGACAGGTACGAGAACCTCGGCGCGCAGCTTGTGAAGGACGCCGCGAGCAAGACCTCGGAAAAGGCCGGCGACGGCACCACCACCGCCGCGGTCCTGGCCGAGGCCATCTACCTCGAGGGCCTGAAGTACGTGGTGGCGGGATTCAATCCCATGGGGCTCAAGGCGGGCATCGACCAGGCCGTGCGCGCCCTCAAGGCGGAGCTCGAGAAGATGAGCCGTCCCGTGGAGAAGAACAAGAAGGACATCGCCAACGTCGCGGCCGTCAGCGCCAACAACGACCGCGAGATCGGGAAGATCCTCGCCGACGCCATGGACAAGGTGGGCGCGGACGGGGTCATCACCGTGGAGGAGGGCAAGTCCATCGAGACCACCATCGACGTGGTCGAAGGCATGCAGTTCGACCGCGGCTACCTCTCGCCCCATTTCGTGACCAACCTCGACAACATGACCTGCGAGCTTGAAAACCCCTATCTCCTTCTGTACGAAAAGAAGCTCTCGAACGTGCAGGACGTCATTCCGCTCCTCGAGGCGGCGAGCAAGGCCGGGAAGCCCCTCTGCATCATCGCCGAAGACGTGGAGAGCGAGATCCTGGCCACGCTCGTGGTGAACAAGCTGCGCGGCACCCTGAACGTCGTGGCGGTCAAGGCCCCGGGCTTCGGCGACCGCCGGAAGGCCATGCTCCAGGACATCGCCGTGCTCTGCGGCGGGACCGCGTTCTTCGAGGACCTGGGCGTCGATCTTGCGACGGTCAAGCTCGCCCAGCTCGGCCGGGCGCGCAAGGTGATCGTGGACGCGGACAACACCACCCTCGTCAAGGGCGCGGGCGAGGCGGCGGATCTCTCCGCCCGGATCAAGCAGATCCGCCGCGAGATCGAGGCCGCGACGAGCGACTACGACCGGGAGAAGCTCCAGGAGCGCCTGGCCAAGCTCTCCGGGGGCGTGGCCCAGATCAACATCGGCGCCGCCACCGAGACCGAGATGAAGGAAAAGAAGTCGCGCGTCGAGGATGCGCTCCACGCCACGCGCGCGGCCGTGGAGAGCGGGGTCCTTCCGGGCGGGGGCGTGGCGCTCCTCCGGGCGACCCAGGCGCTGAAGAAGCTTATCCCCGCCACCGAGGACGAGGCCCGGGGCGTGGAGATCGTCCGTCGGGCGGTCCGCGCGCCCCTTCGCCAGATCGCGGACAACGCCGGCGCGGACGGCGCGGTGGTCCTGCGGCGGGTGGAGGCGGGCAAGGGCGGCTTCGGGTACAACGCCCTCACGGGCGAATACGTGGACCTCGTCTCCGACGGCGTGCTCGACCCCACCAAGGTGGTCACGACCGCCCTCGAGAACGCCGCGTCCGTGGCCGGGCTCCTGCTCACGACCGAATGCCTGCTGACCGAGAAGCCGGAGAAGAAGAAGGAGGAGATGCCCCCGGACATGGGCGAGGACATGGATTACTGACGCGCCCCGGCGACGGGGACGTTCCCGACGATTTCCCAAGGCGACGGAGTCCCTTCAGAGGACCCCCGTAGAAAAGGAGACGGAGACAATGGCCAAGAAGAAAACTGCCCTGCGGCTGAAGCCCATGGAGGACCGCGTGGTCGTCAAGCGCCTGGAAGCGGAGGAGAAGACCCGGGGCGGGATCATCCTCCCCGACACCGCCAAGGAGAAGCCCATGCAGGCCGAGATCGTGGCCGTGGGCCCGGGGAAGCTCTTGGAGAACGGCAAGCGCGTGGCGCCGGAGGTGGAAGCGGGCGACGTCGTGCTCATCGGCAAGTACGCCGGCACCGATGTCGCCGTGGACGAGGTCGAATACGTGATCCTGCGCGAGGGCGACATCCTCGCCAAGGTGAAGTGACGCGCGCCAAGGCCGCATCGAGCGGCCCCCGGCGCGCCCCGTTCCTTTTTTCGAGACGATGCAAGATAAGGGAGTAGCAAACGATGGCAGGCAAACAGCTCCTCTTCAGCGAGGAAGCCCGCCGCAAGATCTTAAGCGGCGTGGAAAAGCTCGCCCGGGCCGTGACGAGCACCCTGGGCCCCACGGGCCACAACGTGATCTATCACAAGGGCTTCGGCGGCCCCGGCGTCACCAAGGACGGCGTGACCGTGGCCAAGGAGATCACGCTGCAGGATCCCTTTGAGAACATGGGCGCGCAGATGATCAAGGAGGTGGCGAGCAAGACGAGCGACGTCGCCGGCGACGGCACCACCACCGCCACCATCCTCGCCGAGGCGATCTTCCGCAAGGGCCTCAAGGCCATCACCGCGGGCGCCAACCCCATGGCCGTGAAGCGCGGCATCGACCGCGCGGTGGAGGTCGCGAGCGCGGAGCTTGCCGCCATGGCCAAGCCCTGCAGGAAGAAGGAGGAGATCGCCTCCGTCGCGGCCATCAGTGCCAACAACGACCCTGAGATCGGCGCCATCATCGCCGACGCCATGGACAAGGTCGGCACCGACGGCGTGGTGCAGGCCGAGGAAGGCAAGTCCATGGAGACCGCCCTCGAGCTCGTGGAGGGCCTGCAATTCGACAAGGGCTACATCTCGCCCTACTTCATCAACAAGCCCGACACCATGAGCGTGGTGCTCGAGGACGCGCTCATCCTCATCCACGAGAAGAAGATCAGCGCCCTGCGCGACCTCCTGCCCCTGCTCGAGAAGGTCGCCGGCGCCGGCAAGCCCCTCTGCATCATCGCCGAGGACGTGGAGGGCGAGGCCCTGGCCGCGCTCGTCGTCAACCGCCTGCGCGGGGTCTTGAACTGCGTGGCCGTGAAGGCCCCCGGCTTCGGCGACCGGCGCAAGGCCATGCTCGAGGACATCGCCGTCCTCACCGGCGGCACCTTCTTAAGCGAAGACATCGGCAGCAAGCTCGAGAACGCCGAACTCGGGATGCTCGGCCGCGCGCGCACCGTGACCGTGGACAAGGAGACCTGCACCCTCGTCGAGGGCGCGGGCAAGAGCGCCGAGGTCAAGGCGCGCATCGAGCAGATCAAGAAGCGGATCGAGACCTCGACGAGCGACTACGACCGCGAGAAGTTCCAGGAGCGCCTCGCCAAGCTCTCCGGGGGCGTGGCCATCATAAGCGTCGGCGCGCCGACCGAGTCGGACATGAAGCAGAAGAAGGCCCGCGTGGAGGACGCCCTGCACGCGGCGCGCGCCGCGGCCGAGGAGGGCGTGGTCGCGGGCGGGGGCGTAGCGCTTCTCCGCAGCCGCGCGGCCGTGGCCGAGCTCCGCAAAAAGGCCGAGGGCGACGAGCGCTTCGGCGTGGACATCGTCTACGCGGCCATGAGCGCGCCCCTCTTCCACATCGGGGAGAACTCGGGCGAAAACGGGAGCGTGGTCGTGGCCGAGGTGGAATCCAGAAAGGGCAACTACGGCTACAACGCCGCCACCGGCGTCTACGAGGACCTCGTCAAGGCGGGCGTCATCGACCCGGCCAAGGTGGCGCGCACGGCCCTGCAGCACGCCGCCTCCATCGGGGGGCTCTTGCTCACGGTGGAGACCATGGTGACCGATCTCAAGGAAAACGACAAGACCAAGGCCGTCTCCGACGCGGTGGTCTGAACCCGCGGCCGAAAGGCGCCCCTCGTCGGCGAAAGCGGCGGATTTCCCGGCCGGCTCCGGACCCGTGTTCCCGACGAGGATTTCCGGTGCGCCCGGGCGGAGGGACGGCCCTCCGGGACGCGTCGTTCCTTGGGAAGGAACCCGCCGCCCGGGGCCGCCTTGACACCCCGCACGAGGCCGCATATAGTGCGGGGAATCCGCCTCTTTCGGAAACCGAGGGGCGCGTCCCCCTCGGGAGGGTGAAGCGGTTCCCGCCCGAATCGGAAGGACGCCCCACATCCGCCTCTCTGCCCGGTCCTTAAGACGAGGCCGTCCGCCATGGCCCACCGCGACTATTACGAGATCCTCGGAGTCTCCCGGGAGGCGAGCGCCGAGGAGATCAAAAAGGCCTACCGCAAGATGGCCATGAAGCACCACCCGGACCGAAACCCCGGCGACAAGGACGCCGAGGAGAAGTTCAAAGAGGCCGCCATGGCCTACGAAGTCCTCCGCGATCCCGAAAAACGCTCTCGCTACGACCGCTACGGCCCCGAGGGCGTCACGATCGACACGGCGGGCTTTTCCAGCTTCGAGGATATCTTCAGCCACTTTTCCGACATCTTCGGCGGGGGCGGGGGCGGGGGCGGGGGCCTCTTCGACGGCATCTTCGGCGGCATGGGCATGGACATGCCCCATCGCGGCGCGCGCATGGGCGCAAGCCTCAAGTGCCGCGTGAACATCACCTTCGAGGAAGCGGCCTTCGGCACGACCAAGACCATCGACCTCCGCCGCGCCGAGATCTGCCGCGCGTGCAAGGGCTCCGGGGCCGCGCCGGGCACGAGCCCCAGCTCCTGCGCCGCCTGCCGGGGCCGGGGCCAGATCTATCGCAGCCAGGGATTCTTCTCCGTGGCCACGACCTGCCCCCGCTGCGGCGGCGAAGGCTCGGTGATCGAAAAGCCCTGCCCCTCCTGCAAGGGCTCGGGCCGGGAGACCAAAACCGCGCGCATCAAGGTGACCATCCCCCCCGGCGTGGAGGACGGCACGCGGATGCGCATCCCCGGCGAGGGCGAGCCCGGCGGGCCGGGCGCCTCGCGGGGGGACCTCTACTGCTACATCCTGGTGGCGGAGCACCCGTTCTTCCGGCGCCAGAACGACGACGTGTACTGCGAGGTGCCGATCACCTTCGCCCAGGCCGCGCTCGGCGCCCAGCTCGAGGTGCCCACCCTCCGCGGCCGGGCGCGGCTCAAGATCCCCGCCGGCACCCAGACGCACCAGATCTTCCGCCTGCGTCACCAGGGCATCCGCAACATGCACGGCCATGGCCAGGGCGACCAGGTGGTGCGCGTGATCGTGGAGACCCCGCGCAAGCTCATGGCCCGGCAGGAGGAGCTTTTGAGGGAGCTCGCCGAGATCGAGGAGAAGAACGTCTCGCCCCAGCGCAAGAGCTTCCTGGAGACGCTGAAGGGCTACTTTACCGAGGAATAGGCAAGACCATGAGCCGGAAACACCGAGCCAGGCAAAACAAGCCCTCTCCCCCCGCGCCGGCCGCCCGGGAAGCGCAGTCCTCTCTTCACGAGGAGGCCGCTCGCGGGTCCCCGGAGGCAGGCCCGCCTCCCCCGGCCGAAGAGCCGCGCACCGAGCTCCTGGTGCCCGAAAGCGCCCTCCGCGAGGCCGAAGCCAAGCGGGACGAGTACCTCGAGCTTGCGCAACGGGCCCGGGCCGAGCTTCAAAACTTTCGCAAGCGCGTCCTCCGCGAGCGGGAGCTGGAGAGGCGCCGTTTCCAGGCCGGCCTCGTGCGCGAGCTCCTGGGACCGCTGGACGACCTCGAGCGCGCCCTGGT
>JAZDLH010000161.1:0-13843 GCA_043802275.1 Planctomycetota bacterium
GTGGATGTCTACGGGAACCCCATCCCCTCCCAGCCCGGGCAGGAGGCCCGATTGGAAGCCGGGATCAATGTCCGGGAGAACCCGGAGACCCGTGAGTTCCACGCCGAGAGCGACGGGGTCATGGAGGTCGGCGGCGATACCATCAACGTGCGCCCCGTCTTCGTCATCCGCGAGGACGTGGACATGACGACCGGCAACGTGGAATTCGACGGCGCCGTGCAAATCGGCGGCACGGTGCGGGACGGATTTTACGTCCGCGCCACCGGGGACATCGACATTAGCGGCAGCGTCGAGGCGGCCGAGGTCGTCTCCAAGGACGGC
Organism: Planctomycetota bacterium; assembly: GCA_043802275.1. Classification (GTDB taxonomy): domain Bacteria; phylum Planctomycetota; class SZUA-567; order SZUA-567; family JAFGNG01; genus JAZDLH01. Next base: position 322 of record JAZDLH010000161.1, read on the forward strand.
ACGATCCGGGTCAAGAAGGGCATCACCGGCAAGGACCGCTGCTACGTTTCGGCCGGCCTCAACGTGGAGGCCAAGTACATCGAGAACGCCCGGGTCTATGCGCACAACAACATCGAGGTGAACAGCGCGATCCTCCACAGCGAGGTGGTGGCGGGCAACAACGTGATCGTGATGCGCAGCCGCGGCGCGATCATCGGGGGCGTCACCCGGGCCGGGAATCTCGTGCAGGCCAAGCGCCTGGGCGCGGCGAACGAGCCGCAAACCAAGATCGTCGTGGGCATCGACATCGCGGCGCATGCCCAGCTCGGAGAGATCGACCGGCGGCTCATCTCCCTGCAGAATCTCCACACCCACCTCGACGAGGTTGTGAAATCCATGGAGGGGCCAGCCAAAAACATCGCCAAGCTTTCCGCGCGCGAGCGCAAGCAGCTCAAGGCCTTCAAAATGAAGCTCCTCGTCGTGCATTACGAGATCGAGAAGCTAAACCAGGCGCGGGGCGAGTTTCTCGAAAAGCTGACCGCGGAGACCAAGGGGCTCGTCAAGGTCTCGAACGAGGTCTTCGGGCACGTGGAGATCCGGATCGGGAACCTGGTCAAGCACATCACCACGCGCATCTCCGCGGTGACCTTCTGGCCGGATCTCACGGAAAACCGCATCGGGCAGAAGCCCTACATCGCCTGACCGCGGCCAACGCCGGGGCGGCGCGCGAGCCGAAGGCCGCCTCGATCCGCCACGCCTCTCCCCCAGGATCCCCCGGACTATGGCGACGGCAGGAGAGATTGCCCCGCCCGGGGCCTCTCGCCGGGCGTTATGGACCGAAGTTATCTCTTCCCCCGCGGCCCCCTGTTTTTTACAATGCGGTTCTGAGGCAGGGAGCGAGAAACGACTCGCTTGCATCCGGACCGGAGCGGAGGTGCCTGTGCGCCTGGCGATCTTCACCAAGAACTTCCCGAGCGACGCGGAGCCCGGGGCCGGCCTTCGGGAATACTACCAGTGCCTCCACGCCGAGGAGGAGATCCTGATCTTCGTCAGGCGCGGAGCCCACAAGCCCGTGGAGAATCCGCGCGTCCGTATCCATTGCGTCCCGACCCTGAACGCCCACCTCCACGCGGACTTCGGCCTTCCCCGCAAGGCCTGGGCCTTTTTTGTCAAGGCCCTCGGCCTTCTCCTCTATGGGGCGTCCGCCCTGGGCCCGGCGCTGCGCTTCCGGCCGGAGGTGGTGCTGGTCACCCAGCTCGAGCTTTTGGGCCTCGCGTTCCTCTGCCGGCTCTTCTGCGCAAGCAAGGTGGTCATGGGCATCTACGGCACGAACGTGACGAAGATCACACGATGGCGGACGGTGCGGTTTTTTCTCGGGCGCGTGGCGGACAGGATCCTGTACGTGGATCCCACCCTCGAGGGGCGCCTCTCCGCGCTCTTCGGGGCGGACCGGATTTTCAATTCGCTCTGCGGCGTGGACGGCCGCCTGTACGAGGGCCTGGGCGGGCGGGGGTGGGACGCGCGCGACAATGCCGTGCTCGTTCTTTCCAAGTTCCGCAAGGGCAAGGACGTCGTCCGTCTCCTCGAGATGGCCGGTCCCGTGGCCTCGAGGCATAACGCCGCCTGCCGGGTGATCGGGTACGGATACGAATCCGGCGAGGTCGAAGCCTATGTGCGCCGGCACCCCGACATCGAGCTCGTGGGCCCGGTTCCCTACGAGGAGGTGCCGAGGCGCGTGGAGGCGTGCCGCGCGGTCCTTTCCTATTCCCCGTTCGAGGGGCTTCCCAAGACCATGCTCGAGGCCATCGCCTGCCGCACGCCCTTTGTCTTCACGGACGTGGGGGCGTGCCGGCTCGTGGGCGAGCGCTTCGGGAGGATCGTTCCCTACGGCGATGAAGCGGGCTTCCGGAACGCCGTGGAAGAGCTCCTCTCCTCCCGGGAGACGTGGGAGCGCTTCCACAATCCCGACCGGGGCGACTTCTTCCGTACCTTTGAATGGAAGACGATCTTTGCCAGGGAGCGGAAGGTTTACGAGGCCTTATTGCGCCACGAAGGCTAAGCCCGCGCCACGGGATTTTTTAAACGCGAATCGGTTGTGCTTGAGGAGGAGGAGCCAAGTGGCATTTTCTCTCGACCCGGCCTCCCGCAGGCACCTTGTCCGGCGGTATGGGCTCGGGCCCCTCCTCCGGATCGCAAGCTGGGGGTGTTGCCGGCTCGGGCGGCTCCGGCCGGGCTGGGTGCCCACGCTCGACCGCCCCATCTTCATCCTGGGTTGCTCGCGCGGCGGGACCTCGCTCTTCGCGGATGTCTTCGGCCGGCACAGGGACCTGGCGAACTGGAGCGAGGCGGCGCAGGTCCTGCATCTCGATTATTACGACCCCCGACGCGACGACCTTCGCACCGAGGAGGACGCCACCGAGGAGGAAGCCGTTCGCCTGCGCTGCTTCTTCGGCGGGTACCGGGCTCTTCTCGGCCGAAAGCGCTTCGTCAACAAGCATCCGCAAAACTCCCTCCGGATTCGGTACCTCCGGGCGATCTTTCCCGACGCGGTTTTTCTCCACATGATTCGGGACGGACGCGCGGTCGTGGCGTCCCATTGCGAGCGGATGCGGAAGGACGCCTTCCGCCGCGCGTTCCCCCTGGGCAATTTCCCGAGGCCGGAGCGTTGGCAGGACCTCCTCGCCCTGCCCCTGCCTGTGCAGTTCGCCCATCAATGGGTCGACGTCACCCGTTACGTGAAGGGGACGCTTGCCGCGCTCTACCCGCCCGAGAGGATCCTGGAGGTCCGGTACGAGGAGTTTTGCGCCCGTCCCCGGGAGGTGCTCCGGGCCGCGGACCGCTTTGCGGGGCTCGATCCGGACCGCCGACGCTCGGAGGAGATTCCCGAAGCCTTCCCCTCGCAGAATTTCAAATGGAAGGGCTTGCTCAGTGCAAAAGAAATACGGGAGGTCGAAGGAATTTTGGGCGAGTCCATGCGCACGTGGGGCTATCCCGAATCGCCCGCGCCGGCAGACTCCGCAACGGAAGGGTGAGGTCGTACGGCCGAGAGGGGGACCGGTTCCGAGGAAATTCAACGGACCGGAGAGGCGGCGGGCGGAAGCGTTTCTTCGACGGGCGATGGCGCGGCCGGAAGATTTTCCCTGACAAAGGTCGCCAGGCGCTCGATCAGCGGCGCGTCCACGGCGATGCGGGGGTTCGGCGGAATGGGCTTGCCCTGCAGGGCGGCCTGGAGAAGTTCGATCTGCCCGGCGGCGAAGATCTCCGCGCCGCCCTGTTCCTGGAGGGATTGCAGTTTCATGGCGCCCTCCAGCCAGGTATACGCACGGCCGAACTCGCCCCCCCGGCGACGGAACTCCCCCACGAGGTAGATCATCGCGGGCGTCTCGGTCGGGGCGTACAGGTTCCCATTCCGCTGGAGATTCTCTTCGAGCGCGGCCTGGAGGAGATCGGCGGCCTTCAGGAGAAAATAACGCTCCCGGCCGCTCGCCTCCAGGCGGGCGTTGGCCTCTTGGATCAACGTTTTCCTCTGGAGAGCCGTGCCGGAGGGATTGTTCGAATCCGGCCGCCAAAGGGAGGCGTCCTGCGCATTCCGGAGGCAGGCATTCAGGCAATCCGCCGCCCACTGGGTATATCCCAGTCGCTGGTAGTCGCCCGCCATGATGAGGAGCATGAGCTGTCGTTCGAGCATGCTGTGGGTCTTGTCGTCCGGATAGGCGGCGACCAGCGCCTCGACGCGCTTTTCGGGCGCGAAATAGCCGAGGGGGAAGGTCTTGTTCAAAAAGCTCTGAAGCCGGCGCAGGCTGTTGGCGATGTCGCCCCCGCTGAGGGGGCCCGCGACCTCGCGGCGATAGGCCCAGGCCGTAAGCCACGAGAGACGCGCGAGGAACGCGACGTTTTCCCCCTCAAACCGTTCGGCAAAGGCCAGGGCATTGGTGCATCGAAGGACTTCCGGCACGGATTCTTCCAGGACCTGATCCTGCTTGGTTCCGCTGTCCATGTCCTGGAAGGCCTTCCAGCTCTCCTGGGGACTCACCCGGATACCCACGAGCTTGGCGCTAAGAAGTCGGGCGATGCTCGCCTGGGTTTGCGGCGTCAGGTTGTTTTTCACCCATTCCTTTTGCTCGGGAGTCAGTCCCTTCCGGAAGAGTTCTTCCGTGCCGCTCAGGCCGCACCGCGGACAGATGATGATCTCGGTGAGGGGGCGGTTATTCCCGGGTGGATGGGGGCAGAGGTCGTGGTCGATTTCATCCGCGTGGAAGCGCGTCAGGCGCTTTTGGACCAAGAGGGTCAGTCCGCAAGAAGGACAGACCACGGGAAATTTTTCCGGAAGAACCTTTTTCAGGCACTCGGCATGGGGATTCTCGGTATCCTGGAGGCCCCACGGCTTGCCGCAGACCGGGCAGATGTTGGGGTTGCGCACGGCTTCCCTCGCGAAGGGGAACTTGGAAGAGCGGCTCGGCAATGGTTCCTTGGCCGCGGTGGCTCTTGCGGGCGATTCGGCCCCTTTGCCGACGGGAACGGCCAGAAGCAAGACCACGAAGAGCCGGGCACAAGAATACCGTCGATTCATAGCCGACGATCATAGACAACCGGAATGGGCGTTGCAAGGGAAAACTCTTTCTCCAAGTTCTGCTTGTTCTTAGGAGGAAAATCCATATGATAACCGAAGAGCCGGAAGGGCCGTCATGAACGCTCCCAAGCGGGCCTTCCCTGTATGCAATCCTTTGCTTTCATTGGAAATAGAGCGGAAAAGGAGCGGGGGCCAAGCGATGTCCGATGGGGTCTATGCACCCTCCCCATGAACGTCCGAATGACCGAGGGCCGGTCCCATGAGTGTCGAGTTCGAATATGGACATGACTTCCGCCAGGAGGAGCCTTGGCGCATCTTCCGTATCATGGCCGAGTTTGTCGAGGGCACGGAGGAGACCGCGCGCATCCATCCGGCGGTGAGCATCTTCGGTTCGGCCCGCATCTTGCCCGGCACGCCCTATTACAACCAGGCCGAGCTTTTGGCGCGAAAGCTGGCCGACTCCGGCTATAACATCATCACCGGCGGCGGGCCGGGCATCATGGAAGCGGCTAACAAGGGGGCGAAGGAAAGCGGCAGCGGCAGGAGCGTGGGTCTCAACATCGAGCTCCCGGCCGAGCAGGTCGCCAACCCCTTCGTGGAGAAGCTCATCACCTTCCGCTACTTTTTTATCCGCAAGGTCATGTTCATCAAGAGCTCGTGCGCCGTGGTGGTCCTGCCCGGCGGATTCGGGACCCTGGACGAGTTTTTCGAGAGCGTCACGCTCATCCAGACGCACAAGATCCCGCCGCGGCCGGTGTATCTCATGGGCAGGGAATTCTGGGGCGGGCTCATCGGTTGGGCGCGCACCGTCGTGCTCGCCCAGAAGCACATCGACCCCGAGGACCTCGACATCTTCACCCTCACGGACGACATCGACGAGGTGGTGGAGGGGATCCGGAAGCGCTGCCCGCTTGCCCAGTGCCCCGCCAACCCCTTCCAGGAAGGGCTGTAGCGCCTGGCCCATGACCCCTCTTGCCCCGAACCGGGGATGGACGTGGGGCGGTGGGGATAGATTTCAGGCGGGTTCTCGCGGAGGGGCACGGCCCATGCGTTCGGACAGGCGGCACCGCGAGGAGATGAGCGCCGAGCGCGCCAAGCGCGAGCGGCTGGCCTACGTGGGCACGCTCGCGGCGGGGCTGGTGCACGAGGTGCGCACCCCCTTGAACGCCGTGCATCTCAACGCCCAGCTCATGGAGGAGGACATCGCCGGGCTTCCGGCGAAATACCGCAGCCTCTTCACCCGGCGCATGACGCGCATCAGCGCGGAGATCCAGGACGTGGTGAAGACGCTGGACAGCTTTCTCGCCTTTGCGCGGCCGCCGAAGCTCGATCCCGTGCCGGTCGATCTCAACCACTTCCTGCGGGAGGTGATCGAATTCTCCGAGCCGGAGTTCCGCGCCGGAGGCGTGCGGATCCAGAGCCGGCTGGCCGACGACATGTACCCGGTCGTGCTCGACAAGGCCCAGTTCACGCACGTCATGCTCAACCTCTTCCGCAACGCGCGCGAGGCCTGCGAGCTTCGGAAGGGCCGCAAGGGGACGGAAGCCGAGGCCCTGTGGGTCCGGATCACCACCCTGGAGCGCGAGGACACGATCGAAATCCTCGTGGACGACAACGGCGTGGGCATCGAGCCCGGCGACGAGGAGCGGATCTTCGAGCTCTTCTATACCACCAAGGAAAACGGCACGGGCCTCGGCCTCGGCATCGTGCGCCGCATCGTGGAGGAGCACGGCGGCGCCATCGTCGCCGAGGACCTGCCGGACGCGGGGGCCCGCTTCCGGATCGGGCTTCCGCGCGGCCGGTTCCTGGAGTTCCGGGAGGAGCCCCCGCTCCCCCTGGCCGGACCCTTTTCGCGGCCGGAGGGGGCCTGAGGACACCCGCATGGCGAAACGCGATCTCAAGAGCATCGTGGAGGGGATCGTGGACCTCCCGACCCTTCCGCAGGTCGTCACCATCCTCCTCGACGTCATCGACGACCCCGACAGCTCCGTGCAGGACGTGCACCGGATCATGGGGCGGGATCCGTCCCTTACCACCCGGGTCCTGAAGCTCGTGAACTCCGCCTTTTACGCCCTGCCCAACCGGATCAGCTCCATCACCCAGGCCATCGTGATCCTGGGTTTCAACACCGTGAAAAGCCTCGCGGTCAGCGCCTCGGTCCTGGACCTTTTCAGCCCCCGGAACGAGGATTTCAGCTACGAGGAGTTCTGGGCCCACAACGTCGGGTGCGCCGCGGTCGCGAACGCCCTCGCCCGACGCTACGGCAAGGCCGACCCCGACACGGCCTTTGTCCTGGGGCTCACCCACGACATCGGCAAGCTCATCCTCGACCAGTACGCCGCGGAGGAGTTGAAATCGATCCTGGCCATCGCGCGGGAGCAGGCGATCGCCTTCGAGGACGCGGAGAAGGAGCTTTTGGCCACGAGCGCCGCGGAGGTGGGCTATTGGCTGGCCAAGAAATGGAAGTTCCCCGACGACCTCTCGGACGCCATCCGCTACCAGCACCGCATCGCCGAAGCGCCGAACGAGACCGTGCGCAACCTCGTGGCGATCTGCCTCCTTTCCGTGTACGTCTGCCGCGTCAAGGAATACGGCCACGCGGGCTCCTACGGCAAGCCCATGCTCCCCATCGAGCCCTGGCGCATGCTCGGCATGAGCCTCGACGACCTGCCGCCATTCATGAAGACCGTGGACGACGAGCTCGAGCGCGCCACGGAATTCCTCACTCTCCTTCGCGCCTGATGCCCGCCTTGGATTTCCGGCTTGACGAGGGGCAGGCTCCCGGGTAGATTGGCCCGGTCGTGACGTTTTCGGAACAAGAGGGCCGGTCCCGGCCGTATTTTTCAAGGAGAAGAGCCGTGAAGACCAAGCGCGCGCGGCAGATCAATTACTGGACCCTCGGGGGTTTCGAGGGCGAGAAGCCCGTGGAGAAGGTCCTGGTCGAGGCCAGGGAGATGGGTTACGAGGGCGTGGAGCTTTGCTTCGGCGCGGGGGTTTTCGGTCCCGAGACGCCCGAGGCGGTGGTGCGCGGGTACCGCGACGCGGCGAAAAAGCTTGGTCTCCAGATCACCACGCTCGCCACGGGCGTTCACTGGAACCTCTCCCTCGGCTCGCCCGACGCGGCCGAGCGCAAAAAAGCCGTGGAGTTCACCCGGGCGTATCTTCAGGCCGCGTCCTGGGTGGGCGCGAAAGCGGTTCTCGTCATTCCCGGCGCGGTGGACGTGGCCTGGGACGCCTCCCGGCCCGTGGTGCCGGCCAGGGCCGTCTGGACGAACGCCGCGAGGAGCATCCGGAGCCTCCTTCCCCTGGCAAAGAAGCTTCGCGTGGTCATGGCCGTGGAGAACGTCTGGAACAAGTTCCTGACCGGGCCTTTCGAGATGAAGCTCTTCGTGGACCAGTTCCATAGCCCGTACGTGGGGTGCTACTTCGACGTGGCGAACTGCCGCCTGAACGGTTACCCCGAGCACTGGATCGAGATATTGGGCAGGCGCATCAAGGCCGTGCACCTCAAGAACTTCTCCCTGTCGGACTGCGCGGGCGGGCTACACGGCTTCGGCGACGACCTTTTGACGGGCGACGTGAACCTAAAGAGTGTGATCGCGGCGCTCGACAAGGCGGGGTACAGGGGGCCGCTCACCGCGGAGATGGTCCCCTTCAGCCGCCTGCCGGACCTCGTCCTGCCGGACCTCGACCTCGCGCGGAAGACCGCCGGGCAGCTTTTGGCCATCACGAGCTGAAGCCATACTCGCGCAGGACGGTTGGAACAATAACGGCGGATAGCGGCGCGGACGTTTGCCGTGCACGGGGAGCGCCCGCGCGAGTCCATGATCGTGGCGAGCAGTTGACCGTAGCGCTTCCAAATTGAATACGCCCTTTAAGAATGAGCGCGGAAATGCTTAAAAACAAAGTAATGATTTATATGGGGATAAGCTTTTTTGTAACTGTTTGCATATTGATCGGTCTTTATTTTTTAAGTCCTAAAACAAGTTACCTTCGTTATTCCCTTTATTTTGCTATTACAGGAGAAGAACCCAAAATACCAAAAGATTTTACAGGCGCATGGAAAACGTGGTGGGGGAACGGTCTTGAAAAAGAAATATTTGATGTCGAAAACGGTAAAGTAGAAGGGAGATTTGCAGCATGGTATGATCACGGCACAAAATTATGTGAGGGGACGTTTAAAAACGGCAAGATATATGGGGAATGGATCATTTGGCATCCTAATGAAAACAGAAAAATGGTGTTTGATGGCGGAGATGGACTGGAATATGGTAATATGTTTAGATATGACTGGGACGGAAAGGAACTATCAAAAGCAATAAAAAAGAACGATTGCGGCGCTACTTGGATGGGAATAATTCAGGACCTTGAGACAAGATAGATTTATCATCATCATTGTATAGAACCCATCTAAAAAATAGCTCATTATAGGCGCAAACCGCGCAAGATAGTGCGTCAGGGGTGGCAGCCCGGCTGGTCGAGGCCGAGGGATTCGTCGAGGCCGAAGAGAAGGTTCATGTTCTGGAGGGCGTTCCCGGCCTGGCCCTTCACCAGGTTGTCGATGTGGCTCACCACGCGGAAGGCGCCGGTCCGCTCGTCGCAGGCGACCTGGAGGTTCGTGAAATTGGTCTCCCGCACGTCCGAGGTTCCCAGGGCGGTCTTTTGGTCGAACACCCGGACGAAGCGCTCTTTCGCGTAAAAATCATGGTACGCCTCGAGCGCGCGCTCCTGCGTCGCGCCTTTGGCAAGGCGGCCGTAGAGCGTGGATAGGATCCCCCGCGCCATGGGCACGACCTGCGGGGTGAAGGCGACTATGCGAGTCTCCCCGGCGAGGCGCGAGAGCTCCCGCTCGATCTCCATCACGTGCTGGTGGCCCAAGAGCTTGTAGGCGCTTGTATTGTCGTAGCGCTCGGGGTAGTGGAAGCCGGGCCGGGGGGTCTTGCCCGCGCCCGAGACGCCGGTCTTGCAGTCGCAGACAAGGGCGCCGGGCTCCACGAGCTTGTGTTTCACGGCTGGCGCAAGACCGAGGATGCAGCTTATGGCAAAGCAGCCCGGATTCCCCACGATCCTGGCCTTGCGGATCTCTTTCCGATGAAGCTCCGGAAGGCCGTAGACGCTCTTCTCAAGGAGCTCGGGCGAGACGTGCGCCGCCTCCCGGCCGATCCGGCGCGCGTATTCCGCGTAGAGGGACGCGTTGGAAAAGCGGAAGTCGCCGGAGTAGTCGATCACCTTCTCCCCGGCCTTCAGCGCTTCGGCCGCGAGCGTCTGGCCCACGCCGTCGGGCGTGGCGAAGAACACGACGTCAGCCTCGGATGCGGCCTCGCGGCTTCCCGGCTTCAGGATCGTAAGGTCGCAAAATCCCTTAAGATGCGGCCACACGTCCGAGATTTTCTTCCCCACGTCCGCCACGTCCACGAGCGCCGCGAGCTCGGCCTCGGGATGCCGGCACAATAGCTCAATGAGCCCGATTCCGCCATAGCCTCCCGCGCCCACGATCTTCACGCGCACCATCGGCCTGCACCTTTCATCCACGCATAATTTCTTCAAGACCTGACGTTCCAAGCGGGCATGACAGAAGCGCTCAGGACGCTTTCGCGCCCCTCTTCGCCCGCTCCCTTGGACGGGGGGCGTGTCGCGGCCTGGCCCATCGTACCACGGGCGCATCGGCCCAGAGCTCTTCCAGTTGGTAAAAATTCCGCGCGTCCGGCTCGAATAAGTGCACGATCACGTCGCCGTAATCGAGGAGAACCCAGCCGCCCGTCTCCATCCCTTCCCTGCCGCGCCTGGCGAGAGCGCTCGCCTCCATGGCCTCGTCGGTTTCCTCGGCAATGGCCCTGAGCTGGTTGCGGTTCATGCCCGTGGCGAGCACGAAAAAGTCCGTATAACTGCAGAGCGACCCGATCCGGAGGATGCGGATGTCCTCGGCGCGGTTCTCATACGCCACGCGCGCGCAAAGCTTCGCCAGGGCCTGTTGGCGGTTCGGCGCATCCCTTTCGACCGCCTGGAGTCCGGGGCGGAGGCGTCCCTTCATGCCGGCTCCCTTGAGCGAGGTCTCTTCTTTCGAATCGAGCGATTCTTCCTTCATGCCTTTGTCGAGAGGCCCGCTTGTGCCGGCGACAGGTTCCAGGGGCAAATGTCGCGCCGGGCAAGGGCCTTTCACATGTTTATATGCCCTTGGGCGGGAAAAGGGAAGGAATTTCCCCGGCGTGAGGCGTCATGCCTTCTCATCTTACAGGAGGGATACGGGGTCGATGTCGACCACGAGCTTGACCTTGCCCTTGTCGCGGAGCGCGTGTTCCGCCGCGGCGAGGATGCGGGCGATCTCGGACGGGGTCTTTGCCTTGACAAGGACGTGAAAACGGAAATTGGACTGGATCCTGCCGATGGCGCAGGCGGCCGGCCCGAGCACTGCCTTGGGCCCGCCGGCGGCGCGGAGGGCCCTCGCCGCCGCCTCGATGTGGCGGGCGCACCGGCCCTTGTCCGGGCCGCGCACGAGGACGCGCGCGAGGCGGCCGAACGGGGGATAGCCGTGGCGGGCGCGGTCGGAGAGCTCCCGCTCGGCAAAGGCGAGGTAATCCTGCTTCGCGGCGAGCGCCACGGCGTAATGATCGGGCGAGAGGGCCTGGACGACCCCGAGGCCGGGCCGCCTTCCCCGGCCCGAGCGGCCCACCACCTGCATCACGAGCTCGAAGGTGTGCTCCGGAGCCCGGAAGTCCGGGAGGCGGATGCTCCCGTCGGCCAGGAGCACGCCGATCACCGTGACCGCGGGGAAGTCCAGCCCCTTGGCGATCATCTGCGTGCCGAGGAGGATGTCGTACTCCCCGCGCGCGAAGGCGGCGAGCGCCTCGGCGTGGCTCTCGCGGCCGGTCATGGTGTCCGAGTCCATGCGGAGGATCCGCGCCTCGGGAAAGAGCCCGGAGACCGCCTCGAGGGCGCGCTCCGTGCCGCTACCGGCGAAGCGCAGGCGCTTTGCGCCGCAGGCGGGGCACGCCTCGGGCACGGGGCCTCCGTGGCCGCAGTAATGGCAGCGGAGGCGCGCCGCGGCACGGTGGTAGGTGAGCGAGATGTCGCAGTTCGGGCACTCGAGCGCCGCGCCGCAATGGAGGCAGTGGACCCAGGTGTGGAAGCCGCGGCGGTTGAGGAAGAGGATGGTCTGCTCCTTCCGGGAGAGGCTTGCGCGCATGGCGCGCTCGAGCTTGCGGCTTATGAGCGTCTCGCGCTTCTGCTCGGCCCACTCCGTGCGCAGGTTCACGATCTCGGTCCGGGGGACGCGCCCCCCGCCCACGCGGTCGGGGAGGGAGAGGAGGCGGTACTTCCCCGTGCGGGCGTTCTGGAAGCTCTCGAGGCTGGGCGTGGCCGACCCGAGGATCACGACCGCCCGGCACTGCCGGCCGCGCACCACGGCCACATCGCGCGCGTGGTAGCGCGGGGCGGAGTCCTGCTTGAAGGTGCGCTCGTGCTCCTCGTCCACCACGAGGAGGCCGAGGTCCGGGAGGGGCGCGAAGACGGCCGAGCGCGCGCCCACGGCCACGCGCACCTCGCCGCGCCTCAGGCGCCGCCACTCGGCCGCGCGCTGGCCCTCGGCCATGTGGCTGTGAAGGACCGCCACCTCGCCCACGCGCGCGCGGAATCGCTCCACGGTCTGGGGCGTGAGGCTGATCTCCGGCACGAGCACGATCCCGGTCCGGCCGCTTTTCAAGCAGTGCTCGAGCGCGCGCAAATACACCTCGGTCTTGCCGCTCGCGGTCGCGCCGTGCAAGAGAAACACGCCGAACTCTCTTCCGTCGAGGACGGGCAATATCTCGGAAATGGCTTTTGACTGTCCGGGGGAGAGATCGTGAATCCGGGCGTCGTCCGAGACGGCCGCAAGCTCCCGGTGCACGGCCGAAGAGGCCACGGCGAGGAGACCCTTCTTCTCAAGCGCCTGGAACGCGGTACGCGAGGCGCCAGTCTTGTTCATGATGTCGGCAATCTTCATCGGCCCCGGCGCGTCGAGGAGTGCCTGTACCACGGCGGCCTGCCTGGGGGCCTTTTTCAAGAGAACCGGAAGGGCGGCATCTATAACCTCTTTCGAAGCAACGAGTTCCGCATGTAGTGCCGACTCTTCCTTCATGCCCCTGCGCACGGCCTTCGGCAGGGCCGCGGCCAGGACCTCGCCCCAGCCGCAGTGGTAATACTCTCCGATCCAGCGCGCGAGACCGAGGATTTCGGGGCTTGCGAGCGCTTCGCCGGAGGCGACCGAGGCGAGTTCCTTTATGCGGCTTTCCGCGATGGGCGCGGCGTCGCTCATCTCGACCACGAAGCCGTGGGCCTTTTGCCTGCCGAAGGGAACGGCCACGCGCATGCCCGGCTCCACGCGGCCGAGGAGCGCCTCTGGGATGCGGTAGTGGTAGACCGTCTTAAGCGGCCCCTCGATGGCCACGACCGCGTAGCGCGCGCGGAGGGGGGATTGTTTATTTTTGTCGCTGCCGGGATGCTGCATGGAGGACTCTTAAACAATTACGAATTACGAATTAACAATTACGAATTGCGAACGGCAGATACAACATGCTATGCGTTACAAAAAAGGACGTTTTCTATCATGAACTAACTCCCTGGAGGAATTGCCATTGGAAACATTCTTAATAATTATGGACAGGTTGTTTTGCATTGCTTTCTGATCGGTCTGATATTTTGATATGCTTCATAGTAACTACATACTCCTTGAGAACTTAAAGTAAATAGGCTTGGCGTAATTGCAGTTTTATCTATTATCTTAAGATATCGATTAATTACATCTTTGTGGGCAATTGCCAACAACACCTTGGAATATCCTGAAGGATCTTTTTCGATAATTGAGTGCTTAATAATTATATCTCCTCGTGAATATGGCGTTTGTCGAGTAGCTTGTAATTCAACCATCTTGGATATCTCCAGAGGATCATGCGACGGAAAAGCTACATTTCGAAGAGTAATTAGATTTCGAGGAATTAT
>JAZDLH010000162.1:0-4593 GCA_043802275.1 Planctomycetota bacterium
ATCGTCGCCAAAGCCCCGGGGTCGTTGTTTTGCTTCCGGAGGATGGTTTCGGCCTTTTGGTAGAGTTCCAGGGCCCGGGATTCATCCGCAGGCTGGAGAGAAGCCTCGCCGGCCTCGCGCAAGAGCGCATCCACCTCGGGATTCCCGGCCGCGCCCCGCCCGGAGGCCGCCGCGGAAGCGGGCGCGGAAGGCGGGGACGCTCCGCCGGAATTCCTCGAAGGGCCGAAGACGGGTGAGGCAAGGAGAAGATAAACGGCGAACCCGGCGAGCGCCAACGCGCCTGCGATTCCGAACAAGAGTCGCTTCTCTTTCTCCATCGCGCTCCTCTCTCCCTAAGGTTTTCGCACCCCGCTCCCGCAGGGGGACGATTCGCCTGTATTGTATGAAAAAGGGGGGGTATTTACAGGGCGAAAGCAGTGCGTTGGACAACAACTTTCCGGAGGAGGCGGGAAAAGGCCGCGGCCGGTCGGCCGCCTCATTTCAAGAGCTCCCGCAATCCCGCCTCGTCGAGCACCGGGACGCCCAGTGCCCGGGCCTTTGCGAGCTTGCCGCCCGGCGCCTCGCCCGCCACCATGTAATCGGTCCTTTGACTCACGCTCCCCGACACGCGGCCGCCCCGCGCCTCGATGAGCGCCTGGGCCTCGAGGCGCTTCAAGGTGGGGAGAGTGCCGGTCAGGACGAAGGTCTTGCCCGCGATGGGGTGCGCGGGGTCGATCCTCTCGCGCGCGGTCGCATCCACCCCCGCCTTGACGAGGCGGTCGAGCGCGACGCGGTTCCGGGGATTCCGGAAGAAGCGGGCGATGGCCTCGGCCATCTTGGGCCCCACCTCGTCCAGGGCGTCGAACTCCTCCACCGAGGCGTGGAGGAGCCGGTCGAGCGTGCCGAAGCGGCGCGCGAGCTGCCGCGCGGCGGCGGTGCCCACGAGCGGGATGTTGACGGCCGCGAGGAGCCGCTCGAGACCCCTTCCCTTGCTTTCCTCGATCGCGTCCACGAGGTTTTGGGCGGACGTTTCCGCCATGCGCTCGAGGGGGGCGAGCGCTTCCGGGACGAGGGCGTAAAGATCCGCGTAGTCGCGCACGAGCCCCTTCGCCATGAGCTGATCCACGATGGCGGGTCCGAGACCCTTGATGTCCATGGCCGGACGGCTGCCGAAATAGAGGAGACGCGCGAAAAGCTGCGCCGGGCACGCCACGCTCCCGCAGCGGACGGCCACCCCCTCGGGATCGCGCGAGACCGGGCCTCCGCACGAGGGGCACGCGCGCGGCATTTGAAAGACGCGTTCCCCGCCGGTTCGCTTCTCCGCGAGGGACAGGACGACCTGGGGGATGATCTCGCCCGCCTTTTCGATCACCACGCGGTCGCCGATGCGGATGTCCTTGCGCGCGATCTCGTCGGCGTTGTGCAGGCTCGCGTGCCGCACGGTCGATCCCGACAGAAACACGGGCTCCAGGTCCGCCACGGGCGTGAGGACGCCGGTCTTGCCCACCTGCACGCGGATCCCGAGGAGAGCGGTCTCGGCCCGCTCGGCCGCGTACTTGTAGGCCACGGCCCAGCGCGGGCTCTTGGCGGTCGTCCCGAGGAGATCCCTCTTGCGGAGATCGTTCACCTTGACCACGAGCCCATCGATGGCGTAGTCGAGCGTCTCCCGGCGCCGGGCCCACAAATCGCGGAAGGCGAGAACCGCGTCCATGTCCGGGCAGACGGCAAAGTGCGGGTTCACCGGGAGGCCCAGCTTCTTTAGAAGTTCCAGGCACCCGGCGTGGGTCCCGGCCTCCAGCTTTTCGGCGTAGCCCACGCCATAGGCCCAGAGCGAAAGGCCCCGCGCCTCCACGAGCGCCGGATCGAGGAGCTTCAAGGTTCCGGCCGCGGCGTTGCGGGGATTGGCGAAGAGCTCCTCTCCCCTTTCCCGGCGCTCGTCATTCAAGGCCTGGAACCGCTTCTTGGTGAGATATGCCTCGCCCCGGACCTCGAGGACGGGCGGAACCGGGGCCGGGAGGCCGCGCTTCGGGAGCCGCTTGGGAAGGTCCCGGATGCGGCCAAGGTTCTCGGTCACGTCCTCGCCCACGCGGCCGTTCCCGCGCGTGGCGCCCTGCACGAAGCGGCCCTGCTCGTAGTGAAGGGACACGGCCACCCCGTCGATCTTGAGCTCGACCACGTACTCGACCGACGTCTCTTCCAGGTCCTTCTTGACCCGCTTGTCGAATGCCAAAAGCTCGGCTTCGTCGTACGTGTTGTCGATGCTCATCATGGGGACGCGGTGCTCGACCGGCGCAAAGGCGTCGCTCGGCCGGCCGCCGACCTTTTGCGTGGGGCTCTCGGGCGAGGCGAGGTCCGGGTGCGCATCCTCGATCCCCTGGAGCTCAAGCTTAAGGCGGTCGTACTCGGCGTCGGAGATCTCGGGCGCGGCCTCCTCGAAATAGAGGCGATTGTGATATTGAATGAGATCCCTGAGATACGCGGCCCGCTCGGCAGGCGACCGGGATTTTTTCATGAGGGAGCCCCTCGATTGGGATGGCAACCTCTTGCGTTTTTTTGACGATGCGTCTGAAAACAGGGCTTACCCCTTTTCTCAGGGGTTTCGATTCCAAACAAAATCTCTTCCGTCCGAGTCGCGTCCTTGAGCGTATCCTTAGCCGGGCGCCCTGTCAAGTCCGCGGGAAGGCGGCGAGGAGGCTCCAAGACCCGCTCGATTTTGCCGGAAAAAACTTGAGCCTTTTCCCGTCTTGGAGTAGGGTATGGGGCGCCAAGGGACCCTTATGATCCGGAGAGACCTTGGACAAGACCGCCGTTCGAGCCTCCTTCCGCCAGCCGGGTCCGACGGAAGATCGGCCGGGCGGCTTGCGGCATGGGGAAAGAGGCTCCCGCTCGAACGGTTCGGGCAGAAAGGGGAATCCATGGATGCGCTTCGGAAAGAACGGTGGCACAACATGCTCGTGGCCGCCCTGAGCGACGGGGCGCTCGGCGAGGAGGAGAAGGCGTACCTGGCGAAGATCCGCGCCGAGCTCGGCATCACCGACGAAGAGGCGAAGGAGACCGCCGCGGAGATCAAGAAGAGCGGGGCCTCGGTCCAGCTCAAAGGGAGCCGGGAAGACCGGTTGACCATGCTCCGCGACATGATCGGCGTGGCGCTCGCCGACGGCGTGATCGCCCCGCAGGAGCGCCGCATGCTCGAACTCGTGGCCGATCGTCTGGACCTCCTTGGGAAGGACCTGCGCGCCCTGATGAACGAGGTCCGGGCCGCGCAGGCGGAGCCCCCGGCTCCTCCCACCGTCTCGCCCCTCCCGAACAGCGTGATCCACGCAAAGACCGGGATCGAACTTTTGCGCATCCCGGCCGCGGTCTTCGCCTACGGCAGCAGCGCCGTGGGCGTGGTGGAACGAGAGGCGCGCGTGGAGGAGTACCTGATCGGCCGTTTTGCCGTGACGAACGAGGAATGGCTGAAATTCGAAAAAGAAACCCGTTACCAGGGCCGCGCGGACTTCGGGCGGCGCTTTAACGGGCCCCGGCAGCCGGTCGTGGGCGTTTCCCTCGACGACGCCCTGGCGTTCTCGGCGTGGGCGGGCCTGCGCCTGCCCACCGAGCGCGAATGGGAATACGCCGCGCGCGGCAAGGACGAACGGCCCTATCCCTGGGGAAAATCCTTTCCGAACCGCGACATCTGCAACTATGCCCGGAATCTCTTCGATGAAAAGAGCCCGGCCACGCTCCCCGTAGGGAGCTTCCCCCACGGCGCATCCCCGGCGGGCTGCGAGGACATGGCCGGCAATGTGGCCGAGTGGTGCCTGCCCGACGGCGCGGCCAATATCCCGCGCTACCCCGTGCGCGGCGGCCACTGGCTCTCGGCCGCCTATGCGCTGAACGCCTTTTACCACGAGCATTGCGACCGGGGCACGCGCAACAACCGCATCGGATTCCGCGCCTGCGCTTCCCCGCAGGCGGTATAAGGGGAAGGCCATGTCCACGCGCCGCGCGGAAAAGGCCGGGAGCTGGTACCCCTCCGACCCCCGCGAACTGCGCGCCCTGCTCGAGTCCTGCCTGCGGCCGGCGGAGGCGCCGGTCCCGGCGGGCGAGCCCGTGGCGGCGATCGTGCCCCACGCGGGCCTCGCTTTCAGCGGCCCCACCGCCGGGAAATCCTTCCACGCGCTCCGCCCGGCCCGGCCGGAGGCCCTCCTCATCTTCGGCGCGGTCCACACCATGCACCTCGCGCAACCGGCCGTCTGGCCCGAAGGATCGTGGGAGACCCCGCTCGGAGCGGTTCCGGTCGATGCGTCCCTGGCCCGGGAGGTCTGCCGGTCGGGATTGGCCCTTTTTGACGAACGCCCTCACCACGGCGACAACGCCATCGAGCTCCAGATGCCCTTTGTCCGGCATTGCTTTCCCGGCGTCCCGGTCGTCCCGATCGCCGTGCCCCCGCAAAAAGAAGCCGCGGCCTTGGGCGAGGAGGCCTGGGAGGTCGCCCTCCGATCCGGCAAGAGAGTCCTCGCCCTGGGCAGCACCGATCTCACCCACTACGGCGCCTCCTTCGGCGTGATGCCCGCCGGACAAGGCCGGGCGGCCCTGGACTGGGCCGGGGCCAACGACCAAAGGCTCATC
>JAZDLH010000163.1:0-13838 GCA_043802275.1 Planctomycetota bacterium
TCGAGTATCACCAGCGGCTCACCGGCGCGGCGCCGCCTCTCCTCGACGATGCGCGCGCCAGCCTCGACCGCGTTCGGCAGGGCATCGAAGAAAGAGCCGCTCCCCGCCCCGCGGACGGCCCTGAATCCCCTGCCCCCTCCACGAAAAATCCGTAGATGCCGTGCGGCCGCGGTACGGACCGGGCTCAATACCGCTTGCCGGCGGTCGTGCGGTGGGGATGCGTCTTCGACTTAAGGCCCAGACCCTTCTTGCGGGCATAGCGGGCCTTGTGCTTGGCCTTGAGCCTGCCGCGCATTTTGCGCCGGGCCTTGGCCAGGGCCGTTTTCTCGGCGTGCTTGGTGTTTTTAGGCATGTGAAAAGCGCCTCCTGTGCGGACCTGGTGCGTCGTGGAAAGCGCGCACTATAGGGCCCTGGGGGAGGTTTGTCAAGCTATTTCCGCCCCTTTCGCTTCGTCGGCTCGGCCTTCCGCACACACAGGGACGAGGACTCGGCCTCGCGCGCGCAGAGGATCGCGTTCTGGAGAAAACAGGCGCTCTCGAGGGGAAGGATCGCCCCGGCGGGAAGAACGGCGCCGGCCTTCTCCATCGCGTCCGCCGAAAAGGCGCCCGGGCCGGCGGTCGGCTGGACGCCGCCCGGATCCCCTTCCCAGTAGGCGATCGCCGCGGGGCCGGGGGGCCCGAGATCGAACAAAAGCGCGCCGGGGGAGATCATGGCCCCTTGGATCCTGCCCCGCTCCACCCCGGCCGCCACCACCACCTCGGCGAGCGGGAGAAGCCTGGGCCAGACCGGGGATTCGGGGCTCGCCAGCATCACCGCGGCGTGGCGCGCCCGGAGGAGCGCCGTCAGGGGCAGGCCCAGCTCCCGCGCCGGCCCCAGCACCAGCACCGAGAGATCATATAGGTCGATCTCGTGGGTCGTGAAGGCGGCCAGAAGCGCCGCGCAGAGGGGCGGCAGGAGTGCGGGCTCGGGCTCGACCAGCACCCGGGCCAGGTTCACCGGGTGCGCGGCCTCGACGTCCTTGAGGACCGGGAGGCAACGGACCGCCCGCTCGTAGGAAAAATCCGCCCGCATCCCGCGGAGCACGGCGACGCCGGTGACCGTCTTGTCCCGCGAAAGGTCCGAGAGCCGCGCATCCACGGCCCCGGGGGGAGTGTCCTCCGGGAAGGTGAGGCAGAGAAACGCCACGCCGGCCGCCTGGCACGCGCGGCTGCGTTCGTCGAGGAGGCACTGGGCCACGGGCGAATCGCCGACGCGGATGGCCGCCACCCGCACCGGGGAGCCGCGCTCTTGCATGGCCGCCGCCTGCCCGCGCGCGTCCTCTTGAAGCGAAAGGGCGAGATGGTTGACCGAGAGGATTCGAGCCATGCCTCTTCCTTAATCCTCAGTGGGGGATGCCGTGCCGTGGCCCGCAACCCCGCCCCAGGCCCTGGCTTTTGTCTTCCCCCCCCCAATTCAAAGGAGGGCCGGCCCCCGCCGGATACCCACGGCGCAGGCGGTGACAAGGGCTTAGAACGCCCCGGGCCCGCGCAAGATCAGGCGACCTCTTCGATGGGGACGAACTTCTCAAAACCCGCCAGGCGCAAGGCCTGGGCGATCTCCGGCGAGGCGCGGAGCCGGAGCTTCTTCCGGCGGGCATCCGCCTGGAAGAAGGTCGCGGCGAGAATGCCGATATAGGTGCTGTTGATGTACGTGCTCACGCTCAGGTCGATCACCAGGTTTCGCTCGGGCGCGTCCAAGAGCTCGGAGCACGCTTCGTCGAAGAGAAGGTCCCGGTCGTGGAGCGCCTGCCGGTGCACCCGGAGCACGCCTTTTTGGATCTCGTAGTCTTTGGGCGAAGTCGTCATGGTTGCCGGTCCCCGCTTCCGGGGCACAAGGCGCGCCTCCGCGGCCGCCCCCTTTCGTTCGTTCATAGCGAACCGGCCCATCGAGGTCAATGAAAAAAGCCCCGGGCCGCCGGGCCGTTTTGCGCGGATCGCCCTTTACCGCCCGGCCGAAGTTGTGCAATAATAGGCGGAAACCGCTCGTTATGGAGATGCCGCGAGCCCCGGGAGGACTCATGAGCGACCATCGAGACGATGCCACACTCATCCGCGATTATCTCCGGGGAGATCGCGAGGCGCTGGGCGGGCTCTACGACAGGCACGCTCCGGCCGTGTTTGGGTATCTCAGGAAACGCTTCGGCCCGGAGGAGGCGGAGGACGTCCTGCAGGAGACCTTTCTTCAGGCTGCCGACGCCCTTCGCCGGTATACGCATCGGGACCGTCTCCGGCCCTGGCTCCTGACGCTGGCGCGAAGCCGCGCGCTCGACCGCGTCCGCAAGCGGGCGCGCCTCCGCGAGGGGCCCTGGGGAGAGGACAAGGAAGAGGCCGTCCCCCGGCGGGAGCCCTCGCCCCTGGAGCGGGAGGTCGGACGGGAGACCGGCCGGAAGATTGAATCGGCCGTTGCGGGATTGCCCCTGCACCAACGCGAGATCTTTCTGATGCGGGAGGAGGCGGGGCTGTCGTTTCGGGAGATTAGCCTCGCGCTCGGCATCCCCCTCAACACCGCCCTCTCCCACATGCGCCGCGCCCTCATTGCGCTGCGTGTTGCGCTGGCGGACCTGGAAGAGACGCTCGATTGAGCCGCGAGGAGACCTGCCATGGAATGCGAAACGGCTGCTCGGATCGCCTTGCTCCGCGAAAGCGGGGAAGCCTCTTCCGAAGAGGCGGCGAGCCTGGAAGAGCACCTCTCCGCCTGCGCCCGATGCCGGGAAGAGGCGGAGGTCTTCCGGGAAATCCTCAGCCAATACCGCTCCTTCCGCACCCAGGCGCCTCCACCCGCCGCGGTGCGCGTAGAACTCCTCGCGCACCGGCCCCCCTCCCGCGCCGGGACAAAAAAGATCTTGCGCCTCGCCTCCACGGCCCTGGCCACCGCCGCCGTCCTCCTCATCGCCTTCGCGGCGATCCTCGGGCCCAGGACCCTTCCCCTGCTCCCGGCCTTTCCGGAAGAGGAATTTCAGCGCCTGATCGGGCCGGGAGACCCCTCCGACGACATCCTCGCGCTCGTGAAAGCCGACCTGGAGGCGGCCGACGAGTCTCTGGGAAGCCTCGAGACGGTACGCCTCGCGCCGGAGGAGATCTTCCGGCGCCTGGATCTGCCGCTCGAATTGATCGATGCCTTCGCCGACGAACTCGAGGAATTGAAACTTCAAGAGAGCCCCGACCCATGGGAGTCCCTGGGATAGGCGGGGAGCGGGAACAATCCCCTGGAACGAGAAAGGACCCGACCATGGCGCCGCGTCGAATCGAAGCCGCTCCGATCATCTTCCTGATCGCCTATGCCTCTTGTTGCATGGCCGCCGACCGGCCTGTCGGCGAGGAGAGGAACTTAAGAAAGCCGGCTCCGCGCGCGGAGCGCGGGCCGGAGGAGCTGCCCCCTCTCCCCACGCCCGACGACGAGCAGGCGCGCCTCTTCCACGAGCGCTTTTCCGAAAACCTGAAGAAGACGCAGGCGCTTCACAAGGATATCCAGGACCTCATGCTGGACCGGCTTCTGGCTTCCGACGAGGAAGAGAAGGCGGCCCTCGAGGCGGCCATCCGAGCCAAGGTCGAGGAGGCGTTCGATCTCACCACCGCGCGGCGGCAAATGGCGATCGACGAGAGCGCCCGACGCCTCGAGGAGGCCCGCCGGCGCCTGGAAAAGGCCAAGGCCCAAATGGAAAACCGCGTCGCCAAACGGGAGCAATACATCACCGCCTTCCTGCAGAAGGTCTTCGCCGTTCCCCCGGAGGCGCCTGTCGGAGAGGAACCGACCGCGGAAAAAACAAAGCCCCGCAATAAAGTGGCCCCGGCGAACGTTCCCTAACGAGAGACCGGTTGCCACGGCAAGATCGCGGATTGGTCAAGAAAACAGATCGCCAGCCTTATAAAAAAGGAGCACGCCATGAAGAAGACGGCAGTTGCGGTATTGACGCTTGGCCTCCTGTTCGGGCTTTGGACCGGCCTTGTCGCAATGGCCGGAGAGGAAGCCCAGGGCCCTCGCCCCTCCGTTGAGCCGCGCAGGAGGATCCGGCAAGAGCGCGGCCATGATATGAAGAGACGCGGCCCCGCGACGGAAGGAGAGGAAGCGGAAGGCGCGCCCGAAGGGATGGAACCGGGACGCCCTAGGCTTCAGCAGGACCTCGGCGCCCGACATTGGATCATAGGACTTCCGGTCATGCAGAAGGAGATTGCAAGGCACCGGGAGATACTGGAAACCATACGCAGCGAGAGGCGGGAAAAGATCAAGGCGATCCTCGATGAGGCGCGCGAAGGCGAGGACGTGGACTGGGAAGCGGTCTATCAAAAGATCGAGGCGGTCGCGGTGAACTCGGCCGAGGCGATCCTGAGCGAACACATTCGCCATCACCATGACGTATCCCGGATCCTGTCGGAAAACAAGTCAAAGCTCATCGAACGTTTCCGCAGGGATTTTCGCCGGAATTGGGAGCGGCGCCGCGAGCGGAGAAATGAGGCGGGCGCCGAGGGAGGACCGAGAAAACGGGGCGGTCCCGCCACGGGGGAAGAGTTGGAAGGTTCCGTATTCTAAAAGCTCCATGTCCCTCTGTCGAAAAACCCGCACGGATGAAATCCGTGCGGGTTTTTATGGATGGCGAGAAAAGCAACCGCCGGAAGCGCCCGGATTGTATGAGTTGTAACGTATTTATTATCTATGATTTACATATTTTTTGGCAAGGGATCAAAAAGGCGGCGAAGAAAAAACGGCGAGGGAAAAAAATTGACAGGCATTTCCCATTGCCATAAAGTATATTATTTAAATATAGAAAATCCTGGAGAGCGGGTTTTGGCTGCTATTTTTTCTCCGGACTCCATCCAGCGTCTGCGAGACGCTCTTGACATTGTCTCGGTGGTGGAGAGCTATCTCCCTCTCAAACGCGCCGGAGCGCGGTATAAGGCTTTGTGTCCCTTTCACAATGAGAAGACGCCGTCCTTCACCGTGAGTCCGGAATTGCAGTTGTACAAGTGCTTCGGGTGCAACGAGGGGGGCGATGTCTTCACCTTCGTCATGAAGATGGACGGCTTGAGCTTCCCGGAGGCCGTGGAGATGCTGGCCGAGCGCGCGGGGGTTCCCTTGGAGCGCACGGGCGGCCAGAACTCGGGGCGCGCCCGGGAAGAGGGCCGGGAAAAGAAACGGCTCTACGAGGTCCTCTCGCGGGCCTGTGAGTACTTTGAGACGCGTCTGGAAGAAGCGCCCGAGGCGCGGGCGTATCTTTTGTCCCGGGGATTTGAGGAGAAGACGATCCGGGACTGGCGCTTGGGGTGGGCGCCGGCCCGCTCTTCGGGGCTGATGGACGAGCTCCTTCGCGCCTCGGGAAAAGAGAAGGAAGCGGTGCGCGCGGCGGCGCTCGCGGCCGGGCTCGTTCGCCAGGGCGAGCGGGAGCTCTATGATTTCTTCCGGGAACGGGTGATGTTCCCCATTCTCGACATCCAGCACCGGCCCATCGCCTTTGGCGGGCGGGTGCTCAAGGAAGAGGCAAACGCGCGGGTCGGCAAGTACGTGAACAGCCCCGAGACGGCCCTTTTCAGCAAGGGCCGGGTCCTCTTCGGGCTGGATGCCGCGGCCAAGGAGATCCGCCTCGGCGGGACGGCCGTGGTGGTGGAGGGGTACACGGACGTGATCATGTGCCACCAGCACGGGTTGCGGAACGTCGTCGCCACTCTCGGGACCGCACTCACGCGGGAGCACGCGCGGCTCCTCCGGCGCTACGCCGAAACGGTCGTGGCGTGCTTCGACGCGGACGCGGCGGGCGACCAGGCGACCGCCCGGGCCGTCCGGGTCTTCATGGAGGAGGATACCCCCCTCCGGGTTGCGCGCTCCCGGACCTTGAAGGACGCGTGCGAGTTCCTCCCCCGCCACGGCGCGGAGGCGTTCCGCGCGGAGATCGATTCGGCGGAGGACTCCTTCGACTATATGAAACGCCTTTGGGTGCCCGGCCTCGCCTCACAAAATATCGACGAACGAGACAGGGCCATCCGGGAGATCATGGAGGTTGTTAACCTTTCGCCCAATCCGATCAAGCGCGCGGCCATGCGTAAGAAAGTCTCCGAGATCAGCAAGGTTAGCGAAGATCTGCTGCCTGGGCGGGATCGCCCGGCGAATTCGATAAATAATAATAAGGATGTCGGTCTCCCGGCAAAGGAACGTATAAGCGAGGAAATAAAACTGGAACAAAAGCTCCTCGCCTATATGCTCCGAAACCGAGCGTGGTGCGAGAAAGTCTCCCGCGTGAAGGGGCCGGAGGAATTCGGCACGGACCTCCACCGGGAGCTCGCTTCGGAAATCCACGACGCCTGGGCCGAGGCGGACCCGGCCGGCCCGGCGCGGCTTCTCCAGCACGTGCAGAATCCCGAGGCCGGGGAGCTCCTCTCGGCCATCGCCATGGCCGAGGGGCCGCCCCTTTCCGAGGAATCCCTGGCGGAACTGCTGAACCGGGTGCGGGTGCTCGGGCTTGAGGGTGAAAGATTCGACCTGATACAGAAAATTAGAGTGAATCAAGAAACCGGCAACCGGCAGAATATGGATGACCTGGAGCGTCGTGCCGTTCAATTGGGCCGGGAAATCGAGGAATTGAAGAAACAGGGGTCCGCGGTTTCGTTCGACGGCTCCGCTTCCTGAAGGCCGGCCCCTCCCCCGCGGGAGGCGCAGCCCATCAAAAGGATGCCGATCCGGCGGCGCGGCGGGAATAGAGGCGGATCAAGAGCGGCCGCTCCCGGGGGAGCGGGCCGGAGAGGGAGAGAAAACAACATGGCGATCAGCAAGGCGGTCCTCAATACCCTCTTGAAGAAACTGAGCAACCAGAACCTCGTGACCTACACCGAGCTCAACCAGATCCTCCCCACGAACGTCACGTCCGCCGACGACATCGACCAGGTGCTCATGACGCTGAGCGAAAACGGCTTTTCCATCATCGAGGACGACGAGAGCGAGGAGATCGCCGCGCCCCCCGAGGAGGAGGCCGCGCCGGCGGAAGTCACCGCGGAGGACATCCACGATCCGGTCCGCATGTACCTCTCCGAAATGGGAAGCATCCCGCTTCTCACGCGGGAGCGCGAGGTGGAGCTCGCCAAGCAGATCGAGCTCTATTGCAAGCGCTTCCGGATGCGGCTCCTGCAGAGCCCGCTCCTCATCGACGTGATCCAGGATCTGAACGAGAGCGTGGAGAAGAACCGCGTCAGCCTCGACAAGATCATCCGCACCACGAGCCCCTCGGGTGTCGGCAAGGAGGAGATCAAGGCGCGCCTGCCGGGCCACGCGAAGACCCTCGCCCGGATGCAGGAGGAGAACGCCGCCGACTTCCAGGCCCTCCGGAAGCTCGACTGCGCAAGCCCGGAACATTTTTCGATCCTCCGCCGCACGCGCGCCCGGAACCTCCGCGCGGGACGCCTCGTTGAGGAGCTCGGCATCCCCACCAAGGACCTCCTCCCGCGCATGAAGGAGATCTCCGATTACGCGAAGAGCGTCCGCCGCCTCCTGCGCGACCTCCAAGCCTACCGCGCGCGCGCGGCGCAGCTCTCCGCGCGGGAGCGGCAGAAGATGGAGGCGGCCGAATCGCGCCTCGAGCGCGCCCTCCTCAAGGTGAAGGAGCCGCCCGAGCGCCTCTACGCGCGCGCGCGGCACCTCGAGAAGCGCTACCGCCGCTACCAGGAGGTCAAGCAGGCCCTCTCGAGCGGAAACCTGCGCCTCGTCGTCTCCATCGCCAAGAAGTACCGCCACCGCGGCCTCTCCTTCATCGACCTCATCCAGGAGGGGAACTCCGGCCTCATGAAGGCCGTGGAGAAGTACGAGTACCGCCGCGGCTACAAGTTCTCCACCTACGCCACCTGGTGGATCCGGCAGGCCATCACGCGCGCCATCGCCGACCAGGCCCGCACCATCCGCATCCCCGTGCACATGATCGAGACGATGAGCAAGCTCCGGCGCGTCATGAAGCTCCTCGTGCAGCGCATCGGCCGCGACCCCACCATCGAGGAGATCGCCCACGAGGCGGGCATCCCCTTGGGCGAGGCGCGGCGCGTCCTCAAGATCAGCAAGCAGCCCATCTCCCTCGACCGGCCCATCGGCTCGGGCGACTCGGACGACTCCCACTTCGGCGACTTCATCGAGGACAAGAGCGCCGAGAGCCCGGTGAACATGGCCTCCTACGAGATGCTCAAGGACAAGATGGAGTCCGTGCTCCAGAGCCTCTCCTTCCGCGAGCGGGAGATCATACGCCTGCGCTACGGCATCGGCGACGACTACACCTACACCCTCGAGGAGGTGGGGCGGAAGTTCAGCGTCACGCGCGAGCGCGTGCGCCAGATCGAGGCCAAGGCCCTGAGCAAGCTCCAGCACCCGGTGCGCGCGCGCCGGCTGGAGGGATTTTTGGAGGAGTCCTTCGAATCGTGACGGGGCGTCGCCGGCCGCCGCCCCGGGCATCGTTACCCGCCGCAGGGAGGGGCCCATGAACGAGACGCTGAAAGAGATCCGAATCCTGCAGTCCATCGACACCGACCTCCTCGCCCTCCGCCGGCGCTTGAAGACCGGGCCGCAGGAGGAGGAAGAGGCCCGCCAGAGGCTCGAGGAGGCGCGCGCGCGCCTCGCGGCCGGCGAGGAGGCCGTCCGCCGCGAGCGAAGCGCGGCCGACGCGGCCGACCTCGAGGTGAAGCGGATCGAAACCGAGATCGACCGCCTCAAAAACAAGCTCGTCTTCGTCAAGAACAACAAGGAATATTCCATCCTCCACTCCGGGATCGACGAGGCCCATCGCCGCATGGGCGATTTCGAGACCGCCGAGCTCGAACGCCTGGAGAAGATCGACGTCCTCAAGGCCGAGGGGGAGGCGCTCCGCGCGCTCGTGCGGGAGGAGGAGGCCGCCCTCGCCAGGCTCCAGGCCGCCCTTCGCGTCGAGCTTTCCGCTCTCGAGGCCGAGGTCGAGACGATCCGCGGGAAGCGCAAGCTCTGCGCCGACCGGATCGACCCCGAGACCCTCGACCTCTACGAGAAGGTCATCCGCTCCGGCCAGGGCGTGGCCGTGGTGGAGATGAAGGACGGCATCTGCCAGGGCTGCTACCGGAGGCTCACCCCGAACGTGGAGAGCCAGATCCACGTGGGGAACCTCGTGGTCCGCTGCCAGGGCTGCAACCGCTTCCTCTTTTACAACAACGGCGACACGCCGCCCGAGAAGCCCGCCTGAGAAGCCCGCGTTCCGCCTACGTCCCCCCGCTGCTCCGATCGCCTTCTCAAGTAGAGCCGCATCGGCCTCGCCCGATCCGGTCTCAGACGAAGGGAATGAAGAAAGGGCGGATGGGAAGGAAAGGCAAAAGGGATTGGAAGGGCGGATTCACTTCCGGTAGAGGTCGTTCAGCTTTTCGATGAGCCCCTCGCGCTTCAAGTGCCGGCGGTAGTCGTCGGGGTGGTTCTCGATGATGTTCCTGAGGTACGCCGCCTGGTGGGCCATGCCCTCGGCGTAGGGGTCCTCCTCCAGGCCCCAGCGGGCCCGGAAGTGCTCCCGCATGAAGCGGTGCACCCCCCCGAGCCGGCTCTCCAGGCGCTCCGTGGCGTATTGGCAGAAGTCCAGGGTCTGCTCCAAGAGATCGAACTCGCTCTTGTACCGGCCGACCCGGCCCTCCTGGAACTCGTAGAATAGAAACAGAAGCTTCTCGAGATAGGTGCGCGTGGCCATCTGCCCCAAAAGATCGGCCGTGGCGAGCATTTTCCCCAGGAGGTCCGCCTCCGCGCTCGGAGGCTCCGGCACCTCGTCCTCCTCGATGAGCTCCGTGCACAGGATCACGTGCCGGCAGAACGCCCGGTCCGCCTCGGGGAAGCCCCGCGCATCGAGATAGGCCCCGGCGAAGCGGATGCTTCGCTCCACGTGCATGTCGGTGTACTTGGCGCCCGTGCCTTCGGTGTCGTCCGATTCCTGGATGTAGCCCGTGTCGTGCAGGAGCGCCGCAATGAGCCCCAGCTGAATGGCCCGGTCGGTGACGCGCTCGCCCGCTGCGGTCGCCCCGTGCAGGAGGCGCGCCATGGCGAGCAGCGTGTCCGTGGTGTGGCGGAGATCGTGGTAAACCGTGTTGCAGGCCCGGTACCCGGGATATTGGCCCGCAAAGAGGCGCAAGACGTCGTTGTACACGGCCCGGACCGGCGCGAGGTCCACGAGCGGCGAAATCCCGTGGACCGTGTCCGCCACCACGGGCCAGACCTCCTTCGCGTCGCGGATGCTCACCAGCCGTGAGAGGGGAATTTCAGCCATGCAACGCCCTCTTCAAGTCGCCGAACGGGAAAGAAAAGCTCCCGGCCAAGAAACGCACAACCGACGGGAAAAGTCAAGAGCGCCCAGGAACCGACAGGGCGCGCAACGCCGGGATCCTGCGCAAGCGCCTTTCTCTCCTGCACCGCCCTGCTGAAATCGCAAGGCCTCTTACATCGGCATCATACCGAACGAACCCATATTCTTTTATAGTCGATCAGGCCCTTCCCGGTCGACATTTTTTTAAAAAATATGATCGGAAACAGCCTCAAGTCGGTATGATATAAACCGATAACACTAATGCAATAGCCCTTCCGCAAGACGTGGGGCGACGAAAGAAAACCGTGTAAAGGGATGAGGCCATGCGCATCGAAGGGTTGGGCGATCTCGAAAACCTGCGCAGCGCCGCCAGCGGCAAGGAGTCCCGGCGCCTGTATCAAAAACCCGCCGCGGAGGGCCCCGCACCACAGCCATCCGGCGGCGACGCAGTCGAGATTTCCGAAGAGGTGAAGCTCCTCGCCAGGCTCGCCCAGATCCCGGACATACGCCAGGAAACCATCGACGCCATCAAGGCCCAGATGGAGCAGGGCAATTACCCGACCGAAGATAGCCTCTCCGAAGCCGTCCGCAACCTGTTGAATGATCTCTAATCCTTTGCATTTCAAGAGGTAATACAGAATAAGGCGGCAAAGGCCGCTTTTTTTATTTTCCACTGAGACGTTATCGTGTAAAATTACAATGCTTTTGGCTATCATGCTCTTGGCCAATCCATGTGCCGTCAAGAATCGAACAGCGTATCAACTTGGAACTTGAAAAAATGAAAAAGCGACGCATCGTCTTTCTCGACAGGGATGGAACCCTTAATATCGACACGGGTTACATCTCAAAGCCCGAAGAGTTAGAGCTTCTTCCCAAGGCCGTGGAGGGGCTAAAGCTCCTAAGACCCCGCTATGCCGTGGCCGTGGTCACCAACCAGTCCGGCGTCTCGCGCGGGCTTTATTCGCGCGCGGACGTGGAGGCGGTCAATGCCCGTCTTGTGCAACTCCTCGCCGAAAAAGGAGTTGGATTCGATCATATCGAATACTGCCCCCATCAGAAGGCGGACGAGTGCGATTGCAGGAAACCCCAATCGGGACTCTTGCACAAGGCCGCCGCCGCCTTGGGACTCGGCCTCGAAGGCGCCTGGATGGTGGGCGACCGGTCCACGGACATTGAAACGGGCGAGGCCGTCGGCGCCCGGACCATCCTCCTCCCCGAGCCCCCGGATGCCCCGCCCCTTGTCCTGGAGCCGGACTTTTTGGCAGAAGACCTCTTGGAGGCGGCGCGCATCATCCTTCGGGAAGACGGCCTGGCCGAATAGCTCCATCGCCCTTTTGCATCATTTGCCGAAGAAATGGGATAAGACGCGTTCGATAATGAATGGCGCTCTTTTCACTTTTGCGGGGATGGGAATAGAACTTTTAACCTGCTCCATGCCTATTGGTTACAGAAGGATTCAGGATAATGACGATGCGCTTCAAGGCGGTCCTATTCGACCTCGACGGTACGTTACTCGATACCCTCCAAGATATTGCAACATCCGGCAACACGGCACTGGCCGCGGAGGGATTTCCCGTGCATCCGGTCGAGGCGTACAAGCGATTCGTGGGCGACGGCATGGAGGAGCTTGTGCGACGGGCGCTTCCGGAGGCGCATCGCGATGACGCGACCGTATCCCGCGCGTTGAAATCCATGAAACAGGCCTACCGGGAGCACTGGGCGGACACGACCCGGCCCTATCCCGGTGTGCCGGAGATGCTGACCGGCCTGACCGAGCGCCATATCCCCATGGCGATCCTTTCCAACAAGCCGGAAGCCTCCACCCGACTTTGCGCGGAACGGCTGCTCGCGGAATGGAGCTTTGTCCTGGTGCGGGGCGCGCGGCCGGAGGTGCCGCGAAAGCCCGATCCAACGGCCGCAAAACGGATCGCGGAAGGGCTTAGGCTCCAGCCGGAAGAGGTCTTGTACCTCGGCGACAGCGGCACGGACATGCGGACCGCAAGCACGGCCGGGATGTTTCCCGCGGGCGCGCTCTGGGGCTTCCGCACGGCCGAGGAGCTCTTGCAAAGCGGCGCGCGGGCGCTTTTGGAACAACCCCAGGATATTATTAAACTTCTGTAGAGATACCCGGCCGCCCCGTCTGATGGAGGACTTTTCTATTGACTTTTATGATTCATGCGCCATATTTACAGTTTTAGTTTGGCGTGCTGAAAGTGAGCGAGTAAGAGTTCCGGGTCCTGCTTTTTTCGTTAGGAATATGATGGTTAATAATAACCCTCGTTGGTGTAACAACAGTATAGCCTTCGCAACTCGAAAGCTACCCTTGTGGGAATCTCGAAGGCTCCGGCATACCCGCACTTCGAGCGAGGAATAGCCGTATGTCGATCCTATCAGTACTCGGATGGATCGTCTGGAGCGTCACTCTTTTCTTAGGATTATGGTTTGCAATAGGTATACGCCAACGGGCGTATCAACCGATACCTTTAATTACGACATGGCCTTCACTCATTCTTGCATTGGCCCTTATTTCTTTTCCAACTATGTTTCTTTTGCTGCCATTTAGCAAGTTACATATCATTTGGCTCCTTGCTATCACTTTGCCCTTGTCCAATATTGCTGGTTTTTATTATATACCTATTGTTTCCAAATTATTAATATGGCCCGCCTATGTATATGCACGATTTCTCTTAGTTGGTACAGGCGGCTCACTTTCAAGTCCAAGCAGGCAATCACCTTGGGCGGCACGGCTTAGTAATAACCCTACGCGACATGATTCAGTTGTACCATGTAGATGCACCAACACCCAAGATAAGGAGTCCCCGAATATGAATACGCAACATGATTCCGCTGAACCAAAAGATACACGAGATTTTCTTGCCATCTGTTTCCTTACGATACTCGAAGTGTACCGTTATGGCCCCGGTTACGATTCAAGTTCGAGGAAGCGCACCAACCAATTAACCGATACTTTCGACCAAATATCCAACTCCTTTTGTACTGAGGCCGCAACATTTGAGGTCGGCTGTTACTTGTGTTTCCTAGTTGACTATTGGCATTTTTGTAATCAAAAGGAGGAGACGCGCATTTTTGTGGTATGCTACATCATTGATCGTTTTAAAAGGAGGTTTCAGACCTCCTTTGAAAACACCGACTTAAGCATAATCCTAGATAATAGACTCCAGATATACGGCAAAATGATAAGGGAAAACAAGAAATATTCCGATTTAATAATGGGTCCATTAACGGAGTTGATACTCCGGACAAAGCACAACTCGGAACCAAAGTGCTCCGAGAGGCGATGACCTGGCGCTTGCTGCGTCTTGCCGATGCCCCTTACTTCCTCCTTGGGATGGACAGAATGCGTACGCCGATCCGCGTGATGATCGGTACTCCCTGGGACTGGAGACACAACTTTGAGTTCAAGGATCTGGTCATAAGCGCTACACCTGCTGGGCAGCCTCTCATCAACTGGCAAGCCCATGCCCAAGAGCAATGCAGCAGAACGGACAGAATCGTCACGGGCCATATTGAG
>JAZDLH010000164.1:0-4807 GCA_043802275.1 Planctomycetota bacterium
CCCGGGGATGCGCGCGCGCCCCTCGCCAACCTCGTCATGCATCCGGGCCGGACCGTGCTCTTCTCCGACGGCGGCTACGTGTCCGACGCCACCCGGGACGGTCCGCCGGGTTCCTGGCGGGAGGACGGCACGAAACCCTGGAAACCGTACACGGCCTTTTCCCTGACCGGGCCCCTTCCACCGGGGCAGCTCGGCACGCCGCCGGATTTTGGATACGACTGGGGGAACACCTATCCCGGTTCCGGCGTGGGCGCCATGGGCTGGGATGGGCGCTACCGGCCTCTCCCGCGCCATCCGAAGACCACGGTGGGCATGGTCGACGGCCACGCCGAGCTTCTCTCCATCGAGGAGCTCGTCCTGCCCGGCTGGGGCGAGGAGGCATGCCTCTTCGACAACTACGTCAAGTGATGTTTGCGCCGAACGCCTGCCCGTCGAGGTAGATCCGAAGTCCGGGGTAGAGCGGCATGATCTCCCGGGCGAAGACCCGCATGAGGTCGTCCAGTTCCGACTCCTTGCAATCGAGGGGCAGTCGATGGATCTCGCCCATCCGGGTGGTGATGCGGAAGACGGGCGTCCGGCCCGTGACGATGAGGACCGTGTCGATCATCTCCCACGGAAGGTTCGTCTCCTTGCTGGCCATCCGCCAATGCATGCCTTCCAGGTCCACCTTGAAGAGGTCCCGCGTGGCGCTAAAAAGACGCATGAGGCGGAGATAGGCCCCCACGCCGAGGATCCCCGACACGAAGTAAAACGAGAACCGCTGTGCGGGAACCGTGGAGAGACTCGCGCCAGCCAGGGCCCCTCCCAGGAGGGCGAGGTGCACGAGCAGGAGCAACCAGCCGCTCTGCTTGAGCGACGACCGTTTCAGGGAAAAGGGCATGGCCGAACCTCCGATGCGAGAAACATCCTCACCGCGCCGGCCGCTTCCGGCCCAGGCGCTCCAAGAGGCGTGCCGGAAGCGGCCGGGAGAGCCCCATGGCGTGCTCCGGGCAGAGCTCGTGGCAGCAGTAGCAGCGGATGCAGGTTTTTCGATCGATCCTGGGAAACCGCTCGGAAAGCGCGATCGCCCGGGCCGGGCAGATCTCGGCGCAGACACCGCAGCCGGTGCATCGCGCGCGCGCCGGCACGGGCTCGGCAACGAGCAGGCGGCGGAGCAGGGGCACGAGGAAGCGCGGCCCCATCTCGTGGAACGGGCGGCCGTCCGCCAGGGCGAAGTCCTCGGCGCGCACCGCCTCGAGCGGGAGGCCCGCGTAGGCGGGGGCGAGCCACGCGTCCGAATCTTTTCCCTGAGCCGCGGCGAGCACGGGTAGTTCCAGGGGCTCCAGTCCCGCCACGCGCGCGCACGCCGCCTCGAGCGCGAGGCAGTCGGCCGAGGCGGCGAGGAACCCCAGGGGCCTCGGCCGGCCGGAGGAAGGGCCCTGCCCCTCCATGCCGACCACCGCGTCGATGAGCGTGAGGTCCGGCGCGGCCAGGCGGAAGACCTCCACCAGCATCCGGGCGAAGAGACCCCGATTGTGGCCGGCGCGGTAATGCCACTGGAGCTTGCGGGGCCCCACCACGGTTCCGAAGCAGTTCTTCACGCCGAGCGTCAGCACGGCCAGCGCGTGCGTCTTGAACTTGGGGAGGTTGATGTGAACGTCGAAAGTCGAGAGCTCCTGCGCGAGGTCGAGCGCCTGGAAGAGGTCGCCCGGTCGGGTAGACTTCTCCGGCAGGGTGAACTCCACAAGCTCCCCGCCCACGGCGCGGACCGCCTCCTCCATGCCGGTCGCGCGCGCCACCCGCTGGAAGGAGCCGTACCCCGGCGAATCCCCCACGAGCACCCTTCCGCCGCAGTCCCGCACGAGCTCGGCCACGGCCCGCACCACGGCCGGATGGGTGGTGACGGCGCGCTCCGGCGCATGGGCGGCCAAAAGGTTGGGCTTGAGAAGCACGCGGTCCCCGCGCTTGACGAACGTCCCCAGCCCCCCGAGCGCGTCGAGGAGCGCCTCGGCCGCGGCCCGGACCGGGGCCGGCTCATAGGCCGTGCACCGGGCGAACGCCACCAGGGGTCGGGGCGGGGAAGAAGCCATGCGCATCCTCTTGTCGGAGCGGGCGCTTTGCCCCTCTCTCCAGCGCACACTATAGCGCAGGCGGCAAGCGAACACAAGCGGGGCGCTTTGCCAAAAGGCCTTGCGCTTCCCCGACGGAGACGGGTATGATGAATCAACCCGAGTCTTCGCAGGATGGGACAAAAGAAAGGGATTCGCCGTGATCCGGATCGCGCTCTGCCAGCTCAATCCCACCGTGGGGGATATCCAGTCAAACCTCGGCCGCATCGAGCGCGCCGCCCGGGAATCCGCCGCCCGGGAGGCGGACCTCGCGCTCTTACCGGAGCTCGTGCTCTCGGGGTATCCGCCCGAGGATCTCCTCTTAAGACCGCGCTTCGTCGAGGCCTGCCAAAAGGCGCTCTTCGAATCCGCGCCGAGGCTTGCCGTGCCGGCACTTGTGGGCCTGCCCTACCGCGACCCGGAGAGCGGGGCGCTCTGGAACGCCGCGGCCTTCCTCCAGGGCGGAACCGTCCGGGCGGTTTATGGAAAGCGGCTCTTGCCGAACTACGGCGTCTTCGACGAGAAGCGCTACTTTGCGCCCGGCGCGGGCGGTCTCGTTCTCGAAACGGGGGAGGAAAGGCTGGGCGTGGTGATCTGCGAGGACGCCTGGGAGGAGGACGGCCCGGCACGGGACGAGGCCGCGGCCGGCGCCGGGGCGATTCTGTGCCTCTCGGCCAGTCCCTTTCACCGGGAGAAGGGGGCCCTGCGCGAGGAGGCCTTCGCCAGGCTCTGCCGCGCGCACGGCGTCTCCTTCCTCTGCTCTAACCTTGTGGGCGGCCAGGACGAGCTTGTCTTTGACGGCGCCTCGCTCTTTCTCGACCCGTCCGGGCAAGTGCTCGCGCGCGGAGCCCCCTTCGAGGAGGGGGTCTTTTGCGTGGAGGTGGACGCCTGCCCCGGCCGGCGCCGGAGCGCCGCGCCCCGGATTCCCGTCCTCCGCGTTCCCCTTGGCGTCAATGCCGGGGAAAAGAAGCCGCTTCCGGCGCTTAAGTCCCGAACGCTCTCGGCGATCGAGGAGATCTATGCCTGCCTCGTGCTGGGCGTGCGGGACTACGTGCGGAAGAACGGCTTTTCCCGGGCGGCGCTCGGGCTCTCCGGCGGGGTCGATTCGTCCTTGAGCGCATGCGTGGCCGTGGATGCGTTGGGGCCGGAGAATGTGACCGGGGTCCTGCTCCCCAGCCGCTACACGAGCGGCGCCTCGCGCGACGACGCCGAGGCGCTCGCGCAAAACCTGGGCATCCCGTGCGTCACGATTTCGATCGAGAGCGCGTACGCGGCCTGCCTTGCGGAGCTTGCGCCCGTCTTCGCCGGACGGGCGCCGGACCTCGCCGAGGAGAACCTGCAGGCGCGCCTGAGGGCGGTCTATCTCATGGCGCTCGCCAACAAGTTCGGCTGGCTCGTCTTGAACACCAGCAACAAGAGCGAGGCGGCCGTGGGCTTCGGCACCATGTACGGGGACATGATCGGCGCCTACGCGGTTCTGAAGGACGTCTTCAAGACCATGGTCTACCGGCTTGCGCGCCTCGTGAACGAGCGCGCGGGCTTCGCCCGCATCCCCGAGCCCGTCCTGGAGAAGGCTCCCACGGCCGAGCTTCGGCCGGGGCAGCTCGACGCCGACTCCATCCCCGAGTACGAGCTTTTGGACCCCGTGCTCGAGGCTTACATCGAGCGGGACCAGGGCGTGGACGAGATGATCGCTCAGGGCTTCGACCCCGAGCTCGTGCGCGCGGCCGTGCGCCTCACGGACGCGGCGGAGTGGAAGCGCCGCCAGGGCGTGCCCGGCGTGCGCGTGACGCCGAAGGCCTTCGGCAAGGACCGGCGTCTCCCCATCACGAACCGGTATCAGGGGTGAGAAAAGTTTTTTTGATGCGTAGGATAGAGCACGAATTTCAATTTGAAATTGGAAGAGAAAATTTCGCGTCGCACCGGCGGGCAAACAGCCGGAATCCGGAGAAATTCGCGGAGGATATCGCAAATGGTTGACTTATCCCAATTCAACATCCCCCAGCTTCCTCCCGTGGAAAAGCGGCAGATATACAATGTTTACTGTGACGAAAGTTGCCACCTGGAGCATGACGGCCAGGCGGCCATGGTGCTGGGAGCTATCTGGCGCCCTTTGGAAAAAACGCGGGAAATCGCGACGGAAATGCGATCGATTCGCCTTGCCCACGGGCTTACTCACGATTTCGAGGTGAAGTGGACAAAGGTCGGTGGAAAGAAGGCCGCCTTTTACGAGGAACTGGTCAAGTATTTCTTCTGGAAGGACGATCTGCGTTTCCGTGCCCTTGTCGCCGGGAAAGAACATCTCGATCACGCCGCCCACTCCCAAACCCACGATCAGTGGTATTATAAGATGTACTTCGACATGCTGAAGATCATCTTCCGGAACGATTGCCGATACCGCATCTATCCGGATGTCAAGGACACCCACGGCAGGGAGAAGGTTGCGAAGCTCCACGAAGTGCTGTGCAACGCCCACTATGATTTTGACCGGCAGATGATCGAGCGGGTGCAGACCGTCCGCTCCCATGAGGTGGAGCAGCTTCAGCTTGCCGACCTTCTCGTCGGCATTATCAGCTACGCAAAACGGGGACTGACTGGGAATCCCGGCAAGGAACGGCTCGTCGGGATGTTGCGCCAGTACTGCGGAGCCAGCCTGACCGAGAAAAACTCCCCCTACGCGGAGAAGAAGGTCAATATCTTCCACTGGCAGGGAGGCGTAG
>JAZDLH010000165.1:0-3124 GCA_043802275.1 Planctomycetota bacterium
GACATCACGCCTCTTTGCCCGCACCGCCGCCCGCATCGACCCGGCCTGGCTCGAGGCCCTCGGCGGGCCGCTCTGCAAGCGCTCCTACTCCGACGCCGCCTGGGACCGAGCCCGAGGGGAAGTCGTCGCGAAAGAACGCGTCACGCTCTTCGGCCTCGAGGTCGTCCGCGGGCGCCGTATCTCCTACGGTCGCGTCAATCGGGCCGAGGCCCACGATATCTTCGTCATGAACGGCCTCGTCGAAGGAGAAGTCGACGACCCGCCGCCTTTCCTCTCGCACAACCTCGCCCTCCAGCGCAAGGTCGAGGCCATGGAGGAAAAACTCCGCCGCCGCGATATTCTAGTCGCCGAGACGGAGATCGCCAAGTTCTACTCGGTACGGCTTCCGGGCATCCATGACGTCCGCACCCTGCGCAAGCTCCTCAAGGACCGCGGCGGCGACGATTCCTTCCTGCGCCTCGACGAGGACGTGCTCCTCAACTATCGTCCCGAAGAGGCCACCGTATCCGCGTTCCCCGACAGCGTCGAGGTGGCCGGCCGCCCCTTCCGCGCCGTCTACAAGTTTGCGCCGGGGGAGGAGGACGACGGGGTTACGCTCACCGTCCCGCCCGAGCTTCTGAGCGCCATCCCGGCGGGCCGCCTCGAGTGGGGGGTCCCCGGTCAGTACCAGGACAAGATCGCCGCGCTCATCAAGGGCCTGCCCAAGCGCTACCGGAAGCTCCTCGTCCCGGTGGGTGAGAAGGCCGAGACGGTCGCCCGGGAGATGCCCCAAGCGCCCGAGGAGGTGCCGCTCTTCAAGGCCGTGGCCGAGTTCGTCAAGCGCCGCTTCGGGGCCGATATCCCGCCGCGCGAGTGGGCCCTGGCCGACGTCCCGAGATACCTGCGCATGCGCGTGGCCGTGACCGACCCGGCTACGGGCCGCGTCATCGACGCCGGCCGCGATGTCGAGCTCCTGCGCAAGAAGATCGGGGCTGCCGACCTGGCCCCGTCCAAGGTCGAATCCCCGGCCTGGCGTGAGGCGGTGTCCGCCTGGGAAAAGACCGGCCTCACGGCGTGGACCTTCGGCGATTTGCCGGAGCGCGTCCCCGTCGGCACCTCGCTCACGGCCTACCCGGCCCTCGTCAAGATGGGGTCAAACCTACCTTTTGCTGCAAAAGGTGGGTTTGACCCCATTCTTGAAATCCGCCTCTTTGCGTCGCGCGCCGAGGCCGCCGCCAAGCACTCCGCGGGCGTCCGCTGGCTACTTCTGCGGAAATTCTCCAAGGAACTAGCCTTCGTCCGGCGATACCACAAGATCCCGGCCGAGTTCGATCGGGCTGCGCTCTATTTCGGCGGTCGCGAAGCCGTAGAGAAGGCCATCGAGGAAGCCCTGGCCCGCGACGTCTTCGAGCGCGACATCCGCACCCAAGCCGAATACACGGCCTACGAAGCCGAGGCCGGACGCACCCTGTTCGAAAAGGGGCATTCCCTTACGCAGACGGCGGTCAAGGTTATCGAGCTGAACGCGGTCCTCCGCGCCGAGCTCGGGAAGGGGAGCGGGGGAGGGGCGGGCACCGGAGGCGCGGGCGGCGGCAAGAGCGCGAAAACGCTCAGCCTCTACGAGCTAAGCCGGCTCAAAGAGCGCGTCGTTCCGGAATACCTCGACGCGATCGTCTCCGACCTCGACCGCCTCGTACCCAAAAACTTCCTCCAGATCTATTCCGTGGCCCGGCTCGTCCGCATTCCCCGATACATCGAAGGGCTCAAGATCCGGCTCGAGCGGGCCAGGATCGGACCGGATAAGGACAAGGCTAAAGCTGCTCAGTTCGAGCCCTACGCCTTTGAGCTTGCACGCCTCGAGGCGGAATTAAAAAAACCGGGACAGGGTACCGCGTCCCCGAATGCGGAGAAGCGCCTCGCCGTCGAGGAGCTCCGCTGGATGATCGAGGAGTTCAAGCTGGCCCTCTTCGCCCCCGAGATCAAGGCCGCCTTCCCCATCTCCGCCGTGCGCCTGGCCAAGAAGATCCGCGAAATCGACGCCATCGTCTGAGAAAATCGCGGGCTCCATGGCGTCTTCCCTTATGACGTTATTACAAGCATCCCGTCGCTTGACGCGCAGAGGCGTAGAATGTACAATAATGTACATAGCAATGAGCCAAGCATGAAACAAGTGACGTTCACGGAGTTCCGCCGCAACGCCGCCGCGCTCTTCAATTCGGTCGAGCGGGGAGAGACGGTCCGGATCCTCCGGCACGGCAAGCCGATCGCCGAGATCGTGCCTCTCCCGGCGCCCCGCGCAACGCTTTCCTGGAAGCGGCCGGGCCCGGCGCTCGTACCCGGATCCCGGCGCGGCACCCTGAGCCGGGAGATCCTCCGGGAGAGAAGAAGCTCGCGCTCATGAGGACGTTTTTCGATTCCTCGGGCCTGGCCAAGAGGTACATCAAGGAGCAGGGGAGCGACAAGGTCGAGGCCCTCCTCGCAGAAGCAACCGAGGCCGCCGTCAGCCTCATTTGTCCGCCGGAAATCACCTCGGCCCTTTCGCGCCTCCGCAGGCAGAGCTCGATCTCGGCCGCCCAATACGCCACCGCTAAAAAGGCCCTCTTCGAAGACATCGAGGACATGTCGGTTTGCGCTATCACGATCCCCGTCGTCCATGGGTCCATCGACCTCATCGAACACCATCCTCTTCGCACAATGAACGCCCTGCACGTGGCCTGTGCCCTCGATTGGCAGGCCGACCTTTTCGTTTCCTCCGACCGGCGCCAGCTCGCCGCAGCGGCCAAATCGGGTCTTCGCGTCCTTCAGGTCTAAGGCTACAAAAACCGGGCCAAAAACGCGGGAATAAGTCTTATAAATGGCCCCGAAAAAGACTCGGAATAAAAGCTATATACTGATAATAAACATGTTACCGTGGTCCGACCCCAGCCCTCCGTCCCTCTTGACAACTATAGTCAATTAGACCATATTAGATACAAAGGGAAAATTTATGGAAATCGTCCCCATCACCCGGGCGAAAGCGAGATTTTCGGAGATCATCGCGCGTCTTATCCATCGCAAGGAGGCGGTCTTGATCACCCGCAAGCGAACGCCGGTCGCGGCCATCGTGCCCTACGCCGAATGGGCGGAAAGGGAGACTTCGAAACAG
>JAZDLH010000166.1:0-29544 GCA_043802275.1 Planctomycetota bacterium
CCCACGTCCGCCTGGGCGAGCGCGGCCGCGTCGTTCATGCCGTCTCCGGCCATGGCCACGCGCTGGCCTTCCGACTGGAGCTTCCGAACCGCAGCGTATTTCCCCTCCGGCGGCACATCGGCCTGGAAGTCTTCGATGCCGAGTTCCCGGGCCACGGCCGCGGCCGTGGCGCGATCGTCGCCGGTGAGGAGCACGAGCCGGATCCCCTCGGTCCGAAGGGCCCGCACCGCCTCGGGAGTCGTGCGCTTGATCGCGTCGGAGACGGCCAAAAGCCCGGCGGCCTTTCCGTTCACCGCCACGAAGAACGCGGTGGCGGCCCTGGTCCGCCGGGCCTGCGCTTCCGCGAGCAGGGCGGAGACGTCCGCCCCCGCCTCGCGCATGAGGGCCTCGGTCCCGATCGAGACGGAATCGTTCCCCACGGTTCCCTTGACGCCCCGGCCGGGGAGGGATTCGAAGCGCGCGGCCGCGAGGAGGGGGAGGCCGCGCTCCCCGGCCGCCCGCACCACGGCCCGGGCGAGCGGGTGCTCGCTCGAGCGCTCCACCGCCGCCGCGAGGCTGAGGAGATTTTCCTCGCTCCAGCCGGGGAGGGGATGCAACGCCGTTAGGGACGGGCGGCCCTCGGTGAGCGTGCCGGTCTTGTCCACGAGCAGGGTGTCGATTTGGGAGAGGATCTCCAGGGCCTCGGCGTTACGGATGAGCACGCCTTCCCTGGCGCCGCGGCCGGTCCCCACCATGACCGAAATGGGCGTGGCGAGCCCCAGGGCGCAGGGGCAGGCGATGATGAGCACCGCGACGGCGTTCAAGAGCGCATGGGAGAGGCGCGGCTCCGGACCGATGAGGAGCCACGCGGCAAAGGTCGCGGCCGCCACGGAGATGACCGCCGGCACGAAATAGGCCGAGACCGTGTCCGCCAGGCGTTGGAGCGGCGCGCGGCTCCGCCGGGCCTGGGCGACCAGCCGTATGATCTGCGCGAGGAGCGTCTCGCCCCCCACGCGTTCCGCGCGCATGAGAAAGGCGCCCCGGTCGTTCACCGTGCCGCCTGTGACGCGGTCGCCCGGCTCCTTTTTTACGGGGACCGGCTCGCCGGTCACCATGGATTCGTCCACCCGGCTTTCCCCCTCCAGGACCCGCCCGTCGACCGGCACCTTCTCGCCCGGCCGGACGCGGAGGCGGTCGCCTTTTCTTACCTCGGCGAGCGGAACTTCCTCTTCGCTTTCATCCGGGAGGAGCCTCCGGGCCATGCGTGGCGCGAGGTCCAGAAGCTCCCGGATGGCCTCGCCCGTCTTGGCGCGGGCGCGGGCTTCCAAGACCTGGCCGAGGAGCATGAGCGTCACGATGACGCCCGCGGCCTCGAAGTAGACCGGGAGTGACCCGTCCTTTAGGCGCACGGACGCCGGGAACGCGCCGGGCAGGATGAGGGCGAAGAGGCTGTAACCGTAGGCCACGCCCACGCCCAGGGAAATCAGGGTGAACATGTTGAGGCGGCGGTTCCTTAGAGATTGCCGGCCCCGCGCGAAGAACATGCGGCCGTACACAAGCACGATCGGCGTGGCCAGGAGGCCTTGAATCCAGGATTGGATCGGGCCGCCCAGGATTTTCCATGCGGCCGCGCCGGGGATATGCCCCGCCATGGCGAGAAGAAAGAGGGGCACGGTGAGGAGAAAGCTCCGCCAGAGGGTCTTTTTTAGCTCGCGGTAGGCGTTCTTCTCGCGGAGAGGTTCGGGCGCCGCGGCTTCGAGGTCCATGCCGCACTCCGGGCATGCGCCGGGAGCGGACTCTTGCACCTCGGGATGCATGGGGCAGGTGTAAAGGAATTCTCCTCCCGGAAGGAGAGTGTTCGCCAGGTCCATGCCGCATTCCGGGCAGGAGCCGGGCGCGGCCTTTTGACCGGCCGGGGGGATTTCCTCCCGGCCGCTCTGGGGCGGGAGATATCGCTCCGGGTCCTTGCGGAAGGCCTCCAGGCAATGCGCGCTGCAGAAATATTGGGCCTTCCCCTTGTATTCCTGGCGGAAACGAGCCGTGTCCGGATCGACCGTCATGCGGCAAACGGGGTCCAAGGCGTGTTTCTTCGGAAGGCCGGACATGGATTTTCTCGCATGGGAACGGTTATTTTTCGAATCGTTGCCAAAAACCGTTCAGACGTCGAATCCGGGTGTCTTCGTTCCCATGGGCTCGGGTTCCTGTTGCGTTTCACGGATCGCGGCACGCAAAGCGATGTGCCGCCCGATGCTCGATTCGCTGATGAGCCCGGTGAAGCGATCCCGGTCGAGGACGGCAGCCACGGTCTTCCGGTTCGCCATGAGCTTGGCCGCGACCTCCTCCAGGGGCGTCCGCGGCGAGACGGCGAGGAACTCCCGGTCCATCACTTCCGCGACCGTGGCCTCCAGGCCGTGCTCGTGGATCGCGGACAGGATGCGGTTGCGCGTGAGGATGCCCACGAGGCCCGTCTCGTCCATCACGGGGAAGTCGTCCTGGCAGCCGTGGTAGATGCGCTCCACCACTTGGCTCAGCGCCTCTTCGGGCCGGAGGCCCGAGAAATCCGTGATCATGGCCTCCTGCGCCCGGATGCCGTGCAGGGCGGACCGGACCTTGACCTGCTGAAGCTCGGCGCCGGAGCCGAGGTAGAGGAAGAAGCCGATGAGCGCGAGCCAGATGCTGGAAAAGAAGAGGAGGCCGAAGAAGATGAAAAAGAGGGACAAGGCATGGCTGATCGAGACGGCGATGGAGGTGGCGCGGACATAATCGTATCGCAGGGCCAGGATTCCCCGTAGCACCCGGCCGCCGTCCATGGGAAAGGCCGGGATCATGTTGAACGCGGCGAGCATCACGTTCACGACAATGAGCGCCGCGAAGAAAGCCTTGGCGGAGCCGGGATGGATGTCGAGGCCGGCGAAGCCGGGCCAGGCGCCGATGAAGAGGTACAAGAGCGCGGCGATCGCCAGGTTGATGAAGGGCCCGACGATGGACATGGCGATCTCCTGGCCGGGCTTTTCCGGGATCTCCTCCAGGCTCGCCATGCCGCCGATAGGCAAAAGCGTGATGCTTCGGGTCGCCTTGCCGAAGCGCCGCGCGATCAGGCTGTGGCCGAGCTCGTGGATGAGAACGCAGAGGAAGACGGCGGAGATGAAGAGAACCGACTGCAGCCCCGCCGACGCGCCCCTGTGGGAGGCCTCGGAGAGGAAGATGAAGAAGAGGAGCAACACGAACGTGACATGGATCCTGAGCTCGATGCCGAAGATTCTTCCCGCGCTGAAGGACCAACCCATGACGCGTCCTCCTTTCGATCCTAACCGTACAGGAGAAAGCCTTTCGTTGCCACTCTTTTCAAACAGGCTTCATCACAAAGGGGCTCACATGTTCCGTCTTATTACTCCTCATCCACCGTCTTGCCATTCGGGTGGTGGTTGGAAAAAATCAAGAAAGCCCGCTTCGCACGGATTGGGCCAGGAGATGTTTCAAAAGCCTCCTGCGGTTCTCCATGCCGTACGAGTGGTACAGGCACATTGTGTAATGAAGCCAAACCGGCAGACGCCCCCGGATCGGCATCCCCAGCACCTTTCCGCAGCCACGGCCGTTGCCCATGGGCACGACGTAACCCGGATCCAGGGAGCGATAGGGCCGCAAGGGCGTGTTGCGGATGTCCCGGAGAATGTTGTCGGCCGCCCGGGCCCCTTGGGTTATGGCGAAACGAACCCCCATGCGCAACGGGCCCTCCCCCTTGGGGAAGGCGGCAACGTCCCCCGCGGCAAAGGCGCGGGGAGCCACGCGCAGGAAGGGATCCACGAAGAGGCGTCCCTGGTGGTTCATTTTGCAGGGCAGGGCATGGATGAAGTCCGCGGTCCGCACCCCCGCCGTCCAGACGAGCATCGCGTCCTCGAAGCGCTGCCCGTCGCTCAGGACGACCCGGTGATTCTCGATGCGGGCGATGGAAGCCTGGAGGTGCACCTCGATCCCGAGCGCGCGGACCTGGCGCTCGACATACGCTTGGAATTTCTCCGGCAGGCCCGGGCAGAGGGAGGGGGCGAACTCCACGAGGTGGATGGACCCCTGGAAGCCGTGCGCCCGGGAGGCCCGCCAGAGATGCGTGGCGATCTCCACGCCCGTGTACCCGCCCCCGGCGACGATCGCATGGGCGTGGTGGTCTTCCCGGAATGCCTCGCGGATCCGCAGGGCGTCGTCCACGGAGTGAAGGGTCAGGGCGGATTCCCGGATCTCGGGACGGTTGTAAAAGCTGGTTTCGCTCCCGGTGGCGAAGAGAAGATAATGGTAACGGAATGCGTCCGACATCGTCCGGACCGTTTGCCTCTCGAGGTCCACCCGGACCACCTCGTCCCGGCGCACGATGCAGCCCCACTTCTCTTCC
The DNA here is from genome assembly GCA_043802275.1 of Planctomycetota bacterium. Classification (GTDB taxonomy): domain Bacteria; phylum Planctomycetota; class SZUA-567; order SZUA-567; family JAFGNG01; genus JAZDLH01. Next base: position 4,364 of record JAZDLH010000166.1, read on the forward strand.
AAGGGCCCATGGGGAAAGGACAAGGCCTCCGGCGGCAGATCCCGGCCCACGAGATCCGGCAGGAGGGGGAGGAAGTGGCGGGCATCCCGCTTGTCGATGAGAACGACTTCGACCTCTCCCCGGGCATGGGAGAGGCGCTCCACGGCCGAGAGTCCCGCGAAACCTCCACCGAGGACAACGACGCGTTTCATGGTTGAAGCCCCAGGATCATGCTGAGCCCCACGATCGTATGGAGCGCGACGGTCAGTTTGGACGCTCGGACCAGCACTTCCTTGCGTCGGTACTGCGTGCGCAGGATACCAGCCGCCCGGAAGCCGAGCGGTGCGGCCGCGAACGCGAAGAGGGCGAGCCGGTTCCAACGGCCGAAGGCCAAGAGGGCGAAAAGGCAAAGATAGGCGCAGGATACGAGTCCCGCGTAAAGGAGAAATCCCCGACTTGGCCCCATCCAGCCGACCAGGGTTCGTTTGCCGCCCTGCAGGTCTTCGGGCGCGTCCGGCAACTCGTTGGCCGTAAGAATGGCGGCCGTGAGGAACCCGAAGGGCAGGGAGGCGAAGAGCGCCGGCAAGGGAGGGAAGCGTCCCAGTTGGAGAAACGCCCCGCCAACCACGGCGGCGGGGCCGAAGAGGAGAAATACGGTCAGCTCTCCCAGGCGCCGGTAGGAGAGCCGAAAGGGCCCCTGGGAATACGACCAGGCCAGGAAGAGGATCAAGAGATAGAAGACCGGCACAATCGGACGCTTGAGGATCCAGGCCAGCGCGAGCGCCGCCAGGAAGGATAGCACCGCCACCCCCGTCGCTAAGCCGAGGTAAAAACGAGGGGAGAACACCCCCTCCTGGATCAGCTTGGAGCCGCCGAAAAAACCGTAGTAGGTCGGATCCCGCCAGTCCACCCCGCTTTGGGAATCCGCGTAATCGTTCATGAGATTCGCCGAGAGATGCGTGCCGCCCACTGCCAGGAGCCCCAGGAGAAAGGGTGTCCAGCGCATCCCCCCTTGGGCCTTCAGGGTTCCGAAGAGATACGGCAGAAGACTCGCCGTCAAAAAGGGCAGCCGCAAGGCGCGTATCCAAAGGCGGATCTTCATGCGGATCCTTCTTGCACAACGACGGCGGGCTGGAAGAAGTTGCGAACGGACCTCCGCAAAAGCTCCCGGCTCTTCTCCTCCAGGTTTAAGGAAGCGCCCAGGCCTTCCGCGCGCCTCAAAAGAGCCCGGCCTTCCGACTCGCTCCAGTCCCCGGCGCTGGTCGAAGCGAGGAGTTCCTTAAGCGTCCTCTTGTCCTCTTGGGAAACGCGGTCGCGCTCATACAGCCCCTGGAGCCAGGCTCGCGTTTTGCTGTCCGTTCGGCGAAAGGCATACCAGATGGGCAGCATGACCTTGGTTTCGCAGAAGAGGAGGGACGCGCCCGTCTCGTCTCCCGCAAGGAAGCGATTGAGATCCAGGAGGTCGTCGGCCATTTGATACGCATGGCCGAGGAGACGGCCGTATTCCGAAAGACGATCCAGTTCCGTCGCCGGGATGCCGGCCAGGAGCCCGCCCAGCATCAAGGGACACTGGAAGGTGTAACGGGCCGTTTTGGAACCGTGGATGCGGGTGATGACGGCCCGATCGACAGCGGCGAGCGGCCGGTTCCGGACGACCACCTCGAGGAAGGCGCCGGTCCCCGTATGGATCGCCGTTCGCATGAGCTCCTGCAGGGCTGCCTGTTTTCGCTCCAAAGGGACGGGCAGGGAAAGAAAGGCATCCATCGCGGCGCAGAAAAGCACGTCCCCGGCCAGGAGCGCCAGTGCCCTGCCGATGGGCTCGTTCCGGCCCCGCGGCTGTTGCGCGAACCATGCCTGGAGAGCAGGGTCGCCCCTGCGAAGCGGCGTGCCGTCCACCAGGTCGTCGTGGATCAGGGCGAAGTTGTGAAAGAGCTCCAGCGCCACTGCGGCAGGCATTGCCTTATTGTACGGCCGCCCGGAGTAGCCTTCGTAGGCGATCAGGAATAGGAGGGGCCGGATTCGCTTGCCGCCGCTCAAGGTGCACCGGCGGATGCCCTCGAATAAGTCCGGGGCGACGGCGCGCAGGGAGTACGCCCTGTCGAGCTCGGAGAGGTATTCCCCGAGCGCCCGGTCGATGGAGGTTCGATACGTTTCCAACATAGGCCGCTTTTATGATGCCGAATCCGTCGCCTTTCCTCTGCCCGTAGATCCTGTCCTGGGCATGGGAAGAGCGATCATTGGTACCACTTGCCTTTCAGTGCGCCAATGCATTTTCCCAGGCCGTATCTTCCGCTGCCGGAGAAGATGAGCGCTACAAAGACCGCGATCATGTGGATCGGGTTGGAGCTCACGGTAAATCCCCCACCGCCCTTCACCAGCGTGGTGGCGGCCACGATCATGGTGAAGGCCATGAGCATGGCGGCCGGCCGGACGAAGAGTCCCAGCACGAGGCACAGGCCGCCCACCGCCTCGGCAAAGGCGGCCATGAAGCCCCAGAAGGCGGGCGCGAAGTGTATTCCAAACATGCCGATGGCGCCTCCCACATTCTCCCAGAATTCCACCCCGCCCAGGAACTTGATAATCCCATGGGCCATGAACAGGCTCCCGATGCCGACCCGGAGAACCAGGAGCCCGATATGCGGGCAGGATTCCCCCGGGGCGAAGAGGCACGTTTTTTCTTCCACGGCCATAAATTAGCTCCTTTGAAAACCCGAACCCGGTCGCAAAGCTTTCAGCAGGGTGAAATGCTTTTATCCATTCAAGCCTTCCACAGTCCGTGCTTGTTGCAATGCTCCCGGGCGCTTGCCTTGAGGGCCTCGACCTTGAAGGTCGCCTCCGGCGCTTGTCCGGGCTTGAGGAATTGGCGGTAGGCCCTCCCGCCGTCCGTCAAAAGCTCGATCCATTCGATGTAATGCACCTCCTCCATGGGATGAGGGACGCTGCCGACCTTCACCCTGTACCCGCCGGGGATCTTCTCGATCACGGGCACGTGTTTTTCCTTGGCGGCGTCGGTGGTGTTCTCCGTTAAAAGTTTCATCGGCTGATCGCAACAGACCAGCCCCCCCTTTCCCCCGTTCAAAACCTCCACCACGATGCCGCACTTTTCACACTTGTAGATTTCCAATTGCGCAGCCATAATCTTTCTCCTTTCAGCCGAAGACCTTCGCTATGAGCATGCGGGCGAAATCCAGTGCAACCGACATTTCCTGCATTGTAGAGACTCTGGGAGAAAAAGACACTGTATTCTTATTCCTCCCGCCAAAGATTTTGGAGCGTTTCGGACAGGGTTCGCGCGGAAACCGGTTTCTTCATGAGGATTTTTATTCCGTTCGGAAACGTGCGCGGCGGGCACCCGATCTCTTCCTGGGCGGTGATGAGGATGAGGCGCGTGTCCGGCATGCGGGCCCGGATCTCGCGTGCGAGGTCCAGGCCTTCTTCTCCCTCCTTCCGCCCCCGCAAGCTTAAATCAAGAACCGCGGCGTCATACGTGTTTTGATTCAATAGTTCTTCCGCTCGTTGTTGATCCGTGGCGACGGAGACGCTGAAGCCGTCGTATTCGAGGTACACGCTGAGCGATTGTGCGAGGTCCTCTTCGTCGTCCACGATCAGTATGACCTTTTTTCGTTCTGTCATATTTCATCCGATCATGATCATGATGTATCTCGGTCCTTTTTCAAGACAGCGTACAATTCTTATGCCAAATTCAGAATGGTTATAACCCATTATTTTAATGGCTATAAGAACAATCCAGAGCCCTTGCTGAAGGAATCGCCCTCCGGTGGGAGAGAATGAAAAATGAGAATTGATTGTTCGGATATTGGATAGAGGGGGGATTTTCCCAAGAGGCTTTTTCAATCCCTTGTCGAGCGGTTCGTTCCGCCTTGGCGGACTATTACATAACGTATTTTAAGGCGGTTTATATAGAATCGAATCGTGAGGTGTAAAGAAAAATGAGGCCGGGGAGGATCGTGGGATTTCCGACCGGGGATCTCAGGATTTGGGGAGGAGGATGCGGTATTGTTTCAGCTTGCGATAGAGCGTCGCGCGCGAAACCCCCAACGCCTGGGCTGTTTCTCCAACGTTCCCTTTGAAACTGGCCAGGGCATGCCGGATGTGAGAGGCTTCGTGAGACACCAGGTCCCATTCTTCCGATTGCTTGTCTTCCTTTGAGGGGGGCCTGGCGCTGGATACCGGAAGCCCCGGAAAGTGCTCGGGACGAAGCTCGTTGCCGTGCGCCAGGAGGCAGGCACGCTCCAGGACGTTGCGCAGTTCGCGGATGTTGCCCGGCCACGAGTAGTGCTTGAGCAAGCTCATGGCTTCCTTGCCGACCCGGTTGTCGCCGTAACGGAGGACGTTGAGAAGATGGTCCACCCAGCCCTTCAAATCCTCGATTCGCTTGCACAATCCGGGCACCGCAATGGGGAAGACGCAGATGCGGAAGAAAAGGTCGCCCCGGAATCGTTTCGCCTCGACCTGCGCGGAAAGATCCCGGTTGGTCGCGCAGACGAGGCGGAATTCGCTTCGGCGCATCTTCACCTCCCCGACCCTGCGGAACTGTTTTTCCTCGATCACGTTCAGAAACTGGGCCTGGACCGACAGGTCCATGTCGCCGATCTCGTCCAGGAAAAGCGTGCCGCCGTTGGCGACCTCCAAGAGGCCTTCGCGATGTTCGATCGCGGAGGTGAAGGCGCCCTTGCGATGTCCGAAAAGCTCGCTGGCCAATAGATCCCCCCGGAGGCCGGAGCAGTTCACCTCCACGAAGGGATTCGAGCTCCGCGGTCCGTTCTCGTGGATCCACCGGGCCAGGACGCCTTTCCCCGTGCCGGTTTCACCCTGCAAGAGGATCGCGGAATCGTTCTCCGCGGCGGTGGCGGCGAGGTCCTGCAATTCCCGGGCGGCCGGACATTCCCCCCAGAAGATGGATTCGGGTTTCATGAGCCGCCGGCGCGTGAGGTCCTCGCGCTTCAACCACTCCAGTTCCAGGCTCTTTTCGAGGAAGAGGAACATCTCCTCCGGGTTGACGGGCTTGGTCAGAAAGTGATCGGCGCCGCGCCGCATGGCCTCGACGGCGATGGGGATGTCGCCCGCCCCGGTGATGACGACGATGGCGAGGTCCGGCAGCTGCTTGCGCAGGGCCCCGATCCAGTCGAGACCGTTGCCGTCCGGGAGTTTCATATCCAGGAGCACCCCGTCCGGGTCGCGCCGGGCCAGGACCGCCCTGGCGGCCTTGAGGCAAGAGGCCTTTTCCGCCTCGTAGCCTTTTAGGGCGAGGAGGTCCGCGAGACTGTCCAGGGTGTCCTCGTCGTCGTCCACGATCAGGATCACGGGATTCATGTCGGCGTTTCCCGGATGAGAGGCAGTTGGATTTCCACGGTGCAGCCGGGCGGGGGCGCGTTGTTCGACACGATTATACTGCCGCGGTGAGCTTCGACAAGATGTTTCACGATGGTGAGGCCCAGCCCCGAGCCGCTCCTTCGCGTCGTGAAGAAGGGGTCGAAGATCCGCGGAAGGTCTTCCTCCGGGATGCCGGTCCCCTGGTCGGCAATGCGGATCACGGCGAAGGAGTCCCCGGTTTGCAACAAGGATAGGCGAATTTCTCCGTCCTCCCGGCTGTGTTGCGCCGCATTCTCCAGGAGGTTGATGAAGACTTGCGCGATCCGCTCCGGGTCGACGAGCGCCGCCCATGCGGCCGCCTCCGGCGCCGGATCGAAGCGGATCGTGTGCATGAGGGAGGGTTGGGACTGCTTCCAGATCTCGACCGCGGTCCGGCAGACCTTCACGAGGGATTTGGGTTGCAGGGCGCCCGGCTCCACGGGCCGGCGGAGTTCCAGGAGGTCGTTCATCAGGTTGGAAAGGCGCTGGACCTGGCGCCGAATCCGATCGAGATACGGCTGGAATTGCGCCTGATCCTTCAGGGATTTTTCCAGCACCTCGGCCGTCACGAGGATGGCGTTCAGGGGATTGCGGACCTCGTGGGCCACGCTCGATGCGACCTGCCCCAGGACTCGCAGCTTCTCCGCGGTGAGGAGTCTGGCCGACATGGCTTCCCGCTCGATTTCCAAGGCGACATAGCGGGCGAAGATCTCGATCAAATGGCGCTCGTCCTCGCTGAATACCCGCTCTTGGTAGTCCATGGCGCAGACGAGTCCCAGGACGCGGGTTTCCACGCCTCGGATGGGGACGCCGATATAGGATCGGAACGGACGCTCCTGCAGGCACTCGGAATGGGGGAATTGGGACCGGAGGTCGCCCAGGAAACTTTTTACCTCTTGCTCCCGAATCACCATCCCGCAGGGTTCCCGCTCGGGGACGAGGAACCCACGGCGTATGATGCGACCCCGGTGGAACTTCGACAAGGTTTTGAGCAGGTTCCGGTCCAGGCGCCGGATCGCGACGCAGGGGACCTTCAAGAGTCCGGCCAGTTGGTGCGTCGCCTCGTCGCAAATGCCCTGGAGCGAGTGATCCAGGCGGGTGGCGATGGAATAGACCGCCTGGAGGGCCGCATTGCGCTGCGCAAAAGCGGCCTGGGCCTTTTCCCGCTCCGTGACGTCCGTGGCCACCGCCATGGCTCCGACGAGGGTCCCATCGGGGGTGTGCACGCCGCGGTAGGCCACTTGGAAAAATCCCTCTCCCGAGGATTGGACAAGGCTTGTGATCTCTTGCCCGGCCAGGGCTTGCCGCCAGGATTCCGCGAGGGCGGGCCGTTTTTCCAGGACTTTGAAGATGTCCTTGCCCGGCAATTCTCCCTCGTCGGGATCGCTCCGGCGGCGGTGCGCGCCTTCGTGCAGGATCACCCGGCCCGTTTGATCGACGACCGTCAGGACGATGGGCGCATGGGCGATGATGGTCTGCAGGCGCTCCTCGCTTTGATCCCTCTCCCGGCGCATCCGCTCTTCCTCCTGCTTGATTTCCCGGAGTACGAGCCTGTGCGGCTGGCGAATGCCGGTTTCGATGACGGCCTTGTAGATGAGATAAAACGACACGATCTTCAAAATATGCCCCAGGGCATTTAGCGCCCCGTACGGGCTGTCATACAAGGTGAAGGAGAGCTCGGAGAGGATGGTCACGAGGACCGATCCCATAAGATACTGCAACACCTTGGGATCGAAGAAGGAGCGCTGTCGATGGAGCTCAACCGCCGCGCCCGCGAGGATGAGGCAGAAGGCGTATTCGCTTCCCAGCTTGAACCGGGTGAGGTGGGGAATGGGGGCGTCGGCAAAGCAGACGGGAAAGACCTTCCATTGGAAGATCGAGAGGAGCAGAACAACAGAGATCGAGGCATAGGAAAGAAAGACCGTCCCGGTCTTCACCCGGCGGGTGGTGAAAAAGAAGGCAAGCACGAGGGAGAAGACTTCCACGCCGCGCGCGGCGATCCAGAGCTGCGTGGCCGGGTTCGCGCTCGAATCCGAGAGGATGTTCATCCCTTTGTACGATAGGGTGTGGATGAGATCGAGCCATCCGACGAATAAGTAGGCGATCCCGAGAAAGAGGAGGAACTGGTTCCGGAGGTGCTCGCGCGCGTTCCAGGCGAGAAAGAAGATGCCCCACGCCACGGCGATGGCGGCGAGCTCAATAATCGCATGGAAAAGGAGGTAATGGTAATACTCGATCGCCGCCACAACCAGCAGTGCCAAGACCGTCAGCAGGACGGAGAAAAGACTTGGGTACCCCGGCTTCTGCATGGCGATCATCCCCGTGCTGCAGTTCATGCAATAGATGGTTGAGGGCCGCATTCCCTTTGGAAAACCCCATCATTTGTCACGAACCCTTGCTATAAAGAATCGGATTCCATCGCCATCTTGTTGTGCCGCCTCGTAATTTTCGCCCTCAACCATAGGGCAGTAAAACCGTTTCCCTTTTTCTTGTCAAGACGAATTGCTCCCCCGGAGGTCTTGAGCTTTTATCATTTCAGCAATCCAGCGGTTGAGAAGGACTTGTCCATCGAAAAAGTGGGGCTCTCGTCTTGCGTCCCGGGGGGAAATGAATATCCTTGGGGAAAATCCGGCAGGCTCAAGACCACACCGGCCTGGAGAGTCAATCCCCGCTCGAATGGCCCCCCGCGGTCGTGGAACGCCATCCCGCGTACCGGGGAAAGAATCTCCTCGGTTGGATGGAGGGCAAGAAAGCGATGCATAGCTCCCTGGCCATAGACATCGGCGCCGGAAGCGGCCGGGTGGTGCGGGGCACATGGAACGAAGGGCGGCTCCACCTCGAGGAGCTCCATCGGTTCGAAAACAAAACCGTGTTCCAGGACGGGCATGAGCGCTGGGATGTGGAGCGTCTTTTCGTTGAAGTCTGCGAAGGATTGAAACGCGCCGCACGGCACCCACCCTTTCCCGACAGCATCGGCGTGGACACTTGGGGGGTGGATTTCGCGCTTTTGAATAAAGGGGGTCAAAGGCTCGAGCTCCCCGTGACCTACCGCGACGCCCGTACCGAAGGGATGATGGGGGTGTTTTTCCGGCGCGTTCCGAAGGAAGAAATATTTCGCAAGACCGGCATCCAGTTTTTAGGCTTCAACACCTTGTATCAGCTGTTCGCCCTTGCGCTAAGCAATCCCTCTCTCTTGGGAAAAGCCGAAACCCTGCTCCTCATTCCGGATTATCTAAACTACAGGTTGACCGGTGTACGGACGAGTGAGTTCACCAATGCCACCACCACCCAGCTTTTCAATTTTACCGCGCGGCAATGGGACACGGACTTGATCGCGGCGCTTGGCGCGGATCCCGGCCTCTTCCCGGATCCGGTCGAGCCCGGTACGGAGATCGGCATGCTTCGATCCGATCTCCAGCGCCTGACCGGTCTTCCGCCCATTCCGGTCATTGCGCCGGCGACGCACGACACAGCCTCGGCGGTGGCTGCCGTCCCGGCTGAGGGGCGGGATTGGGCCTTTATAAGTGCCGGCACCTGGTGCCTCATGGGGATGGAGAAGGAAGAGCCCGTGACGAGCGAGGCCGCCATGGCGTATAACTTTTCCAACGAGGGCGGGATATGCGGCACCTGGCGCTTGCTCAAGAATCTCGCGGGATTATGGCTTGTCCGGGGTCTTAAGGAAAGCCTGGGAACCAAGCTCTCCTTTGCCGAGATCGAGGAGGCGGCCAGTCAAGCCGCGCCGTTCCGGTCCATCGTCTATGGAGACGATACGCGCTTTTTCCATCCCCCGTCCATGAAGGAGGCCTTCGATTCCTTTTGCCGCGAAACGGGGCAACCCTGCCCTGATACGGCGGGGGCATACGTTCGCTCGGCCCTAGAGGGACTGGCTTTCCTTTATCGCGAGGTTCTTGAGGAGCTCGCCGAGATCCAAGAGCAGCCCATTCGTCGAATTCACATGATCGGAGGCGGCTCCCGGAACAGGCTGATGTGCCAATTTTGCGCCGATGCGACAGGCTTACCCGTCTTCGCCGGCCCGGCGGAGGCCACGGCGGCCGGCAACGCGCTGGTGCAGGCCATGGCGCTGGGAAGGATACCGAACCTCGCGACGGCGCGGAAAATCATTGCGGACTCAATGGAAAACGAGGAATATTATCCCACCCGGCAGAGCGAGTGGAGCGCGGCGTGGAAACGCTTTTTAGCCGTTAGGGAAAGTCGGCATGCAACCTGAAAGCTCGACGCGGAAAATCGAAGAGACGTATCTTTTCGCTCGCGAACGATACGCGGCGATCGGCGTGGACACCGACGAATCCTTGAAAGCCCTGCTTGCCATTCCCGTTTCGATTCCGTGCTGGCAGGGGGACGACGTCGGCGGATTTGAACATCAAGAAACGGGTCTGTCGGACGGGATCCGGTGCACCGGGAATTATCCGGGAAAAGCCCGAACGGCCCGGGAGCTTCGAGCGGACTTGGACGCGGCCCTCTCGCTTATTCCCGGGGCGCACCGAGTGAACCTCCACGCGATCTACGCCGAGACCGGCGGCGCGCGCGTTGAACGGGACGAGCTTCTTCCGGAGCATTTTCAAAACTGGATCGACTGGGCCAGGAAGAAGGGCATGGGTCTCGACTTCAATCCCACCTTCTTCTCGCATCCCAAGGCCGGATCGGGTCTTACCTTGAGCAGCCCGGACGAAGGAGTGCGCCGCTTCTGGCTGCGGCATGGCCGGGCTTGCCGCCGGATCAGCGAAACCATGGGCCGGGAACTCGGTACGCCCTCGGTGATGAACGTGTGGATCCCGGATGGATTCAAGGACATTCCCGTGGACCGGAAAAGCGCGCGCGAACGTCTTTGCGCCTCGCTCGACGAACTCTTCGAAGACGAACTCGATCCCGCGTGGGAGCGCGACGCGCTGGAGCCCAAGCTCTTCGGCATCGGGTCGGAAAGCTGCGTCATCGGCTCGCACGAGTTTTACCTTGGCTATGCAATTCGGCGCAAAAAGCTTTTCTGCCTCGACATGGGGCACTACCATCCTACGGAGGTCGTTTCCGACAAGCTTTCCTCCGTGCTTTGCTTTCTGGACGAGGTTCTCCTCCATGTCAGCCGGCCCGTCCGATGGGACAGCGACCACGTCCCGATTCTCGACGACGAGCTGTGCGCCCTCGCGAAGGAACTCGTGCGCGGGGATTACCTCGATCGCGTGCATATCGGGCTCGATTTCTTCGATGCCTCCATCAACCGCGTGGCGGCGTGGGCGATCGGCGGCCGGTCCATGGGCAAGGCGCTATGCCTTGCGCTTTTGGAGCCCGTCGCACGTCTGCGCCAGGCGGAGACGCGCGGGGATTATACCGAGCGGCTCGCCCTGCTGGAGGCGCTAAAGATCATGCCCTTTGGAGCGGTATGGGACTATTTTTGCCTGCAGGCCGACGTGCCGGTCGAAAGCCGGTGGCTCGAGGCGGCGCGCGCATACGAAAAAAGCGTGCTTGCCGGGCGCGCCTGATCCGATGGTCCGAGGAGCGAACATGGCGGAAATCCGGCTTTCGAGGGCGGTGCTTCGTGAGATCGAAAAGGTGGTCGAGGTGGCGGGCTACCTCTGGGAGCGCGACTGGGCCGAGGCGAACGGCGGTAACGTGTCGCTCAACCTGAGCGATGCCATCCCCGACCCTCCGGGGGACCTCTCTTCCTTTCGATATGTCCCGGCGGCCGGGTTCCCTCCCGCGGCGGCGGAGAAGGTCTTTTTCGCCACGGGCGCCGGCGTGCGGCTGCGCGACCTCGCGCGGCCGGAGGAGGGAGGCTGCGTCCTTGCCTTCGACCGGGAGGCGAAGGGCTATTTTCTCCTCTGGGGGGGCCGGGGCAATGCGGAGTTCCGCGCCACGAGCGAGCTTATGTCCCACGTCCTCGTACACCTGGACAAGGAGAGCGCCGGGAGCGGCCACCGGGCCGTGCTTCACACGCATCCCCTGGAGCTTCTGTGCCTCACGCATCACCCCCGGTACGGCGCGGATGAAAAGGCCTTGAACACGGTTCTTTGGAGCATGTTCCCGGAGGTGCGGGTGTATCTCCCCCGGGGGATTGGAGTGGTGCCGTATATCCTGCCGGGATCCCGGGAACTTGCGGAACGGACCGTGGAGGTCTTGCGTTCCAGGGACGTAGCCCTATGGGGCAAGCACGGCGCGGTCGCGTCCGGCCGGGACATCCAGGAGGCCTTCGACTACCTCCACGTGGCGAACAAGGGCGCGAAGGCATTGCTGCAATGCCTCTCGATCGGCTTCACCCCCCTGGGCCTGACCGGGGAGGAACTGGCCGAGTTGGCCGGGGTCTTCCGCCTGGAATCCTTGACTTGAGCGCATAACTCCCTACGATCGTTGCGGTTTCGTTTCCGTTTGGATGGAATCCGGAGGAGGCAAAGAGGGCATGACCACGACCGCGCAGGATCTCAAGGCCTTGCAGCCCGCAAAGGACTTTTTCATCGGCATCGACTCGGACGGCTGCGCCTTTGACACCATGGAGCCGAAGCACAAGGAATGCTTTTGCCCCACCACCATCTGGAAATGGAACCTGGAGGCCGTGAGCAAGTACGCGCGCGAGGCCTGGGACTTTGTGAACCTCTACGGCAAGATGCGCGGCTGCAACCGCTTCATCGCACTTCTCGCGGTCCTGGACTGCCTTCGGGAGCGGAGGGAGGTCCGTGCGCGTGGGGTCGAGATCCCCGAGCTTCCCCATCTCCGCGCCTGGGTCGGGCGCGAAACCAAGCTCGGCAACCCCGCCCTGAAGGCCGAGGTGGATAAGACCGGCGACGAGGAACTCGCCCGCGTTCTCGACTGGTCCAAGGCCATTAACGAGGCCGTGACCCGGATCGTCCGGCACGTGCCGCCCTTCCCGGGCGTGCGCGAGAGCCTGGAGAAGGCCGCGCCCCGGGCGGACATGATCGTCGTGAGCCAGACGCCCTTCGAGGCGCTCGACCGCGAATGGCGCTCGCACCGGATCGACCGCTTCGTCCGGGCCATCGCCGGCCAGGAATGCGGCACCAAGTCCGAGCACATCGCCCTCGCCGGCCGGGGAGAGTACCCGCGAGAGCGTATGCTCATGATCGGAGACGCGTACGGCGACCTGACCGCCGCCAAGGACAACGACGCGCTCTTCTATCCCATCCTCCCCGGAGGGGAGGAGGCCAGCTGGCAGCGCTTCCACGAGGAGGCGCTCGACCGCTTTTTCGCGGGGACCTACGCGGGCGCCTACGAGGAGGAGCTGAGCGCCGAGCTCGAAAAGGCCCTGCCGGAGACCCCGCCCTGGAAGCATTGACCGGCGCGGACAGGGGATCAATAAGGGACGGGCGCCCTACGACCCGATCATCCCCTCCAGGGCGGCGGCGAGCTCGCGGACGTTTTTTTCAAGCGAAAAATCGGCGCGCATCCGCTCCTTCGCTCGAAGGGCCGCGGCGGATGCTTTTTGAGGCTCGGCAAGCCATTCCAGGAGCGCGACGGCAAGGGCTTCGGGCTCTTCCGGCGGCACCAGTCGGCCGGTCACGTAGTCCGTGACCACCTCGCCCAATCCGCCGGCATCGCAAGAGACCACCGGCAGCCCCGCCGCCATGGCCTCCAGCACGACGTTCGGAATGCCGTCCCGGTCGCCGTCTTCGGCGATGCGGGACGGTGCGCAGAACACGTGCGCGCGGCGCATTTCGGCGGCCAGGTCCTCCTGGGTCAATTCCCCGAGGAAATGCACGCAATTTTCCACGTTCAAGGAAGAAACCGCCTTGCGCAGCCGGTCGAGAAGCGGGCCCGTTCCCGCGATGTGGAGAGACAGGTTCGGGAATTGCGGAAGGAGCCGGGGCAGGGCTTGGAGGAGGACATCGAACCCCTTCTTGGGCACCAGACGACCGGCCGCGAGGAGAGTCTTTTGCGCGCGCGGGGTGCGCTCCATCCGGAAAAGGTCCTCCGGCACGCCGTGATGGATGAGCGAGAGCCGCTCCGGCCGGTCGGCCAGGCGCGGCCGCACGGCTTCATGGACTTCCCGGGAGCAGGCGAAGATGCGTTGCGCGGCGCATAGGACCGCGAGGCCCGGCTTCCACGGGACAAACACATCTCGCGCGTGAACCGACACGGCAAAGGGGACCTCTCGAATACGGGCGAGACTCCGGCCGCAAAAGGCCGTCTCCGAGGCGAAATGGGCGAGGACCAGGTCTGCCGGACCCAGGGCGGCGGCCGCGTGGTCCGTTCGATGGGCGTATCGCAGAGCGAGGCGGGGGTGCCGCCACATCGTGCGCGCCGCCCAGGGTATCCGAAGGGGCCGTTCGGGAAGCCCCGGAGGGGAGTCGCCGATCCAGGGGGAGCCTCGCCGGGGTTCTCTCGCGCCGCACGGCCAGATCGCTACCGCGTGGCCGAGACGCCGGAGCATCTCGACCTCCCGCCGGATGAAGATTTCGCTTGCGAGGGGGTAGCGCCCCACGACGTAGGCCAGACGCATGTCAAACCCATTCCGGGAGGCAAGGGATTGGCCGTTTCAGGATCCGAGGCGAATGCTTTCCGATTCCCGGTCGTAATAAATCCTACAGTGGCTCATCTGCTGTTTGACTTCGTAGGTCAGCCCGGCGATGGTGACGCGAACGCCGGGATAGATCGTCTTGTGGGCCATCAAGCCCGCCTGGATGGAGACCCGCCGCTGGGCATCGATTTCCACGAGCTTGTGCTTGAGGGCATCGAGGCGTTGCAGGGCGCCCAGCCTCGCCTTGAGGAGGCTCAGCATTGCCTTCCGCTTGGGCGGTGGAGTGTTGAGGAGGATGTCCCGCGGAGAGCCGTCCCCGACGACGCGCTGGATCCTTTCCAGGTTGGAGTTGAGGACCCGTCTTTCTTCCAGGAGCTCTTTTTGCTCGGACGGCTCGATCCCCAGGATGACGGACGTGGTGACGCCGAGCTCCGAGCCCACCTCGTTCGCCTCCACGCCGATGCCCGCGGAGAGGGTCCCGCCCATGATCTTTCCCTTGCCGCTCATGGCGGTGATCTTCCCGCGCGCGAGGATCGAGCAGTTGGCGATGTCGTTTGCGATGACCACGTCCTTTTCCACCTCGATCGCGGCGTTTTCGGCGAAGAGCGCGAAGAGGCTGCCCTCCGCGGCGATCTTGCCTCCACCGTGCATGAGAAGGCCGCCGCGGACCTCGATGTCGCCTCCCGAGTGAACGAAGGCCCCCTCGATCGCCTCCCCGACGATGATGCTCCCGGCGACGTCGACGGTAAAGCCGTCTCGAATGGTCCCCTTGATCCGGAGGGACCCCTTATCGATGCGGATGTTGCCGGTCTCATAGGAGATGTCGCCGTTGATGTCCAGCACCTCGGTGACGTTCACGGTGTTGTGGGTATAGAGGAGGATCCCGTCGATGGCCGAGACGAGGTTGCCGCCCTCGACCACCGTGACATTCTGGCCGATTTGAATGTTCGTCGGCCGTCCGTCCGCCGCGGGCATGACATCGCCCCGGATGTTCTTGCCGGGCACGCCGGGCTCGGGGGGATGGATTTGGCCGAGCACCTGCCCGGCGCTTGCATTGAGGACGCCGCCGCGCACCCGGTAGTCGATGCGCGCCCTTTCATCGACCGCCCCGGCTTTTTTGGGCTCCTCGGGGGCGAGTTCCAGGCGCTCGTCCCGGCCGTCGCGCGGCAGATCGCCCTTCATGATCAGGACGTCCGGAACGCAGGGCGAGGGCTTCCCCACTTCGACCGCCTCGAGGCCGGCCAGGGCCTGGTCGCAGGCGGCCTTGTCAAACCCGTGCACGAAGCCGAAGCCGGTGAAGACTTCTTCCAGGCGCTCGGACGTGATCTCGTTGCTTTCGCCGTCGAAACGATGGATTGTCGCCCGCACCTCCAGGCCGTCGGCCGAAACGGAAAACGCGGGCTTGACCGAGACCTCGCCGCCGCTCACCGTGGCCAGGCCGTAGGTGGTGGAAAGTATCTCATCCGTTTCCTCGGAGTGCATCGCCCCGTCCTTGATGGAAAGCTTCAAATCCCTCGGGGGAGCCGTCTTGGGCGGGGCGATCATCTCCCCCCGGACGGTCATGCCCGTGGCGGCTTCCTGCGAATGCATGAAACGGCAAATCCTCATCCCGGGGAGGAAAGGCTTCGTGAGGTCGCCGAAGGTCTGGATATAGGCGTTCTGCGCGGAGACCGACTTCATCCCCTTGGCGATGACAACCCCGGCGGCATCCTCTCCCTTTGCGAAGGCCTGCACGGCCTGGGCGATGGCCGCATCGTCGACTCCGAATAGAATACCGGCCAGGGCCATCTTCTTTTTTAAGGCTTCGACGGTGAGGGGTTTCCCCTCGCCCAGGGGCGGAAGGTATTGGGCGATCCTGGCCTCCAGGCCGCTTTCGGATAGGACGATCTCAGCGTCGGCATCCGCGTGGATGAACGCGGCCTGGTATTCCCCGTTCCCCAGGTCCGCGATTTGCAGATTTGAGGGCACGGTGCGAAGTTCGCCGGCGGCCTTCTTGCGTGCTTCCTCGGCGTTCTCCGCGGTGACCTTGGTTGCGCGCAGAAACATCCTCCGCCCTCGAGAGGAAGAAACGGGGGGAAAACCCCAATCAAGCGACAAGAGCCGCTTGTCTCCCACCTTTATACATGCGTTTCCGCACCTCGCTTGTCAAGGAAAGACCGCGCCGCGCGACTTCTTCCCCGACGAGGCGCTACCTGATGGGCACTGACGGACGGAGTCCCTTCCCATCAGGAGGGGCTTGGCTCCTCCCTAAGCGAGACTTTCCGCGGATTCGAGAAGGGTCTTGAGCGCGGTGTTGAAGCGCGCGGCCAAAACGCCGTCGATCACGCGGTGGTCGCTCGAAAGGGTGAGGGAGAGGAGCGGGCGCAAAAGGATCTCGCCCCGGACCGCCGCGGGCTTTTCTTCGACCTTGCCCACCGCGAGGATGGCCGACTCGCCGGGATTGATGATCGCGGTGAAGTCCTCCACCTCCCAGGCGCCGAGATTGGATACGGTAAAAACGCCTCCCGTGTAATCGTCCGGGACAAGACGCCCGTTCCTCGTTTTTTCCGAAAGGAGCCTGGCGCATCGGGAGACCTCGGCAAGGGATAGCCGGTCCGCGTCCCGGATGACCGGGACCACGAGCCCGTCGGGCTCCACGGCCACGGCGAAGCCCACGTGCATCCGGTCGCGGACCACGTAGCCCGCCTCCGTGTACGCCGCGGCCACCTGCGGATATTGCCGGAGCGCCAATCCCGATGCCTTGAGGATCATGTCGTTGTACGAGATGCGAAGCCCCTCTTCCTTCAGCCGCTTGCGTAGCGCCACGCAGGAGGTCATGTCCACGATCGAGCGCAGGTAAAAGTGCGGGGCGGCCGCCTTGCTCTGCGCCATGCGCCGCGCCACCACCGTGCGCATGGGGGAGAGGGGCCGTACCGGGCCCTGGCCGAGCGGGGAGTCGAGGGAGGGCCGGAACCGCAGGCAGGCATCCGGAAGCGCCCGCGGATAATGGACGGAGAGGAGGTCCTCGGGGATCGGCTCTTCCGCCTCCCCGATGAGGGCGAGGATCCCGTCCGCCGGGACCGCGTCCCCGGGCCGCGCCGAGAAATGGCGAACGATGCCGGAAAACGGGCTCTCGAGGAGAAGCGTGGCCTTGTCCGCCGTGACCTCCAGCAGGAGCTCGCCCTCTTGGACCGTCTCGCCCAACTGCTTTCGCCAGGCGAGCACAATGCCTTCCTTCACGGTATCGCCCAGCCTTGGCATGCAAAAGGTGCGCATCGTGAGAGCGATCTCCGATTTCCGTTTATCTTTCGGAAACGCGGTCCGACCCGTATCGAAGAAAGGCCTGCGGCAGCGCCTCCGCGATGTCCCCCGCGATGAGGCCGTGGATCCCCTTGGCCTGTGCCGCGATGTCTCCGGCCAGTCCGTGCAGATGCGCGGCCAGAACCGCCGCGTCGAACGCAGGCATCTTTTGCGCCAGGAGCGCCGCAAGAAGTCCGGCCAGGACGTCCCCGCTTCCGGCCGTGGCCATGCCCGGGTTTCCCGTTTGGTTCACCGCGGTCCGCTTGCCATCCGTGACGACCGTGCGCCTCCCCTTTAGGAGGATCACGGCCCCGCAGGCGCGGGCCAGGGCCTGGGCCGCGGCCTCGCGATCGGCCCGGATTTCTTCCACGCCCCTGCCCGTGAGGCGCGCCATCTCGCCCGGGTGGGGAGTGAGAACGGCCGGCCAGGAGCGTTTGGCCACGGGCGCAAGATCCGTCCCGAGAGCCGTGAGAGCGCCGGCGTCCAGGACGAGGGGGGCGGGGATCTCGGGAATAAGGCGGCGCATGAGCTCGCCCGTTTCCCCTTCGGCCGGCATGCCCGGTCCGAGGAGGGCCGCATCCGCTCTTCGGCTCGCCTCGAAAAGGAACTCCCTCGACCGGAGATTCGCCGCGCCCTCCTTCGTGGAGGGGAGAGGATGGCAGATAACCTCGGTGCAGAGGATCTCCGCGACGGCGATGAGGGGCTCCGGAATCGCCCAGGTCACCAGGCCCGCGCCGCTTCGGAGCGCCGCGCGCGAGGCCAGGGCCCCGGCGCCCGTCATGCCGGTCGAGCCCGCGATCACGAGCACCCGGCCGACCGAAGCCTTGTGCGCGTCCGGCGGACGCGCGGGAAGGGGAGGGAGCTTTTCCGGCATCAGGGAGTCCGTCTCCTCGAAAGCAGTATCCGCGCCGCCGCAAGGCCGGCGCCGAACCCGTTGTCGATGTTCACCACAACCACGCCGGCCGCGCAGGAGTTGAGCATCCCGAGGAGTGCCGCAAGGCCGCCGAAGGAGGCGCCGTATCCCACGCTCGTGGGGACCGCGATCACGGGCGCCTCCACGAGCCCGCCCACCACGCTCGGGAGCGCGCCCTCCATGCCGGCGACCGCCACGATCGCGCCCGCGCGGCTAAGCGCCTCCTCGGCCGCGAAGAGGCGGTGAATTCCGGCCACGCCCGCGTCGTAGAGGCGCTCGACCGCGCAGCCCGCGTACGCCGCGCTCACGCACGCCTCTTCCGCCACGGGCATGTCGCTCGTGCCGCCGGAGATCACAAGGACGGGCGGGACCCCCTCCACGGGCCGGGGCGGCTCTCCCACGAGAAGCGTCCGGGCGGCGGCATTGTGGGCCGCGGCCGGGAAGTCCTTCCGGAGCCGTTTTGCCGTCTCCGGGGCGAGCCGCGTGGCGAGCGCGTAGCCGTGGGCTTCGAGCAGGCTCTGGAGGATGCGCCGGATCTGCTCCGGGGTCTTGCGCTCGCAGAAGACCACCTCGGGCGCGCCGCACCGGCCAGCCCGGCCGTGGTCCACGCGCGCGAAGCCCAGGTCCTCGAAGCCCAGGGACCGCAGCCGCACGAGCGCCTCCTCGGGCGTGAGGACGCCCTTGGAGACCGCCTGCAAAATCTCCTTTGCGCCTTCTTTCATGCGGCCTCCTCTTGCGTTGCGAGCCGTCCCGCCCGCGTTTTACCGGAGCGCGAGCTTGTGGTACGAGACGAGGATTCCCATCGCGACGAGCGCGGCGAGAGCCAGGACATAGACCACCTTGTCCGAACACTTCCCCAGGTAATGATAGAGCACGTGGAAGAGGATCACCACGCCCGTCGACCAGAAGAGAAGAAGGGCCGTCTGGCCGTGCGCAAAGCGGAAATAGGGCTGAAGCCAGCCCTTGCATCCCTCCCACAGGAGGACGGCGAGGAGGAAGAGGATGAAGATGGCGATGTGCTTGAGCGTCTGTTGCATGAGATTCCCGATCCTGCCGGGCGCGGCCGCGGGAAAAGGGCGAGTCCGCCCCGCGCTTTGCCTCAGGCCACGCTCCACGCGGCCTCGTCTTCCTGGCGCGCCTCAGCGAAGTGGAGGGTGTAGACGATGCTCACCCCCCGCTCGCGCTGCGTGATCCCCCAGATCCGGTCGGCCCGCGCCATGGTGCGCTGGTTGTGGGTGATGATGATGAACTGGCTCCCCTGCGCGAAGTCGCGCACCGTTTCCATGAAGAGGTCGATATTGGAGTCGTCCAGCGGGCCATCCACCTCGTCCAGGATGCAGAAGGGCGACGGCCGGTGCTGAAAGAGGCTGAAGAGGAGCGCCACCGCGCAGAGGGCCTTTTCGCCTCCCGAGAGGAGGGAGATGCTCGTGAGCTCCTTGCCGGGGGGGCGGGCCACGATCTCGATGCCCGCCTCGAGCGGGTCCTCCGCCGCCTCGAGGACGAGGTCCGCCCGGCCGCCGCCGAAGAGCCGGCGGAACATGAGGTGGAAATTCTCGCGCACCGCCGAGAAGGTTTCGTCGAACCGGCGTTTGCACTCCCCGTTCAATCGCTCAAGGAGCGCCTCCAGGTCCCGGCGCGCGGCCTCCAGGTCGTCCCGCTCGGCCGCCAGGAACTCCCGCCGGGCCCTGAGCTCAGCGAGCTCCGAGACGGCCTGCTGGTTCACGGGGCCGATCCGGCGAAGCGCTTCCTGGATCTCCGCAATCTTGGCCGAGAGCGCATCGGGGTTCAACTCGTCCGCCTCAATGCCGGCGCCACCATCCGGTTCGGGCGATTCCCCGGATTCCTCCTCTTCGGCCCTTTCTTCCCCTTCTTCCGACCGGATACGGGCCAAAAATCCGGGCAGGGCCGAGAGGCCCTCCAGTCCCAACTCCTCCCGGACCTTCTGCTCCAGGGTCTCCAGGCGCAGGGTGCATTCCCGCTCGTCCAGCTTCAAGGCGTTCGCACCATCGACGATCTCGCCCAGGCGCTTGTTGGTGGCCCGCTCTTCGGAGCGCTTCTCCTCGAGCCGGGGCCGGAGATTCCCGAGTCGCCGGCGGAAGGAGTCGCTCTCCTCCTCGCCTGCCTGGCATTGTTGCAGAGACGCTTGAATTCGGTTCTTCAAGGCGGCCTCCTCCGCCGCGAGGCGCGCATGCTCCTCGCGGGCGGAATGGGCGCCCTGTTCGGAGGCTTCGGCTTCGGCCAGGCGCTCGGCCATGTCCTGTTCCACGTCCGCGAGCCGGCCGGTTGAAGACTCCAGAGACTGCCTGACCTCGGCCAAGCGTACCTGGCCGGCCATAACCCGTTGCGTGGCAAGGGTCTGTTCCGCCCGCACCTCGGCGAGCCGGGCCGCTTCCGCCTCAATGGCGGAAGCGATCTTTTCCGCGCGAAGCGCAACCGGTTCCGCCTGTGTCGCAAGGGCGGCGCACTCCTCTTCCAGGGCTTGAAGGCGCGCGGCGATCCGCTTCTCCTCGGCGTCGATCAAGCCGACCTCTTCCTCCATTTGGGAGAGCGCCGCCAAGCGGGCGGAGAGGAGGGCATTCACCTCGCGGGCTTCGCGGACGCATCGGGAGAGCTGGGCCTCCCGGTCGGCGGTCTGGAGCGCGAGGCGCAGCACCTCGGCGTGCGCCGCATCGCGCGCGGTCTTCTTCTCCAAGAGCGCCTGCTCGAGGACGGCGATCCGGCCGGGGAGGGTCTCCCTCTCTCCTTTGCGCGTGAGGAGGCCTCCCCTCGCCTGGGCGTCCCGGCCGCCCGTCATGGCGCCGGCGGGATTGACGAGGTCGCCTTCGAGCGTGACCATGCGCGCCTCCACGGCGTGGTCCCTGCGAAGCTCCAGGGCCCGGTCGAGCGTGTCCACGACGAGGATCCCGGCGAGCAGGTATTCGGCAGCCGGGCGGTAGGCTTCCGGAAACGCGACGAGGTCCAGGGCCTCGCCCAGGACGCCCGGGAGGCTTTTCACAGCCTTCTCCAGCCGGGGCCGGGGACGGATGCGGTCGAGCGGGAGGAGCGTGGCGCGCCCCGCCTGTTCCTGCTTGAGGTACTGGATGGCATCGCGCGCGCCGCGAGCGGTCCTGGCGAGGAGATATTGCTGGGCGCCGCCCAGGGCCGTCTCGATGGCCGGGGCCAGGTCCGGCCGCACGGTGAAGAGGTCGGCCACGCTTCCCTCCACCTCCGCGCATTCCCTCCGCCCCTCCTTCCGTCCCAGGAGCAGGGCGCGCACGCCGGGGTAGAACCCGGACAGACTCGCCTCGAGTTCCTCGAGGGTGGCGAGGCGGCTGGCGAGCGAGGCGCGCTCGCTCTCGAGGCCGGCGCACTCTTGCACCCGCCGGGCCTCGCGCTCCCGCGCTTCTTCCGAGGCCTGGCGGGAGGCCGAAAGCTCCTGCTGGAGCCGCCCCTCGGCCAGGGCGAGCTCGCGGGAGCGGGCCTTGAGACCGGTCGCCTCCGCGGCCGATTTCGTCGCTTCGCGCTGCAACCCGTCGCTCCGCTCGGCCGGGGATTCCCGCCGCTCCCAAAGGCTCTTGTTTTCGCTCTCCAACCGGGCCCGGGCGGAGGCGAGGGCGTTCTGCTCAAGGGTCACCGCGGTCCACGCGGCGCGGGAATCGTTTAACGACGCTTCGAGAGCGGAGATCGACCCTTCGACAGACGCCAGGGCCTCCTGCGCCGCCCCCGCCTCCTTGGCGAGGCGCTCCGCCTGGGCGGACATTTCAAGCCGATGGGCTTCGAGCGCGGCGCGTTCCCCCACAAGCTCCGCCTGGCGCGCCCGGAACGCGCGGGCGCGCTCGTCCGAACCGGCGGCCTCGTGCTCGAGGGCGCTTTGGCGCTCGGAGAGGCGCGCCTGTTCCGTCTCCATCGCGGCCAGCTCCTGCCGCAGGGCCTGGAGGCGGCCCTGCGCATTCGAAAGGCCCGCCTCGAGGTCCAGCTCCTCCCCCTGCAGGGCCGTGATGGCCGTGGCGAGGCCCGCGGCGCGCAGCTCTTCGCTCCGCCGGAGGGACTCCATCTCTTCGGAGCGGGAACGGATGCGCTCGAGGCGCTCGGACTCCAGGCGCGAGCGGAGGGTGTAGATCTCGGCACGCAAGCGGCCCAGCTCCTCCGAAAGACGCTCAAAGCGCCGCGCGCTTTGGGCCTGGCGGGCGAGCGACCGGATGCGCTTCTCCACCTCCTCGACGATGTCCGTGACGCGGTCGAGGTAGTTCCGGGTGCGTTCGAGGCGCGCGAGGGACTCCTTGCGGCGCGCCTTGTAGCGGCTGATCCCGGCCGCCTCCTCGAAGACCTGGCGGCGGTCCTGCGGCCGGGCGGCGAGAAGCGCCTCCACCTTGCCCTGCTCGATGACGGAATACGCGCTCGTGCCGATGCCGGTGTCGAGGAACAGCTCCCGCACGTCCCGCAGGCGGCAGCGCTGCCGGTTGAGGAGGTATTCGCTCTCGCCCGTCCGGTAGAGGCGGCGCGTGACGCAGACCTCGTTGTAGTCCGTGGGAAGGAGCCCGTCGCTGTTGTCGAAGTAGAGGCTCGCCTCCGCGAAGCCGAGGGGCCGGCGCTGTTCGCTGCCCGAGAAGATGAGGTCGGCCATCTCCGCGCCGCGCAGGGTCTTGGCGCTCTGCTCCCCGAGGACCCACTTCACGGCGTCGACGATGTTCGACTTGCCGCAGCCGTTGGGGCCGAGGATGGCGCTGATCCCCTCGGCAAAGTCCAGGCTCGTCTTGTCCGCGAAGCTCTTGAAGCCGAAGAGCTCGATCCGCTTGAATTGCATGCGGGCTCCTTTTTCCAGGCGTCGCCCTCGCGCCGTCCCGGCGGGCGGCGGAGGCGCCGCGCTCAACAGGGGATGGACAGATCCTCCCCGCACCGGGCGCAGGACCCCGTGGGCGAGAGCGCGCGGAGCGCCACGGAATAGCCGCGCCGCTCGACCACGAGGGCGCCGCAGCCCGGGCAGCGCGTATCGCCCATGCCGGGAAGATCGAGGTTGCCGACATACACGAACGCCAGGCGTTTATCGAATCGCGCGCGCGCCGCTTCCAGGTCCTGGGCCGTGGTGGGCGCCGCGCGCAGGCGATGGCGCGGAAAATGGGCCGACAGGTGCACGGGTGTGCGGGGCCCGAGCGACTCGGCGATCCAGGCGGCGAGCTCCTCCTGCTCCGCGGGGTCGTCGTTGTGGCCGGGGATCACGAGGTTGGTGATCTCCACGTGGCAGGCGGAGGCGGCGCGCTTTGCCGCCTCCAGCACCGGCTTAAGGCGCGCGCCGCAGAGCTTTTGGTAAAACGCATCGCGAAACGACTTGATGTCGATGTTCATGGCGTCGATCCAGGGAAGGATCTCCTCGAGGGGCCCTTCGTTTATGTAGCCGTTCGTGACGAGGACATTCTTCAAGCCCAGGGCGCGCGCTTCCCTGGCGCAGTCCCGCACGTATTCAAACCAAACGATCGGCTCGTTGTAGGTGTAGGCCAGGCCGATGCTTTGTTTCCGGCGGGCCAGGCGCATGGCCTCCGGGACGGCCAGCTCCTCGGTCGGGGCCCGTTGCTGCGACAGGTTCCAGTTCTGGCAGAAGGAGCAGCGCAGGTTGCATCCGTACGTCCCCATCGAAAGGATCCGCCGCCCCGGATAAAAGTGGTAGAGCGGCTTTTTCTCGATGGGATCCATGGCCACCGAGGCCACGCGGGCATAGGTTTCGGCATAAAGGACGCCCCCGCGCGTCACCCGCCCGAGGCACAAACCCGCCTCTCCCTCGCCCCGGACGCACCCCTGCGGGCAGAGCAGGCACCGCGTCCGTCCCTCCGTTGTCTTTTCATACCACGCGGCTTCCACGGTAAAACACCCTGCGGAAAAGCGGTACGGACCGGTCGGACTCCTCAAGCGCCCCGGGCGTCAAAAGCCCCGCACCTCGATCCTCGGATAGATCGCCCGGAGCTCTTTTGCCGCGGCCTCGACCGCGGAAAGGTCGTACGATGCCGAGCCCGCTTCCGCGGGACTCAGCACGTCTTCCGGGTTGTATCGCTGAAGCACCCAGCGGGCCCGGGGCGCAATCCGGGCGAGCTGTCGCCCCATCTCCGGCAGGTCCTCGAGCGAGACGCACGCGGGGCAGAGGGTGGTGTGGAACTCGAGCTCCAGCCCGCTCGATGCGGCCAGTTCAAAGCTCCGGCGCACCGCGGCCACTTCTTCGGCCACGCCGCTCGCGCGCTTCAGACGATCCGGGGCGAGCGGAGCCTTGTAATCCAAGGCCAGGCAATCGAGCATACCCAACCGGATCAGGCTCTCCATGAGGCGGGGCCGAGAGCCGTTCGTCTCCAGCTTGACGGCCAGTCCTCGCCGGTGGAAGAGCTCGACGAGCGCCTCGATCGCCGGCTGCAGGGTCGGCTCACCGCCGGTGATGGTCACGCCGTCCACCCATTCCGTCTCCTCTTCCAGAACACGCAGCACCTCCCCGATGGGAATCTCCGGAAGGGAGGCGGGGTCGCGCACCAAGCGCCAGCCGTGGCAGTACGGACAGCGCCAGTTGCACCCTTCGAGGAAGAGCACGGCGGAGATCCGGCCGTCCCATTCGTTCAGGCTGGCGGGGAGAAAACCCCGGATCACGGGGAGCTTGACCGGGATGGGCACGGGCGAAGGCGCGCGTTTCATAGGGGTTGGCTCGCATGTTGGGCCAGGGCGTCGGCCATCCTGCCCGAAGCGCCCCGGCGACGGGCCTGAAGGGTGGCAAGGATCTCGCGGCTCCAGGTGCCCTGCAGCACGGCCGCGGCCAGGCTCTCCCGCCGAATATCGTCCAGGTTGCCCGCGCCGCAGTGCGGACAAACGTTCCTTGCGCCCCATTCCATCCGCTTGCAGATCTTGCAGATCGTGAATTCCGGCGAAATCGTCAACTGCGCCGCATTGGTCTTTTCATAGGTCTTCTGGACCAGGTTCAGGATGTTTCGCGGGCTGGGTTGGTTTTCGCCCACGAAGGCGTGGATGATGGCGCCGGACTCGATGAGGTTGTGGAACATGGACTGCTTGCGGATTCGGGTGACGAGGTCCACGTCCGCGTCGGGCCGGAGATGGATGGAGTTGGTGTAGTAGATCTCATCCGCGTCGATGTCGCCGCGCACGTACTGGCGCGCCTGCGGCCAGTTCTTGAGGTCCATCTTGGCCAGGCGC
>JAZDLH010000167.1:0-4764 GCA_043802275.1 Planctomycetota bacterium
AGCTCCTCCATGCGAAGGAGGTCGAGATCCTCGAACAGGGTCGAGGCCTCGGCATAGCGCGCCGCGCGGTCGCGGGCCATCATCTTCTCCGCCACGAGCAGGAGGTGGTCCGAGAGCTCCGGCCGCAGGGTTTTCAAGGGGGGCGGGGCCTCGGCGATGTGCTTGTCCAAAAGTTCCGACGCCGTCCCCTGAAACGGCGGCCGACCGGCGAGCATGTGGTAGAAGCTCGCCCCCAGGGAATAGACGTCGCTTCGGAAGTCGAGGTCCGTCGCGCCCTCGGCCGCCTCGGGGGAGATGTAGTCGGGCGTGCCCAAAACCTCGCCCGTGCCGGAGAGGAGGGGGTCGAGGTTGGTCTTGACGAAGCCGAAGTCCGCGAGCTTCACCACGCCGCTTTTGGACAGCATGATGTTGCCGGGCTTGATGTCGCGATGAAGAATCTGGAACTGATTCAGATACTGGATGGCGCGCAGCATCTGGAAGACGATCTCGAGCGCGCGCAACGGGTCGAGGGGCCCCTCGCGCTCGACGAAGGCGTCGACCGTCTCGCCGTCGACGAACTCCATGGCGTAATACAGCGTGTCGTCGTGGCGGCCGACGTCGTAGACCTGGAGAAGGTTCTGGTGGCTCAGGCGCGCCATGAGGCGCGCCTCGACGAGGAAGCGCCGGCGGAACTCCTCGTCCTCGACCCATTTCTTGTGGAGGAGCTTCAGCGCCACGATCCGGCCGAGGGAGAGGTGCCGCGCCCGGTAGACCGCTCCGAGGCCCCCCTCGCCTATCTTCTCGAGCAGCTCGTAGCCGCCCACCCGGTTCGCAACCGCCTTCGCGTCCCGGCTCATGCGGCCCCGGGCCTTGTACACGGCCCGGACGGCCTCGCGCGTGAGGATCCCCTCCTCCACCAGGACGTCCTCGATCTTCCGCGCCGGCTTGTCCGCGGAGGCTTCCTCCCGGAGTTTCCTGCGGCAGCGGTCGACGTCCGGGCGCGAGACGACCTTGTGCGCGAGAGCGATGGTCAAAAAATCCGGTGTCTCGCTTGCGTCCGCCATGGCGTCAGGGTCCCAAAGGCCTTTCGTGCGGTGGCGGGGACTGCCCCGAAGCGACGCAGCGCTCAGACGTCCCGGCCGGAGTGGCGCGCATAGGCCCGAACCGTGGCCTCCTGCCCGGCCGTTTCGATCGAGCGGGGCCGGAAGAGGCGAATCTGCCAGATCGCCTCCTCCGCGTCGAGCCCGTCATGCACGAGGTAGCAGGCGAGCATGGTGCCCGTGCGGCCGTACCCCACGCCGCAATGGACCACGACCGCCCGATTCTCCGCAAGGCGTTCGTCCACGAATTGGACAAAGGTCTCGATCTGTTCCATGCTCGGGGAGGAAAAATCCTCGATCGGCAGGTGCAGCCACCGAAAGCCGCGCGCCTTCAAGGCCCCTTCGTCCAGCCGCCGCGGGGTGAGGCTCACCACGGCCCCGATCTTTTGGGAGGCGAGGAAATCGAGGTCCTTGGTGAGATCCGTGTTGCTCCCCGGGCATTCCATGCCCGCCAGCCGTTCCGGGAGAACGAAGGAGAAATTGACGGGCATGGGCCGGACCCTTCTCTTACGGCCGCGTGGGCGTCTTTGCGGGAGCCGGGCGCACGGATCACTCCGCCTCGGGCGGCGGGGCAAACGCCTCGGTGAAATCGTACCCATGCGCGAAATCCACGCGCGAATCGTGCGGCCGCTTGCTGAGGCGCCCGGCTTCCACGAGGAGGAAGACGATTTCGCCGATGTCCTCGGTGCGCCGTAGACCGGTGCGATGGAGGAGAAGGGGCGCCATGCGCCCGTAGGTCTCGCAGAGGTGAATGCGGAAGCCCTCGATAAGCTCCCGACCGCTCACATGAAACTGGTTCTTCTGCCCCTTGGGGGAGCGCTCGTTCGCGTACGGGGCGAGCGAAGGAATCCGGCCCTGCTTGACGAACTCCACGGTTTGCTCGAGCGCCTCGAGGACCAACGCAAAGGCCTCGGGGCTGTAGCGGCCGTCCGTCCGCGCGAGGGAGGCGATTTCAGGATCGGGCGTCATCGGCTTCTCCCCCTCCCGAAGGGAAGGCCGCCGCCTCCGCGGAGGCCCCCTCGGGTCTCTTGCCCTGGTACTTCACGATGTCGTCCACGGCGACCGTCACGCGATCGCCGCTCGCGGTCTCGATCACGCAGCTCTGCTTGAGAATGTCGTAGTCGACCACCTCGCCTTCCACCGTGGAGGTGCGGACGAGCGCCCCCTTGGGGGGAAGCCTTTTTTTGAGGGCCGCGTAAACGGGATCCTCGAAGCGCAGGCAGTACATGAGCCGGCCGCAATGGCCGCTGATCTTGCTGGGATCGAGCGTGGTCTTCTGGAGCTTGGCCATGCGCATGGCCACGGGCTCGAGCTTGTTCATGAAGGTCCGACAGCAAAGCTCCCGGCCGCAGTGCTCGTAATCGGCGAGAAGCCGCGCCTCGTCCCGCACGCCGATCTGTCGCATCTCGATCCGCGTGCGGTAGTTGCGCGCGAGCTGCTTCACGAGCTGCCGAAAATCCACCCGGCCGTCGGCGAGAAAGTAAAAGATGAGCTTGTCCCCGCCGAAGAGGTGTTCCACGTCCGCCAGCTTCATGGGGAGGGCGAGCTCGCGTATTTTTTCGTTGCAAAAGGCTTTTTCAGCCGGCTGTTTCACGGTCTGGATGTGGTCGAGAATGCGGCGGTCGTCGTCGGTGACACGCCGGAGGATCTCGCCCAGGCCCTTGATGTCGTCCCGATCCTGCTCGGTCACGCCCGAGGTCAGCACCCCCCATTCGACGCCGCGCTCGGTGCGGACCACCACCTCGTCTCCCATCGAGAGCTCGTGTGTCTTGGAGGTGAAATTCTCGACGAAATTCATCCGGCCATATCGCGCCGCTGCCAAGTATACCATCTTGATCTCCCTGGAACAGGGTGCTCCTCACACTCAGAATATGCAACTATTATACCTGATCGCTCTGAAATTGCGACAAAAAGTTGGCGCCCGCGGGCGGGGAATCTTACGCCGCAACGGTGGAGGGTCGTCCCCGCAAAGGATCCGTCAAGAGGCACCCCGCGCAGGGTCACGGGCTAACGGCCCCGGCCGGGAAGGAAGCGGCGAGGTCCAAGGCCAGGGTCTGCAACGAAAGCTCGGGATTCACGTTCGCAGCCAGCCGCTCGGAAGCGCGCCAGACGGCCTCAATGCAGGCAAGAACGTCCCGAGGCAAAACGCCCTTCCTTTCCCGCATCTCCTGGCGGAAGAAAAGCGCCGTCATGTCGAGCAGGGTCTGCGCGCGGAGGCGCATGCCGGCCCGGGAGGAGCCGGCTGCGCGCTCCACAAGACCGTCGGCCAGGGCAAGCGCGCCCCCCGGCCGGAGACCCTGAAGCGCGCCCTGGAGCCAGGTCCAGTCCTTCCCCGCCTTGCCGCTTGCCAGAGCCAGAGCCCTTCCGAGGGAGCCTTCCGCCAGGCGAGCGAGCGCCGCGGCCTCGTCCCCGGAAGCCGCCTGGCGCGCCACGAGCGCCTCCTTCACCGCCTCGAAAGGAAGGGGCGCGAGACGCACCACCTGGGAGCGCGAGACAATGGTCTTGAGGAGCCGGTCGGTTCCTTCGCTCCGGAGGAGGAGAACTGCCGGGCCGGGGGGTTCTTCGAGCGTCTTCAAGAACGAGTTCGCCGCCTGGGCGGTCATGAGGTCCGCGTCCGGCACGAGGCCCACGCACCGCGCGCTCTCCACGGCCCGCAGGGAAAGGATCCGGCAGAACTCGCGCGTGCGGTCCACGGAGACGGTCTCTTCCTCTGTTTCAAGAACGCGGAGATCGGGATGGCGATCACTTGCAAGGAGTCGGCAGCTTGCGCAACGGCCGCAGGCATCCGTGCCCCCCGCGTGGCATAAAAGCGCGGCGGCAAAGGCCCGCATAAGCGTCTGCCGGCCGACGCCGACCGGGCCCACGAAGAGATAGGCGGAATGGACGCGGCCCAAGCGAAGGGCATTCCGGAGATCCCGGATGGCATTTTCGTGGCCCAAGACCTCAACGAAGCGCATGGGACACCGCCTCCCATACCGCCCCGGCCACGGCCTCCGCGGGCTGCGTGGCGTCGATTACCACAATGCCCGGGTCGTTTGGAGCCAGGTCGAGATAGCCCTGCCGGATGGCCCGGTGGAACGCGAGACCCTTTTCCTCCATGCGGTCCGGCGCCCGCTTGAGGCGCGCGAGTCCCACCTCGGCGGGCACGTCCAGGACGAGCGTGAGGTCGGGCGCAAGGCCGCCCGTGGCCGTCCTTCCCGCAACGCGCACCTCCTCGAGCGGGAGTCCGCCGGCCAGCCCCTGGTAGACGAGGGTGGACAAGAGGAACCGGTCGCTCAAGACCGCGGCCCCGCGCGCAAGGGCCGGGCGGATGACCTGCCGCACGAGCTCCGCCCGCGCGGCCATGAAAAGAAAGAGCTCGGTCCGGACGTCCATGCCGGAGAAGTCCTCCTCGAGGAGGAGCGCTCGCACTCGCTCCCCCAGGGGGGTGCCGCCAGGTTCGCGCACCGGCACGACCTCCCGGCCCGCCTTACGAAGATGTTCGGCCAAAAGGCCGGCCTGGGTGGTTTTGCCCCCACCGTCCGGCCCTTCGATTGCCAAAAAAATGCCTCTCGCCATAACTCTTTTCTCCCGCGACAGTAACGCTGCCTCATCTCGAGGGAAGGCCCTGGTCTTTTACCCCTTTTTAGGCGGTTCGAAAAGCGCCGCGTCCAGGATCGACCAGATATGAATAATCCACCCCAAC
>JAZDLH010000168.1:0-2814 GCA_043802275.1 Planctomycetota bacterium
CCCGGCCGGGGTGCGGAAGAGGCGCCGGCTCGCGCGCCGCAGCCGCCGGAAGATTCGGGTCGTGTGGCCCGCGCCCGAGCGGTCGATCCTGGGGAGGTCTTCGTAGTTCATGGGTGCAAGCGTTGCCTCCATCCCGGCAGGGTGCATGCGCTTGCAAGGGCGCCTCGCCTGCCTCTCCGGCGCTGCCGCGCAGGACACCCCGTCCGGGGACGCCCCGCCGGAGACACCTTGAAGTCGGTATCCTTGGGAGACAAGTATATCGTGACGTCCCGCCGGCGAAAAGGGGGTTTTTAACGCGTCGGTTTCAACGGAAGGCTCGAGAGGTCAGGCCCGCAGCAGGGCCGAGACCTCCTTCAGCTTCTCCCTGAGGAGCTTCGCGGTGCGGGCCTCGAGGTTGAGGCGCAGGACCGGCTCGGTGTTGCTCGGCCGGACGTTGCACCACCAGTCGGCGTAGCAAAGGGTGAGGCCGTCCAGCTCCGACCGCTTGGCGTTGGCGTAGCGCGCCTTCAAGGCGGCGAGTTTCCGGTCCTTGTCCGCGACCTCGAAATTGGTCTCGCCCGAGGCGAAGTATTTTTTGAAGGGCTTGACAAGCGCGGAGAGCTTCTTGCCGGTGCGGGACATCTGGGTGAGGATGTGGAGCGCGGCGAGCTCGGCGTTGTCCGTGGTGAAGATGTCGCGGAAGTAGAAGTGGCCGGAGAGCTCGCCCCCGAAGAGGCTGTTTTGCTCGCGCATGACGGCCTTCATGTAGCTGTGCCCCACGCGGCTCTCGACCGGCACGCCGCCGAGGCGGAGGATCTCCTCGCGCACGATCCGGGAGCTCCGGAGGTCGTAGACGATGGTTCCGCCGGGCTCGCGCGCGAGCATCTCGGCGGCGAGGAGCGCGGTCACGAAATCGGCCGGGACGATCGCGCCCGTCTCGTCGCAGAAGAAGGCGCGGTCGCCGTCGCCGTCGAAGGCGATGCCGAGGTCGGCCTTGGTCTCCCGCACCTTGGCGACGAGGTCGGCCATGTTCTCGGGCTTCAAGGGATTGGCCTCGTGGTGCGGGAAGGTGCCGTCCGGCTCGAAATAGAGGCGGATGACCTCGCAGGGAAGCTTGTCCAGGAGAGGCGGGAGAAACGCGCCCATGACGCCGTTCCCGGTGTCGATGGCCACGGTGAGGGGCTTGATGCCGTCCGCGAACTTCAAGAGGTGCGCGCGGTAGTCCGGGCCGATCTCCTGCTCCTCGACCGAGCCTTTGCGCTTCGATGAGGACATGCGGCCGGAGGAGACGCGTTTCTCGATCTCGGCGAGACCCGTGTCGTACGAAACGGGCACGGCCTCGGCGCGGCAGAACTTGAACCCGTTGTACTGGGCGGGGTTGTGGCTGGCGGTCACCATGACGCCGCCGCCGGCCTTCCAATGGCCCACGGCGAAGTAGAGCATGGGGGTGGAGGAGAGTCCGATCCGGATCACGTCCACGCCCGCGTTCGTAAAGCCTTCGGTCAGGGCCTCGACGATGGCCGGGCTCGAGACGCGCATGTCGCGGCCGACCACCACGGTCCTGGCCTTGAGAACGAGCGCGGCCGCCGCGCCGATCCGGCGCGCGGTCTCCTCGTTAAGCGTCTCGGGGTAGACGCCGCGGATGTCGTAGGCCTTGAAGATGCCGGCCATGATGCGCGTTCTCCTCGTGGGGCCGGACGCCCGCTTCTTAAGTCCCCCTGTTTCGCGCCGCTTTCCTTGCCTCTCCACGATCCGAATGTATAAGGGAGCGGGTAGTCGGCATGAGGCGGCGGCGAGCGACCGGCGTCGGTGGAATTGTACCTTCCGCGCGAGGGATGGCAAGGGAAAAAGACCTTGCTCCCGATCCCGCGGCCGGTGGGACGGTACTACTTGTTGCGAGAGGCGAAAAACTCACGGATGCCCTTAAGTATTTCAGCCTCGGTCTTGGCGTAGGGCTGACACTTGGCGACCCAAGCGCGGCCCGGATGCAAGACGTCCCACGCCGACCTTTGCTGATTGTACCGTCCGCTTCCGGGATCGTGATTTCCAAAACCGTCGATCAGCTTATTCCATAACGGAGAGAACATCTCGATAAGGAGATTCTCGCCGAGCGGAATCCAAATATCGTCCGTCACGAGATACCGACAGAAAAAATGCTTCGGATCGAGATTTTTTGCTTCCTCGATGGACTTGGCGTGCTCGCGTAGTCGTTTGAAGAGCACGTTGCCGGCGGGCGCATCCAAGCCAAAACCACCCTTGCGAGCTCCCTCCGGAACGGCCTTCCCGACGTAGATCGGGGCGGCAAACCGGTCATCGAGGTTCTGCTCGGCAAGCGGCTTGTAGTCGGGATAATCCCCCACGTAGTAAATCGCGTAGATGCCCGCGCCCTCGAACGTATCTGGTGGCAACGCACCAACCGGACGCTCCAAGAGCGCCTTGGCCACGCTGTGGCCAAGATTACGCTTGTCCAGTGGATTATACACGTTTTCCTGTTTCATCCGGCAACCCTCCGGGAATGCAGGGAGAGTAGTCGGTGAATTTCCTTCGCCACGACCCGCGCCAAGGCGACCGGCACCGCGTTCCCTAACTGCCGCATTGTCTCGGTCCACGACCCGTGAAATATAAATTTGTCCGGGAAGGTTTGCAGGCGCGCGCTTTCTCGAACGGTGAAATAGCGGACCTTGCCATCTGGATAGGCGAGCATGTTTTCCCCACCTGGAACACCGTGGTCACCCGCCTTTAATGTCTTGGCTGGTTCATCAAAAGGGCTGCCTGTATGCCCGGGGTAAGGTCGAGCCCCGGGTTGGAAGCGGTGGTTGTGAATTTCGTGGTTAC